>NZ_QGMZ01000014.1 GCF_003173335.1 Methanospirillum stamsii
AGTTAGAAGAATTAAAAGAGAATGAGGGGATTTATCGTTATGCGTCAGCGGGAATCAAGGTTGTAAATGATGAAACATATGTCGATGTCTATGCTCAACCTAAAAAGCAAGTGAAATACCATAATGTCCGTATTCCTGTCGCATATACCCTAGAAGAGGCCTTAAAACTGTTATCTGACACGATAAAAGAGATGAAGAAACCAGATCCTGATCCGATTTGAGGGTTTTACCCTCTTAATGGATCCGGTTTTTCATGGAAAAAGATGAGTAATGTCTGAATAAACAGTGGGATCGCAATCCAGATAATAGTCAGGGGATCCTTTAGGATCACTTCACCCTTAAAGCTGAAAAGTAAAATCAACGTAACTAATAGTGCGATTATTGTCACCGGTGTCAGAAAGTGCATGAACTTAGTTTTGAACCATTCCTCTCCTTTATACCGGATAAGAAGAATCCTGGAAAAATATCCACAGAAAAGGGGAAGAGCGACATATATTGCGATTGATAATGCTAATGCTTCCCAAGGAACGGGCAGTTGTCCGACGCCGAGAAGAAATCCTCCGAGTGGACCATACAATAAGAGCATTGAAAGGGAGTTAATCGCAACCATGACCAGAGTATGCCTGTCATTTCCTTTAGCTAGGTATCCCCAGACCAAAACCATGGCCGTGCATGGAGCGATGCCAAGAAGAATACATCCGGCGAGGTAACTTCTCCAAAGAGGAATTTCAAGCATTTTAACCCCGTTTTCCCGAACAATTGTTCCCTCTCCATAAGAAGTCCCAACCGGAAGATCTACACCAAATGGCATCTTTACAAGGTCTACTGCATCAGGTCCGATGAACTGAAGAAAGAGGTAACCCAGGAAAAATGTGGCAATGATATACATGGTAAATGGTTTAATTGCCCAATTTACAAAGAGGGTCAGACTTACAGGTTTGATGTTTTTTCCCGCTTTCAGGACTCAAGAAAAATCTATCTTTACCATGATGGGGTACATCATAAAAAAAAGACAGATAGCTATAGGAATTGAGATAACTGGGGCTTCTCCGATGTATATGGATAGACTATCAAGATATGTTGCAACTTCGGGAGCATACCGTCCAAGAAGTATTCCAAGAGCGATACAGATCAATACCCAGACGGTCAGATACTTTTCAAAAAAACCAAGGCCCTTAGATTTTTGTGAAGATTTTGTTGATGTCTGTTGTGTAGCATTCATAATGTATCACAAAGGTGATTCAAAATCATTTGAACTTTATGAGTACTTAAAGTTCTCTACGTTATTCAGTATCTCCAGTATGTTCGATTTTAGAGTGATAACTTTTAAAAATCGATATTTTCCGAAAAATAGTGGTGAATCCAGTTACTTTGTAGTTCTTGTTAACTTAAACCTACACTCTTCAAAAAATTCTGGTGATACGAGAGTTTTGAATCGGGTATTTTCAGAAAAAAATTACTTTTTCACCGATGTAGCATTGATTGAAAAGGTATCGTCTTCTCCCCGGGTCAATTTTCCGGATACTAATACAATCTCTCTCTTGTCAGGTATTTCTCCGGAAAAGATGACGTTAAGGGTTTCAGAATTTTTTCTTGCAGCCTGACAACTTGCACATCCCATAGAATCGGAGAGAATGAACCTGTGTTCCTTTGGATAAGATGTTGCAACGATTCCTTTCATGATTATTGTCTGTCCTAGATATGAATCCGGATCCAGATAGAGTGTAGCAATATTAGGGGGCAAAAGGGGATCAGAGCCCGAAATATTTCCACTAGGTTTTTCTGCCTGGATTGGGACGACGAGGAGGATACAAATGGCAAGGCAAAGAATTTTTAATTTCATCTCTTCAAGGGTTTAGTGGTTTTATGTAAAAGAGTAAATTTTTCTGAAATGAAAAGTTATCTCTTTCCTTTTGTTTTTTTCTCTTCAGAGCACAAGGACAGAGCCTTCACTCCGAGATCGGTTAATTCATATATGATCCAGTTCCCCTGGGATGTGCCTTCAATGAGTCCCATCGAACTTAATTTTTTCAGGTGGTATGAAAGTCTGGTATCAGATATTTCAAGCAATTCCCGGATGATACAGACACATAACGGTTGTACTGAGAGCATTGAGAGTATTTTTATCCGGAATGGATCCGAAAGAGCTTTAAAGAGAGAAACATTTTTTATTATTACATCACGGGGCATAGTAAGGCTTGAAAGCCCTTCAAGTCCGCCTATTGTCATTAGAGGTTCGAGAACTTCCGGAGGTATTTTGGCTGGAATTGCAGGGTCTGTACAATTCGTACTGCAAGCGGCCTTTTTCATTGTACAACTTATCTCCCTGATAAGAAGTTCAATATTTCGATGGAGGTGTAGTACCTATAGAGAATATAGAGAAAATCCTCAAATTGTTATAACGGATATTTAAGGATACTAATATCATGAATAAACCGATTGTTTTGTTTATTTGTACCCATAACTCTGCCCGATCACAGATAGCTGAAGGGTATCTTAAAAACCGGTATGGAGAAAGATATTCTGCATATAGCGCAGGAACAGAAGTAACCAGCGTTCATCCTCTTGCCATTAAGGTAATGGATGAAATTGGAATTGACATTTCAAATCATCGATCAAAACCACTCCTTGAATTTTTCGATACTGATATCGATATCGTTGTAACGGTCTGTGATGGAGCAAAATCCGTCTGTCCTGTCTTTCCCGGAGCGAAAAAAACCATTCATCAGGGATTTACTGATCCATCCTCATTCATGGGTTCGGATGATGAAAAACTGGCAATATTCCGGATTATTCGCGATGAGATTATCCGGTGGATTGATGAGAATGTAGATCCTGGCGGATTTCTCGTTCTGTAAGTAATACCTCGAAATATATTAAAACTCCTGCAAATAGTCGGTATTATCTGAGTGAAGATTGAAATAGTAAGCCATGGACAATACCGGTCGGGTTTCCATCCGAATGAATCCTCCAAGCCCCAAATATTTCACCACTCGTTGACGAGGTTGTTTTTTCCAGTTTTCATTGTGATATGTACACTTCCAATTTTTGTCATCAGGATATCACAATGGTATTCCTCCGAAAAGGGATGACGGTTCCGGGTTCATTATTCTGACCTGACTTCAATCCGGAGGTTTGGGGAGACCTTACACAGGTGTCAGAGAATATTGGGTGTCACCTTGATGAAAATAAATGTCCGGAAAAAAAGGGTTACTGGTCGTATATTTTTATTGACAACAACACGATCCTTTGGAATCGGACGAAGATTCGTCTCCCCTAATAATCCTGATGAGTACATTATGGATAATTTCTGCCGGAATTGACTCATATAATTCATCTGATATTTCAATAGCTCTGCATTCTGCAGTTTCGTTGTTAACGATACAGGCACAGGACTGGCAGGGCGTCTGGATTACCCTGGCATTCTTCAGGTAATCTTCGAGAGCTTTTCCGTTAATGATGATCCGATTGGATTCTGGCAATTGATCATTCGATAATACGGTTTCTTTAAATGCAATATGTACATCATTTTTCATTAATTCAGGTTTTAAGTCCTCTATGACCTGTAATAATGTTATGCCAGTTGCATTACACCGAACGCAGGTTGTTGATATATTTTTCCCGATATGTTGCCATTCGATGGTGAGGTTTTTTTGCATTGTTATTAGTGGATGCTATGTAATCTTATTAGATTTTGTTGTCTTTGGGTTCATAAGAACCGTTTGATGTATTCTCATAAAAATTAATTAATATAATTATGCTTGATGGTTTACCGAAATTTCACTCCGTAAATAAGTTCGATACGCTCTTTTTTTATGAAAATACGCTGATTATTTCTATTAGGTTATTCATAGGAAAAAATACGCCTATATGGGGGTTATTTTGAAATATTTCCACGAAATCTTCTTTTTATAACGGGTTTTAAAGGTCTCATTATAAAAGGGATATAAAGTATCGATTGAAAAAAGATAGGGCAATAGTGTTCTTCCAGTGAAGAGATAAATCCGGTCCATATTTGGTGGCAGCAGCACATTTGAGATGCCTCTCATAATTGGAAACAATCCGTTATGAATCTACAATCAAATGTTCCAAATTCCATTAATCTCATATACTATCCCTGAATATTCTCCTTAATGACTCCGGATAATCCAAGGTCATAGACTGCATACCGGATTGTCTTTATTCTTGGGATTGTTGCACTTTGTGGTGACATTATCTACGAAGGAGCCCGGAGTATCAGCGGTCCATATCTCATGTCACTCGGAACCATTACCGGAGTGGAACACTCAGGTTCATCAGCGAATTTGAATCAGTCATGATTAGGATTATTGATGTTACAAAAGGAGGGGTGGATACAACTCTCCGTTACAGAAATGAGATTGCAGAGAAGATTACTGACCGGCTTTCTGAATCCAGAAATGTCCTCAATTATTAAGAAGAACAGGAAAAATGTATCAGAGTGATTAATTATGGTAAAATGTCCTTGTTGCGGGTCTGATTTATATGGGTATGAACGGCCCTATGATCGTTTGAACCGATCAAAGAATGTTGGTGTGGCTTGTTGTCCATGGTGTAAATGGACCGAGACCGGGGAGAAATATCGGGATTTGGAAGATGACAAGGTGAGAATACCATACTGATTAGTATTTAATATCCCGGGAACTATCTAATCAGAAATACATCTGTTTCCCGGAATAATTCTGCCGATTGATGATTCAGGACTAAATATGGTAACATATTTTTGTATCCATTGTTGGCACGCCAGCCCGAACCCAACAGATCGGTGTCCGAAATGTGGAAGTACTGATAAGTTCTGTACCGAGCAGAAGTATGGAGAACTCATGGTCCGGTACCTGGACCACCCCATGCGAAGGTATCGTCTGGTGGCTTTAAAAAATCTCAAATGGATGAAGTGGAAAGATGCAATTCCTGATATCCGTGAACGTATCCGGATTGAGAAAGAACCCGATGTAAGGGCGGAGGCCAGAAGGACGCTGGAAGCTATCGAAACCTATCACAATCGGACTGATAAACCCGTTTCTTTAACCACTTCATCTGAACACACTCATATGTATGACCATATTTATGAACCAACATGCCGGGTAATATCTGTCAGGAAGGTGCTTCGAAAACATGGTCATCAAGGACTCAGATTTCACAAAAAGAAATAGTTTTTTTATTGTTTGATATTTTGAAAAAATGAGTCATCCGTACGTATTTTCAATAGTGGATGAGCAATTTTATTGGCCTGGCTTTTTAAGTGATTTTATGGAACAACTTCATAATTTCGTACTTTCAAAAAGGTAAAACACATCCTGAAAAAAGTGATAATTGGAACCAAGGTAATCCGGTTTTCACCGTGAACACCGAAGATGGTGGATAGATAGTGAGTGATTGTATCGTTCTATGAAATCAGAGGAATTATGAAATGAAATTCACCCCGTCTGAAAGTATCCTTGTCGGTATTGGCGGGTGTATCGGTTCAATTGCCCGGTATCAGGTTAATGAATGTATTCCTTCTCTCATTGGGACTTTTATTGTAAACGTCATAGGTTGTGTCGCTATTGGCATTCTTATGTACGAGTCAATTTATTTCGGGTCGTTTAGCCGGAATTCACGACTTCTTCTCGGAGCCGGGATGTGCGGGTCATTTACTACCTTTTCAGCCTTTGCAACCCAGAGTATTGAAGCCGGACCTGTTTTTGGCCTGATGTTTATTACAGCAAATATCATATGTGGTCTGCTTGGAGTGTACCTGGGACGTGACATTATCCTCCGGGGAGTGGCATCATGGAACATGTAATTCTTGTGGGAATTGGTGGGGCAATAGGCTCCATGCTCCGGTTTGAACTCTCAAAAATCAGACCCTTCCGGAATATTCCTCTTGGTACCGCCATGGTTAATATTCTTGGTAGTTTTCTCTTTGGATGTGTGTTTTTCTCCCGTTCACCCGGCGATATTTATTATCTTTTGGATGTTGGAATGTTCGGTGGTTTTACCACATTCTCAACATTTTCCTTTGAGACATTCCGGATGATTGAAGATCATGAATTTCGGACAATGATGCTCAACATTGGAATAAATCTTATTGGAAGTCTTGCAGGGGTTTTTATTAGTTATTTACTCATTTTGTTACTATTTAGAGGTGCATAATGTTTTCAGATGGTATGTTATTACGGGTATACATTGCAGAATCAGCAAAAATCGGGAAAAAACCTGCATATAAATATCTGGTAGAGATGTTTAAGGCGAGGGGATTTCCGGGATGTACGGTATTTCGGGGGATGATTGGATATGGACATGAAAAAACCATCCATACCGTCGATGTCCTGAACTTTTCAATGGACCTTCCGATTGTCATTGATGTAGTGGATACAAAAGATCGGATTTTGAGTATTGTTGACGAAGTGGAACAATTGGTGGAACACGGACTTGTCATCACCCAGGATGTGAAGATGGGAAGAAAACGGTGAGAAATCGGTTTTCCATCATGCTACACCAAAAGGTATAATCAAAAAATGAGCGGTTTTAGGTGAACCCTGTCACTTTTTTTTATGTAATCCCCGGTCAAGGGTGGTTTGACTCTCTTCATTGAGTCCGGTTACAAAAACCGATCTTCCCTGTGCCTGAAACTGATCAATCACCCTGGCGATTCCCATGACTGCGGACTGGTCCCATATGTGAGAGTTTGAGAAATCTATCTCGATTTTTTTCGGTCCGTCTTCATATCTGAAGAGATCTATAAAATGGTTCATTGTTCCAAAGAATAATTAATGTATATAACCTTCTTGAGGAAGACGCAAAGAAAGCAATGACCAGAACAATAGATGCATTAACCCAGGCCGGGATAGATTATCATCTGAAAGTCGCGATTGGTGATCCATCAACTGAAGTCGTGGAGATTGCAAAGAAAGAACAAGCTGATCTTATTATCCTTGGCACCCGGGGTCTTGGAGCAATAAAAGGCGTTCTTATGGGAAGTGTAAGCCAGAAGATTATCCAGGCTGCCTCCTGTCCGGTTATGATTGTAAAGTAAGCATTCCTGATAAACAGGCAAAAAATTCTTGTTATTGTGGGTTATTCCGGAAGGATAATTTTTTGTCTGCAATAAACAAAGAGGAGTTATGAAACGCATTACCATTAATGCAATAATCGATCTTTTTGCCCTGGTTTTTTTATTCCGTCACTAATTTCTGGAATTGTGCTGTACTTCTTCCTTCCATCCGGAGGAGGAAGGGGCGGATATCGGACATTTTTGGATATCTCTCGCGACCAATGGGTGCACATGCATGATTTTTCCAGTTTTATCTTCGCCGGATTGATAATCATTCATCTGGTTTTGCATTGGAAATATTTCCGGAATATAAACCGAACACTGGTCCCCAGGAAAAAATAACCGGTGGCTTGGTAATTTACTGGTAATATGTAAAATGGTCAATGTCGTCTTTCAGGGAATTCAACCGGTATGCTTGTCTTTCATTGAATTTTGTGGTAAATTTACTTTGTAATAGAATAATCTCTATCCATAAGAACTATATTTAAAAAAATGTAGGAGGAGAATCGACTTGTAGTTATCTGGCCGGATTCTATCGTTCCGGTTCCCTTTTTAACTACCTGTATATGAATTGTCATGGTAATTGTCAGGTCTGATCGAAGGATGCTCAGTACTACCGCACCAATTATCAGTGGTATTGGAGGGATTGCAGGGAACGCCCGATACAAGCCCGAGAATGGGCGATGATATCCGGTACTCATGACAGTATAAGAGGCCAGCACCCGTACTCAAGAAGTATGGATGATCCCTGGAATTTTTCGCGGAGGATTGGAGGAGGAGAGGAAGAAGGAAGAGAGGTATATGACGAGAGTGAGGGTTCCACTACCAAGTAACGAAAAAGGTGGGATTATTAGCGAATAGAATAGATAACAATGAGATTAAAGAAAAGGGCCACCTCTTTCGAAGACGTGTTAATATGAGAGTATATTTAGATGTCTGTTGTTATTGCAGACCATTTGATAATAAAACTCATGAGCGAGTAAGCCTTGAAGCAGATGTAGTATTAGCTATTCTTGATTTATGTAAGAATGGAAAACACACATTAATTGGAAGTGTTGTTATTGATGAAGAGATATCTTACATTTTGGAAAACGAGCGAAAAACGGCAGTTTCTAATTATATTGCACTAATCAAAGAATATATTCCAATAGATTCAGATATTATCACTCAAGCGAATGTTTTTGAGCAATTAGGCATGCATCTTTTTGATGCTCTTCATTGTGCATGTGCCAGGATTGCCAATGCAACTTTTTTGACAACTGATGATCATATAATAAATGTAATGCATAAAAATCCGCAATCTGGATTAAATGTTTTCAATCCTGTGAATTGGTTCATGGAGGTGAATTATGAAGACTATTAGTGAAATACGACGAGAAGGGATAGAAGCATTATCGAAGGCTCTTGGTCCTATTGATATGGCCAGATTTATTTCAAGTTTTGATCACGGATCTGGCGATTATACAAAAGAACGACACCAATGGTTGCCGACCGACCGCGAAATGGTTCTTAAGTCCCTTCTTGAGCGCCAAAAAAAGAGAGATAGATGATTCATCCTCTTCTCATAATATAAACTTGGATATTTTTCCTGGTAAAACCAAATTTTTCCTATTCTATTTAATTTAAAAATCGTTTTCTCATCTTTTCTAATCATAACGGTATATTTCATGCTTCGAATCATACATTTAAAATGTAAAAATGAATTTTTTCCGATAGAAAACGGAAAAAATATTTGTATTAATTTCTCCCATCAACGAAAGACCAATCTATTGAAGCTCACAATTAATATGTAACTGCCAGATCAGTAATAACGATTAATACTCTGATACCTTTGTATTATTTGGAGAATTACACAATATGCCAGCCATCCTATCAGGAAAACCTCATATATGACTCTATCTTTTGAAATTTTAGAAAAAGACATCGCCGGAAGAATCGGGAAGCTCTCCGGACAGGGAAAAACGGTAAAGACCCCTACCCTGCTTCCAGTAATTAATCCCCATCTGAACCTTATAACTCCTGCGGAAATGCAGAAGATGGGAGTAGAAGCAGTAATCACCAATGCGTATATCTTCTCCCGGTCTGAAGAGTTCCGGGAGCGTGCCCTCACCGATGGTCTTGCAAAAACCCTTGATTTTGACGGGGTAATCATGACCGATTCCGGATCATTTCAGCTTTCAGTCTATGGCGAGGTTGAGATAACGAATGCACAGACCCTTGCATTTCAGCAGGCGATAAAAAGTGATATTATTGTCCCGCTGGATATCCCGACTCATCCGGATACACCACGTGAACAGGTAGAGCAGGAACTCGCCATCACCATGGACCGGATCATGGAAGCAAAAGGACTTGCTGACCATGAGCATCACACTCTGGCCGCTCCGGTCCAGGGCGGACTGAACCTTGACCTCCGGGAACAGACCGGGCGAAAACTTTCTGAAGAGGGGTTCAAATTCTGTCCTATAGGTGCTGTTGTTCCCCTGATGGAAGCATACCGGTATGCTGAACTGGTTCAGGTGGTCATGGCAGCAAAACGCGGGCTTTCACCCTCAGTCTGTGTTCACCTCTTTGGGGCCGGACATCCTTCGATGTTCGCTCTTGCGGTGGCGATGGGGTGCGATCTCTTTGATTCCGCTGCATATGCACTCTATGCAAAAGACGGACGGTACATGACTACTCACGGCAGTTATCACCTCAATGAAATGACTTATCTGCCTTGTCCCTGTCCGGTCTGTGAAGGCCATACAGCAAAAGAACTCAATGAATCTCCGGATCGGGAACGGCTGCTTGCCATGCACAACCTCCGGGTAACACTTGCGGAGATAAACCGTGTCAGGCAGGCGATTCGTGATGGGGTGCTCTGGGAACTGGTCGATGAGCGGTGTCGCAGTCATCCGGCCCTGCTTCGTGGATACCGGACCCTTCTTGGATACAATGAAGAACTCACGGCAAAGGATAGGGAGACCAAACGCCGGTTCTTTTACCGGGGTGATGAGAGCTGCAAAAGAACAGAAGTTGTCAGGTATCAACAGATGGTCGGGAGACTTTCTGCCGGAGATACTGCCCTTATCAGTTTTAGCAGGCATATCAAAAAGAAACAGACCGAAGGATTTGACTCGGTGTTTTTCTTTAAACCTCCGTTTGGTCCATTTCCTGCCGAACTGACCGAGACATTTCCAATCGGACAGAGTGAGATCCCTGATTTTGACGAGGCCATGGTCCGGACCGGCTGCATGGGTATTGCAAAACTGATGGAGGGAAATCCTGACACCCGGTTTACCATCCGGTGTCGTCCGGTATGGATGGATCTGATACGTCAAATCTTACCAACAGTGGAGGTAGAGGATGAAAGGAGTTGAAATTTTAAGTCGTGACGGAACAGCACGGTACGGGCGGTTTGGAGTCGGGGAAGACACCTTTATATTCCCAGCAGCATATCAGACCACAGATCTCTTCCCTGCCATCTCGAAAAGAGATTTAACGAATATTCCGGTATTAGAAGACAAGGAATTTGTTGACCGGTACCTGGTCCGGGATGGAGAAGAACCGGTGCCTCTTCATATCCGGGCTGATAATGAAGTACCATCCGGAACCACCGTTATTACCCCGAACTGGCACACACTTCTGACCCGGCCACGGGATCTTTGCTCGTTTCTGGATACCCTGAAAAGTACCATTCCTCCGGATACCTGCTGGTATCTTCCCGGAGCGGCCCTTCCGGAAAATGCGGCAATTCTGGTTCATGCCGGATTTGATCTCTTTGATTTTATTGCCGTGGACCTGGCAACTGCACAGGGCATTTTCTGTCTTCCTGATGGGCGGTATCCGGAAAAAGTAATGGAAGAAGGTCTTTGTTCATGCAATGGATGTTCCTCCGGAAACCTTCTGGAACATAACCGGATAGCCTTACAACAGGAACTTGCACATATTAGCAGGAGAATCCGGGATGGGACATTCCGGGAATATCTTGACGGCCGGTGCCGTACAAAACCTGAATTTGTCTCTATTATGAGGCACCTGGAACGGTCAGAACGGATGGAACAGTATACGCCGGTATCAAGGAGTGGTCCGTTTTATGCAACGTCCGGGGACAGTATTCACCGAGTTGAGGTAAAGAGGTTTGCAGACCGGCTCGTAGACCGGTACATTCCTCCGGTTACTGATGTTGCGGTCCTTATCCCATGTTCGGCAAAAAAACCATATTCCCTCTCTCAGTCCCATCGGAAATTCAGTCAGGCCATAGGCCGGAGAGCACATGAACTTATTATGACCTCTCCTCTTGGACTTGTCCCGAGAGATGTTGAACTTGCATATCCTGCTGCAGCCTACGATGTGCCGGTAACCGGATACTGGGACCATGAAGAACGGTACCAGATAACAGAAACCCTTGTCCGGTATTTCACTCGCCATCCGTACAGGCGGGTGATTGCGCATCTTGATGGAGATGCCCGGTTAATTGCCCAGGATGCAGCTGATAAAGCCGGATTTGAACTTGAGTGCACATGCCAGAGTGAACGGCCGACCGATCATGAATCACTTTCTGCGCTCAGCCAAGCACTTAGCGGAGAGAGAAAGATAAAATCCCACCTGGTACGGGGGATGATCTCGTTCCAGTTCGGATATGATCTTAAAGCTCCAAATCTTGAGGTCAAAGGTTCATATCCGGAACAGGTAGTTAAAAGGGGCCGGAATCTCTTATTTTCAACCGATCCATCTCATGGGCTCATGAGACCAACCTTTGACGGGTGGTCCCTGCTTGAAACCGGATACCGGGTGTATATCGACGATTTTGTGCCCCAGGGAGATATTCTTGCACCCGGTGTTATGGACGCAGACCCGGTAATCCGGCCGGGTGATGAAGTTCTTGTCATCGGAGATAAGGCCATGACAACCGGAAGGGCAGTAATGGGTGCCGATGAGATGATTAGATCCTCACGTGGAGTGGCAGTGAGGGTGCGTAAAGTAAAGAAGCTTGAAGGGTAATAAATAAGGGCGCGAATAATTTTTCCGGATGTGACATCTGGTGTATATAATCGAAAAATCTCTCAAATTATCTGAAAATGTGTACGAAATATGGGTGAACGCCCCTCATGTCACCCGTAATGCAAAAGCCGGTCAGTTTGTTATCATCCGGACTGATGAAAAGGGAGAACGTATCCCCCTTACTATTTCTTGTATTTCCGGAGATCTGGTCCGTATAATCTTTATGGCCGTTGGAAAAACCACGCATGCACTTGCTGCAATTCCTGCAGGGGGTTCAATCAGTGATATTGCTGGTCCACTTGGGACTCCCAGTGAGATTAAACAATACGGAACCTGTGTTCTTGTCGGTGGCGGTGTCGGAATTGCTTCCACACCAGTGATTGCAAAGGCACTCAAAGAAGCAGGAAACCGGGTTATTGGTATTCTTGGTGCACGAAATGCCAACTTCCTAATTCTTGAGGATGAGATGGCAGAGATTTGTGATGAACTCCTTATTGCAACCGACGACGGTTCAAAGGGTCATCATGGATTTGCAGCAGATCTTTTAAAGAAAAAGATCGACGAAGAACAGGTTAATGCGGTCTGGATCATTGGTCCGACTATCATGATGAAAGTCACATCCAATGCGACCCGTGATAAGGGAATCAAAACATTCGTTTCATTAAACCCGATCATGGTCGACGGGACCGGGATGTGTGGGTCATGCCGGTGTGTTGTCGGAGGAAAGACCAAGTTTGCCTGTGTTGATGGTCCGGAGTTTGATGCACATGAGGTTGATTTTGATAACCTGATGCAGAGGCAGCGGTATTACATGGAACATGAGAAGGAAGCCCTGTCAACATGGCAGGAACACCAGTGTACCTGTGGGAGGCATGAATAAGATGGGAGATCGCAGTGTTTCAGACCGGCTGAAGGATTTTGAAGAAGTCGATATGGGTCTTTCACAGGAGGAAGCAATCGAAGAAGCATCCCGTTGTCTTCAGTGTAAAAAACCCGGATGCGTTGATGGCTGTCCGGTTAATATTGATATTCCTGCTTTTATTGCACTTATTGCCAATGGTGACTTTATAGGGGCGGCATCAAGTATCCGGGAGCAAAACCTCCTTCCTGCGATTTGCGGAAGGGTATGTCCCCAGGAAACCCAGTGTGAAGAGCTCTGTATTCTTGGGAAGAAAGAGACTCCAATCCGGATCGGACAACTTGAACGGTTTGCTGCTGACCAGGAACGAAACAAGGGTCTAACGGTCCCGGCAAGAAAGCCTAAGACCGGAAAGCGTGTAGCAGTTATCGGATCAGGTCCGGCCGGAATCGTTGCAGCCGGAGAACTTGCAAAAGACGGGCATGATGTGGTATTGTTTGAGTCACTTCATACACCCGGAGGAGTTCTGACATACGGGATTCCTTCTTTTCGTCTGCCTAAAGACGTGGTAAAGGCTGAAATCGATCTCATTCTTGCAATGGGAGTGGACTTAAAACTCAACCATCTTGTCGGTAGAACCGTCTCCCCTGACGAGCTTGAAGGATTTGATGCAGTTCTGCTCGGAACCGGTGCCGGACTTCCGTATTTCATGGGTATTCCGGGAGAAAACCTGAGCGGGGTTTATTCTGCAAACGAGTTCCTTACCCGGGTAAATCTCATGCATGCCGAACGGTTTCCGGAGTATGATACCCCTATCGCCCGTCTGAGCCGGGTTGTTGTAGTGGGAGGCGGAAATGTTGCGATGGATGCCGCAAGAACCGCACGACGGATGGGAGCAAAAGTTACACTTGTCTACCGTCGCCGGGAAGAAGACCTTCCTGCACGGGCTGCCGAAGTTCACCATGCAAAAGAAGAAGGCGTGGAAATTTTCACCTGTGCAAATCCGGTAAAAATCCTTGGTGAACAATCAGTCACTGGAATTGAATGTATCCGGATGAAGATGTGCCAGTTGGATAACGGCGGCAGACCTGTCCCTGAACCGGTTGAAGGCGATACTTTTACGCTTGATTGTGATATTGTCATTCTGGCTATTGGTCAGGGTCCAAATCCAGTCCTTGTCAGTCAGATTAAGGGTGTTGAAAAAGGCAGGGCAGGTAATGTCGTGACCGGGGAAGATGGCCGGACATCTCACCCGAAGATTTTTGCTGCCGGAGATGTTACTACCGGAGCTGCAACGGTAATTCTTGCAATGGGCGGGGCAAAACAGGCTGCACGCTCAATTACCGCGATGTTTGGTAACTGATACCTCATGACAACCGTGCAATCTCCTGAACAACTGGAACAGGTTTCCGGGTATTCTTTCAGGGATAAAACTCTCCTTATCAGGGCCCTTACACGACTTGCTTACTCAAAGGAACAGAGCCTTCCTGAAGATTCACACCTTGATGCTCTGGCAACCCTTGGAGATGCAGTTATTGAACTTATTATTCTTACAAGGATAGTGAAAGGCGGTGAGCATGACAAAGGTGCCGTTTCATTGAAAAAAATGGACCTTGTCAATATGTCTGTTCTCCGGGATGCGGCAAAAGCAATTCACCTTGAAACATATGTACGGTGGGGAAAGGGAGAGAGCCGGATGCATGTATGGACGTCGGGCCGTGTTCTGGCTGAGTGTATGGAGGCTCTTGCCGGTGCTGTATACCTGGATGGAGGAATTGAAGCAGCTGAGAAAGTCCTTGATAAATTTTCCCTCCTTCCAGAATAATCACACGAAAAAAGATATACTATCAAAAATAACATCTGCAGGAAATTTCGAAAAGGCTACTCATCATGGATAAAAACCAGAAAAAATGGATATATGTCTCTCTTGCTTTCAGCATGGTGATTCTTGTTTTTATCCTTCTTTCAACCTTTAACGAGGAAACGCTGCAATATTTGTTTCATATCAATATCTGGTTCCTGCTTCTTGCAATAAGTCTCCGTTTTGTTTCTTTTTCTCTTTGGGCTGCCAGGATTAAGGTTATGGCCGCATCACTCGGGTATCAGGTGAAGTACAGCCATTGTTATAACATGGTCGTTGCAAATCTCCTTATCGGCGCTATTACTCCCGGACAGGCCGGAGGTGAACCGGTCCGGATACATGAGCTCTATAAAGCTGACATGTCTCTTGGAGATGCAACCGCTGTGGTAATCATGGAACGGGTACTCGATGCCGTGATACTTGTGGCATTGACGGTTTTCAGTCTCATTATCATGGGAAAGGTAATCTGGGATATGGGAGAAGGGATTGTAATAGTTATCTTCTTTTCACTTGCGGTTCTTATCTTTTTCATCGGGTTACTTATTTATGCAACACGAAATCCGGAATCTGCTAAAGATAAGGTGATGCGTTTTCTTCACTGGATTGAGCTGAAGATGAAAAATCCGGGTATCCATAAAATTATTGCCAGCACCGATGTTGAGTTTGATAATTTCTGTTCAGGCATCTCGGCATTTACCAGTCATGGTAAGAAAGGAATTGCACAGGGAACGGTTTTTTCAGTCCTTTTCTGGTTTTCTGAATTTATTGTGGCATCGGTAATTCTGATGGGGCTTGGCCTTCCGCCTTCTATTTCAGAATCAATGCTCAGTCAGATTATTATCGCTCTTATCAGTATGATTCCCCTGACTCCGGGAGCATCAGGGATAGCAGAACTTTCAGCAACGTCGTTATATGCTTTGTTTGTTCCTACGGCAATCCTGGGAGTGTTTATCATTCTCTGGAGACTGATAATGTTTTACCTGAATATCGTATTCGGGGTAATTGCAACCGTTCTGATATTCAAGCGGGAAATATCTACCTGATCAATTGTTCAATGCCATGCGAATCAGGTCCGAATCCTAAGACTTAATACTCAATTCATCCACTATGGACTGGATATTGGGTCTTATCTTTCCGATATCGCGAGATGCAGTTTTGTAGATCAACCTGACATCAGCTTTGAAGTAGGCATGTATAACCAAACTTTGCCACTTTGCCTTCAAGCACTCATTGAGATCATCTATTATTGGGGAAAAAAATTTTGTTTCTCCTGCCATTCTTCGAAATATCATCTATGGATGTATGAATTCTTCTCGTGTTTTGTCATCCTGAATCACTCAATTTTGGTGTAAGAAAAGGACACCATTAGTAGTTTTTCTGTGGCTAACGTCCAAGATTCGTTCCCAATGATATGTCAGTACCAGTATGTAATCCCGTGTTTACCTTTATTAGAAAGACGTCTCTTAACACATGAGTAGAGCATTCCTTTTACGATGTGGTCAAGTCTGTAGAACTCATCTGAAGACACTGCATGTTTATGGTAAAGTGTCAATGAAGTAATCCGTCTCCACGAGATGATTATTTATCCTGAATCTATTTAGATGGGCCTTATTCTTGTCAATACTTCCTGAATGGCTTTTGCTTTTTTTATCTCCCGGACGACTGTTCTGGCTCTGGATTCCGGTTGTTCTTTCTGCAGCTTTTTATAAGAAGTAGAGATAGTAAGTACTGTTGGGTTTCTCTATTTTAATTCCTTGAATCCCTGATTCTTTATCAATAACCTGAGTATTATATGTTTCAAACTTAGTGATTACATTGTCATCGCTTTTGTAGATCTGCTTTCCGGTGATGTACTGGAGATTATCTTCCATTCGGACATTTCAGGAATGCTGTTCGCAGCCAGTGTTCCATACCTATTAGAGCGAAGAAATTGGATTACTGATACCATATGATGGATAATTAACACATCACCATTATGCGATGAAGGAGATGGAAGCAAAGAGGACCTGGAAGAATGAGTACTTCAAACGTGATATGGATGGGTGGATCTGGTGTTGTGGAGGCAGTATCTGTTCGATTTCGGAAAAAAGATGCCGGGAGAAAAAGTATTTTAACTTATGGTCACTGAAACCGTTCCGTCTTCACTCACGATTACCGTAAAATTTACCAGATCTCCAAACGGCACCCTGACCTTTTTTCCGGTTGTCGGATCAGTTGTCACCAGTACCGGCTGGAAGGTATACTGATAAGAACCCGGAGTGGTGGGGATGATCAGGGAACACATGAACACATATAGTCCGTCTTCCAGATCTCCAGGGAGTTCTCCTACTTCATTAGCCAGGTCATTTTCCGGTATCAGCCTGATAATACTCTTTGCAGGGGGAGAGATTTGTCCATTATTTTCGAGGGTAATGAACAGATTTGCGGATGATCCCGGAGTGGCATCCTCCGACAGTGTCACTGATACCACCTTCAGTGAATACAGAGGTGAATCAGGTAATGGATCGTCAAGGGATGTATCCCGGAGCGATGAGGAGGGTTCAGAGGGATTAGAGGGATCATTTATCGGGACCGGAGAAGGTTTTGACGTCGGAGTCGGACTTGGGGTTCTGACCAGCGGTGCATTGTCGTAAACCCCGGTGCTGAGTTCATAGGGTGTCGTTGAATAACCGGTGGAATTTCCTGGCTGATTGTCAGACCAACCGGTTCCCGTTTTATTACTCCAGAAGTTTCCGGCAACATTCGGACCGCCGACTATGTTTTTTCCCGGTGATGGTGTCTGGCTCCAGTCATAGACACCGGGGTTTCCATCACCGTCGACATTCTTTGTGTTGCCCAGGTAATTGTCCACAATCAGACCATTCCCGCCTCCTCCATCATTTGAGATATAAATGCCAACATCATTGTTCCAGATAGTATTTCCGGTGACCCTCACTGACTGTATAGAATCAATGACTGCAACTCCGTAGATATTTTGTGATACCTTGTTATTCTGGATAGTGAGATTTTCTGATTCAATTTCGTTATTCAAATTTTGAATACCCAAGCTATTTTTATAGACAGTATTGTCTGATATGACGGCATCACTTCCCTGGTTGCAGATCCCGAAAGTGTTATTAAACACGGTATTTCCGGAGATCTGACCGCCATTATCATTCACATATATGCCGTAAAGATTGTCTGAAGCGGTATTATCACTGACCTTCGTATTTCTGCCTGATTGCACATTGGTCCCGTGATCCTCGTTATTACTGATCACATTCCCTTCGATGATGGCATTGTCTCCGGTTGTCCGTATCCCATCATACCCGTTATATGATGCCGTGTTCTGTACAATCGTTACATTCTGCCCTGTCGCTACAATCCCTGAATTTTCATGTTTTGAAGCTAAATTATGTTCAATCAGGGCATTTTTTCCAATGGATTGAATGCCATAATCAGTCTGTTTTAATCCACTGTCGGCATTGTTCGAAGTGATAACCGCGTCATCCCCGCCGGAGTAGATATCTGCGTATCCGTCATTGGAACTTACATCATTATCAGATATGGTAACGCCTAAACCGGTTGAATAGATGCCATAATACGAGTTATTATGGATGTTATTCTCTGATAGAGATGCATAGTCACCGGAGGATTCGATCCCATAGTAGTACCCTTCTGCAGAATTACCCGAGATGGTGGCATTATCGCCTCCGGAATCGATCCCTCTCAATGAACCATAAGCCGAACTTCGAATGGTGTTATTAGAAATTGTGGCATCGTCAGCCCCCGCATAGAGGCCGTATGAATTATCGGTCAGGGTATTGCCTGACAGGTTCGCTCCCCTTCCATGGGATTCTATTGCCTGAGTATTTCTCTCTGCAGTATTATTCGTGATCCGGGCGTTCATCCCGGATGATTGAATTCCGTTAATCACATTATCATTTGCCGTATTCCCGTCAACGACGGCATTATCTCCTGCAACATAGATACCTCTGGCCCAATTATCAGTAATGACATTATTCCGTATGGTTGTATCAGCACTCCATGAGTCAATGCCAGAATCAAAATTAGTAATTGATCCGAAATTCTGAATCTTGACACCATTGGATCCGGAAGTGATATTTATCCCGATATTAGAAAAAGACCCGGATAGTGTTTTCCCGTTTCCGTCAAGCGTAACACTGCTTGCCTGGATCTCAATGGCAAATGAATGGGAAGTTGAAAGGTCCTCATCGAGATAATAATCGCCGCTATCGGTAATTATGTAATATCCACCGTCATCGGAAGAATAGGTATACCCGGTCCCTCCTGCAGATGAGAGTTTTGTCCCGGTTGCTGTGATGACAATCTCTCCAAGAGTTAAGACCTCCGGTAAAGCACCGGAGTCAGATGTATCTATATCTTTTGATTCAGACGAGAATGAACCGGCCAGGGTTTCGATGCTTTCCGAAGATCCGGATGGCGTGGAATTTGCTCCGGCATCGTATCCATCACTCCCGGTAGGTGAGACCGTAACGGTTGGAGTAGCGGTAATCGTTGGCTCAGGAGTCGGAGCAAGGGTGGGATCTGTAGTAGGTATAGTAGTAATCGTTGGCTCAGGAGTCGGAGTAAGTGTAGAATCTGTAGTTGGTGTAACAGTAATCGTTGGCTCAGGAGTCGGAGCAAGGGTAGGATCTGTAGTTGGTATAGCGATAATCGTTGGCTCAGGAGTCGGAACAGAGGTGGGCTTAGCAGTCGGGGTAGTATTACTATCTGCAAGGACGATTGTCCCAGATACGGAGAGTATGAAAAGAAGGAGGATCAGGCAGAATCTCTTCATATTGCACCCCCTGTCATCACAGTTAATCTTTTGAGGTAGGCGGCTGCTTTCGTCATTCCTGAAGGATCATTCCGGATTGCCGTTACAAACGACTTCTTTGCCTCACTCATCCTTCCTTGTGCAATCTGAAGGACCCCGAGGTTCGTCAAGGCAAGAGCAGCACCGGAGGGATCCACGTGAATTGCTTTTAGAAAATTCTTCTCTGCTTCATCGGTTTTATTTTGCATGAAATATACTGCCCCGATTCCGGTGTAGAGGTCTACCTGAACAAGGCCGGTCGCTCCTGATTCAGCCTGGTGAAATGCATTAAGAGCTTCATCAAGTCTTCCCAGAGAAGAGAGCAGAGTTCCTTTTTTAACCAGTGCTTCCGCATATAATGCAGGATCCTGTCCGGAAACTTTTCCATAACTATGCAGGGCATCATCCGGGTTTTCAAGTTTTTCCTGGACGACTCCAAGATTCAAATACCCCCGGTCATATCCGGAATCTACTGATACTGCATTTAAATAATACTCAAAAGCGATATCCTGCAGGCCGAGCGCCATGTACCCGGTACCGATATTATTGAGAATTGGTGCCTGGTCCGATCCTTCGGTCTGGTTAAGCATGTCCTGGTACCAGGAGATCGAACCTAAATAATCTCCTGCAGCGTACCGGTCTGATCCGGTGTCCGCTACTAACGAGGGGATCAACAGAGCAGTCAAAAGACAGGGAATCAACCTACTGGTTGAAAAAACAGGAGAAATCATATTGGTTCATGTTTTTTATGAGTGCAACAAGAAAAGAAGGATGGAAAAACCAGAGAAAAAAATTATGCAGATGCACACAAAAGTCACAGAATAAGATTTATTTCACTATTAATATAGAATACAATATCAGGTAAAGGAATCTATCTGCAATAAATGTGCAGACCCTAGGAAAAAGTATTCATAATGTCAGAACATTATGAAATTACTAATGTTCAAAGAGACAAACAGTCATTTTTTTAAAAAAACTGCATATTGAGTTGCACATTCTGATGATTAAAATTCAGATGCGAGGAGAAAACCTTTCAAAAATATCAAAACGTTTTCAACCGGTTTTATCAAACAAGAATAAATGTGCAACCATTAAAATCCCGTAGCCGGATGTGATAAAAAAATAATCCCATTGATGAGTCAGAAGAGATATTTTCTGAATTTATGCGGATAAAGAGGTACTATAATCATTTCTGAAATACTTAAGTAGAAATCCGACCAAAATCGCGGACACTAATAAAACCTACGGCCATCAACCGGGTAGTCGTATTGTGCAGTTATCTTAGTTTATATCTTTAGATACCAAATAACCTGAGAATGAAGGTTCTGTAAATAACGGGATTCGAAAAGGCCGGGGATCATATGCATCAATATTCTGTTTTCCAGATTCGGACAAATTATTGCAAGTTTTTACCAAAATGAAGATTTCTGCTGTAGATCAAGAAGTAATTCTTGCCACGTTCAAACAAAATATTCAGGGATTATCTATCTCTGATCTCGCACGTAAAAGTGGAGTCAACCGGAATAAAGCTGCAAAAATTGCCGATGATCTCCAGCATGCTGGAATCGTCAATTGTGTGCAACATAGCACTGCAAAAGTATATTCATTAAAAAACAGGTCTGCAGTACATGGTCTTCTGGAGATGCGCCATGAACCTTGGGTTATCATTGATGAGAAACTTAATATAATCGAAGCCAGTGATTCTTTTTTCAGGAAATATAACACAAATTCCGGGAAATTACTGGGGCAACCAATCTCTGATATTGCGTATTTTGCCCTACATCTTCGTTCCGGAGATCTTCAACAGATCATTGATACGAAGCAGGAAGGAGAAAAACGGATACTTGGATCAGATACAGAGTCAGAGCAATGGATGAGTATCCGGGTAACACTGTATGAACAATCCCGTGCCATCCTGCTGGTTTTGTTGACAGAACAAAAAGATAATCTACCCATCAGAGATATTTTTCCACCATCTGATATTCTCGAAGAACTATCTGCCAACCTCCCGAATGTCATTGATAAAAACCTGAATGAGGCAATTACTCACATTGTAAAGATTATCAGTTCAAAGTTTCCTGATGATCTTATCATCACTCTTACTGTCGACGAAAAGGCACAGATCGGGAGATTCAATGACATTCGGTTTCCGAAATCCGCCTCCAGGAGATTAACCGGTATCATTCCTTCTCTCTTTACCAGGGAAATATCAATTCCTCCGGTCAGCATTTTTAAGTACAAAATCGGAAGACCCTATTTGCACGAAGATATATCTCATTTCCTGGATCCGATGATGAGTCAGGAAGAAATCCGGATCGTGCGGGAAGCATTTCCAATCCCTACCATTTCACTGATAGGAATTATGAATCAATCCTCTCTAATCGGCATTTTCGGGATTGGAATACAAAATAAACCCCTTAAGACAGAAAGATACCAGAAAATCCTCGATGTCATATTCCGCTGTTTTATGGTGAAAGGTATTGTTCAACAAAAAGATGAAGAAATCAAGAAAAATTTGCTGGAATACCAGGATCAATACCGAAAGATCTATTCGGAGCTCTCTGAAAAAACCCTGGAGTGTCATTCCCTGGTATCTGAAACCCATCACCTCATGAATATTCTCTCTACAATAATGGATCAGAGAAAAAATCCCCTCCTTCTAACCCAAAACGACGGGAGAATTTTGTCTACAAACCAGACGGCTTTAGCTCTTTACCATATGGGAAACATTCCTTTGAAGAATGAATGGTTCCTTCAGGATATCCTGTCCCCGGAAATTGCTGACCGGATTTTGAACCATATCAGGGCATACGAAGATACACCAGAGCAAACCTGTTCATCAGATTCTATTATTGATTTTCATTGTGATTCTCCGATGGTCTGGCACATCCTGCAAAACAAGGATCCCCAGACTCAGAAGACCTACCTCTGTATTGGCGAACCTACTCCGGCACCCCTTATTCAGTACCTGACAGATCGGGGATTATGATCTTAAAACCGGTTCTTCGTCAGCCTTCGGGGATGAATCCGGTTTGACGAAGTTTTGATACGGTACTATCCTCTCGATATTTCTTGTTGCTTTAATCAGGATCTCTTGTATCTCCTTCATTGTATCAGATTTTGGATCAGAATCGCCTGATATCACATCTGATGCAAGACTCCACAAGTGGATCTCCTCATACAGGATATTCATCAGATTCCGGTTTATCTCAGAGAATTCATCCAATTTCCGGTAAATATCTGACATACCCCTGATACTCATCTCAACCAGGATCTGATCGCCATATACCAGGCGACTGAGCCTGACCTCTGCAGGGATTTCTTTATGATACGATTGGAACACCCACGAAAAATCAATCACCCGGCCTGATGAGGCCTGGGTACAATAATATCGTAATTTTTCAGGCACATCATCAGGATTTCTCTGGTGACCGGCAGACAGACTGACCGGATCCATCCCGATGATCGCTTCACCAAATTCTGGAAACATCCCATATGCCACCGGATTTGCTTCAATTATCCGGTTTTCTGATATAATAATGATGGCATCCCGGTGGGACAAGAAAAAATCCCTATATTTTTGAACCTGTGCAAGTTTCTCTTTCTCCCTGATTAACTGGGATTTTGTTTCCTGAATCTGTTTCTCAAGGTTCATACTGCTCGTAATATCGGTAAAAACTACCAGGTACCCTCCTTTTTCCCCGATATTTTTTTGGATCAATTGAGAAGATACACTATACCACCTGATTTCATCGCTGATAAGGGAGAATGGTTGCTCATACAAAATATCCGGGTGCTCCAGGATCTTTCTCAGTTCCGGTCGCAATGATGGAATTTCAGAAGGATGCCAGGAAAATGCATCAGTCAGTGAGATTTGAAGCAATTTCTCTGCCACTGGATTCATATCGATGATATGCCGGTCGCGACTAAGAGCAATGAGACCTGAAGTAGCGATATTAAAGAATTTTTCCCGGAAAACTGGAGAATATTGAAGAAAATCATAATGGATAATGCCAAATGCCAGGATAAAACCGGATAATGCCGCATCCAGGCACATCGGATCAAATGACGGGAAAATGTTGATATCAGTAATCAGTCCGCTAACAATGAGAATGTACGAACTGGTGATCAGAAAAATAATCTGATGCCTGAATTTTATAGAGACATCCGGATATCGTCTGAGTAACAAAAGACTACCTGCAATGGAAAGGCCATAAATATACCCGTATCCGAGGATATCTATCTCCCAGCTTAGTGAAGAGAAATAAAGGCCTGTGAGTACTTCATGGAAAAAACCTCTTGATGAAATCACTCGGAAAATACTCATCAGGACCGGAATAATCATCAACAAAGTGAAATTTCTTGCAGTCAGGAACTCGGGTTTTCCGATATAATGAAGACAGAAGAAAAACCAGGCTACCGGAAGGGCAAAATAACAATAGGTATTTATCCAGAACAGGTAAGGAGATAACAGTTGAGGAACCGGAAGAATCATCCCGATATTATCCAATCCAAAGGTCAGGCAGATTGTAGCATACAATACAAGTATTCCCCAGACCAGAGAGTGGCCGCTGATATGTTTCCTCCGGTATACCTGTACTGACAATGAAAGGAGGATACCTCCACATATAAAGGTAAGAAGGGCAAAATACCAGGGAATTTCCATGCATCTTATCATTTCCGATGGGCAAGTATCAATGTTGTGAAATGAACCAAAAAATGTGAAACCTGGATAAAATAGATCAATAATTCCTTTTTGGATCTGACATCTTTTCTGTAGACGAATGTTAAGAGCCCAAGTTTTACTAGTTTATTGGATAAGTTAGACACTATTGAATGTTTCGAACAGCCTGGAAAAGTTCTATAAGTAGGAGAGATGGTTGAAAAACAAGAGCAATTGAATTACGATCTTGGAGTTGTTCTACCTACATCGTAATGAATGGGTGGGAATATGGGATAAATGGAAAAATTTCTTTACGATGAGATGAACTTCTGCTAGTTTCCCCTGATTTTTTAATAAACCTCTATCTGTAGCATCAGCTGGTATTCGTAATTGGAATATTTGAAAAAACTAAAAAGAGACAGATGTTTGTTATGCCAATAGCCTTACCAGCAGGGCTTTTTGGACATGCAGTCTGTTTTCTGCCTGATCCCAGACTGCACTTTCCTTGCTGTCAATAACTTCATCAGTTATTTCCCAGTTTCTGTGTGCCGGAAGACAATGCATCACAATTGCTCCGGGTTTTGCTACCGATAACAGGTCTTTGTTTACCTGGTATGGCATGAAAATTTCTCTTCTCCGGTCGATTTCATCTTCCTGGCCCATTGAAATCCAGGTATCGGTCATCACCACATCAGCATCACGGGCAGCTTCAAAGGGATCAGTCACTACCCGGACTTTTGCCCCTTTTTCCAGTGATTCCTTGACCAAATCTTCTTTTGGAGCAAATTCTTTGGGAGAGCCGACGATTACTTCCATTCCGGTCAGAATGGTGCTCAGGATAAGTGATGTACAGACATTGTTCCCATCTCCAATCCAGGCAACTTTAATTCCATCAGTCCGGAATAACCGCTCCTCAATGGTCATGATATCTGCAAGGATCTGGCAGGGGTGTTCTTTGTCTGAAAGACCGTTGATAACCGGAATATCAGCGTGAACTGCGAGTTCCTGTACTTCATCGTGCCGGTTTGCACGAATCATGATTGCTGAAACAAATCTTGTCATGACCCGTGCAGTATCGCATATGGCTTCCCCACGTCCGAGCTGCATGTCTTTCGGGTTCAGAAATAAGGCATGACCACCCAGTTCAAACATCCCGGTTTCAAATGATATTCTGGTCCGGGTAGATGATTTTTCAAAGATCATTCCCAGGGTTTTATTAGCCAGGACCGGGGTGTGTATCCCTACTCTACGCTCTTCTTTTAACTTCCTGGCATGAGCAATGAGATTTGCCAATTCTTCACGGGAGATATCAAGAATTGATAAAAAATCCTTCTTCATCTAATCTCCTTCATGTGAAGAATCCTTTTCTCCAAAACTTCCGTTGTTCCGATGTCTTTACGGTGTCTGACCGGACCTGAAACAGCAGAGGCCGCTTCTTCTGCAAGACGTTCAGCTTCATCAAGGCTGTCACCGATTCCTACAAAGGCAAGGGTCCGGGAACTCTGTGTTATGAGATATCCTCCCTCTTTTACCACGCTGGCGTAATAGCAAAGAGCAGTATTGTCCGGTCCCAGAACCAGTTTCCCTCCTGAAACCGGAGTATCCGGATACCCTTCCGGCACAAGGTATTTGCATACCGTCGCTTTTTTAGCAAATGATACGTCAGCGGTATCAAGCGTCCCGGAGGTAATTGCCTTTACTATTCCGGTA
Source organism: Methanospirillum stamsii (assembly GCF_003173335.1). Taxonomy (GTDB): domain Archaea; phylum Halobacteriota; class Methanomicrobia; order Methanomicrobiales; family Methanospirillaceae; genus Methanospirillum; species Methanospirillum stamsii. The sequence goes on from NZ_QGMZ01000014.1 coordinate 25,950, forward strand.
AAGTCACTTAAAAGAAGTGACAGGACGTTCATCGCCTCCGGGTCACCAAACCGGGCATTAAATTCAATAACCATCGGGCCATTTGCCGTATTCATGAACTGGCCGTATAATATTCCGACATATGGGGTCCCTTCGGCTGCAAGAGCTGCGATGGTCTCTTTCATGATAGAAAATGCCTGGTGATAATCTTCGTCGGTAACGAAGGGGAACCGGTGGTCCGGAAGGGTATATGACCCCATCCCTCCGGTGTTCGGGCCGACATCACCCTCGTATGCCCGTTTATGGTCCTGGACAAGTGGCATGGGGACAAGGTTTTTCCCGTCGACAAAGGCCTGAAGAGTGAACTCTTCCCCGATGAGCCGTTCTTCTATGACAATATCCCCGGAGAGTTCATGCACATATGCACATGCTTCATCTTTGTCCAGGTGTTCTCCCATGATCCGGACACCTTTTCCACCGGTTAGCCCGGACGGTTTGATTGCGTAATCTTTTGTTGAAGTATCAAGAAATGTTTCTGCTTCTTTTCCGGAATGGAAGATATGATATTCGGGAAGGCCTGGGATCTGGTATTTTTTCATCAGGTTCCTGCAGAATGATTTATCAGTTTCAATTTTTGCAGCCTGTCTTGAAGGTCCCATGCATTTTACGCCTACCTCTGTAAGGGTATCAACTACCCCTGTTTCCAGTGGGGCTTCAGGGCCGATACAGGCAAAATGTATTTGATTTTCCTGGCAGAATTTTTTGATAGATTCGGGTTCTGTCTCTGGAGCAATAAGGACTTTATGTGCCAGTTCAGCAATTCCCGGGTTCATCCGGTTCATGACTGCAAAGATCCTTGTCTGCGGGTTTCGGGCAAGTGCACTGGCTATGGCATGTTCTCTTCCCCCGCTTCCGACTATGAGGATGTTTGAATTGGTAATCATTCCTTATTACTCCATAGAATATGTATCATTTTTTCCAGCTCATAAAAAAAATTCAAATACCACTGAAAACAGGCAAAAAGCCTTGTGATTTTTTAAAGATCCGTCTAGTTCTTTGAATAAAGAGGACTGTATCACTATTGAGAATACCTGGTACAATCAGATGGAGGAGAAAAAAATAGTCTCCCCTACTACATACTGTCATAGATATCGGATCCTGGAAATACTATTCTCGTATAATATGTGGTCTATCTCATTAAACCTATCATTTGATGACAGGTCAGTCATATAAAAAAGTTTTGAAAAATTCAGGTTAATTAAACTATCTCTAGGACTCTGTCACCTGAGAATTCTTCTTTTTGGCATAATCAGGATATTTCATGGTAAAAACAATTCCTATAATAATGGAAATCCACATGTATGCATCACCTATTATACCGAATGCATCCGGATAGTAGAATTCATAGATGCTTTTGAGGAGTCCAAGCAGGAAGAGGATACCCCAGAAGAAGGTAAGAATTTTGTTAATATGAACGAAAACAGGGTTTTCCCAACGTTCTTTCGGTACATCCCGTTTTGCATACTGGATGGTAAATGGAATGCCAATTGCAAGGCTTCCAAATGCAATTCCTGTCAGAACGGCATTTGATGCAATTCCGATGAACGGAATGATATCATACCAGTGAAAAACAGTCAGGGCGATTACCATGAGGATAAAGAAGGAGACTGTTATCCAGGGCACAATGAGTTTATCACGCATGTCCCGGTATCCAACGATAACCGCAACAACCAGAGAGAACATAAGAGCAATTTCAAGTTCAACAAGCGAATGTCCTGCAAATAATCCAAATAGGATCCAAGGCAGGAATGAAATCAAAAATATGATTGGATTCATTTTTAAATAGATTTGTCGTTATTGAATTAGTACTTTGTTACCTCGAGAGATTTTTCTCTTTCATTATGCATCATTTATATTGATAATCCAGGAACAGATACGGGTATTTGCCCTTAATAGTTACTCTTCGAATTTTTCTGGTTCTGTAGGTTTTTTAAAGAGTGAACTCATTCCTTCAGATATACTCTTATTTTTTCTTTTCTGATTGTAGACGACAATTGCGGTATGAACATATATTATTGCGAAAATGAGTATCAGATCGACAACGCCAATCAATGCTGCAGGCAGGTCTAACCCGACACTTGAATGGACATATGAGTTTATCAGCGGTACCATTGCTATTCCAACCAAAAAACAGAGAAATCCTGTAATGAGAACCATAATGTCATTAAAATTCATTATTTCATAACTCCGGATTTGTAAAAATATCATCGGTATATGGATAGATAAAATGCTCGGGACCGGAATATTTATTTTTTTTATGAAATTTCTCCGGACATGCCTTCAGTTCCGAAGGCAGAGGAAATGATACGGTCAGAAGGGTATTCTCTTATTGGGTCGTTCAGACTTCCTGATACCGGATGGTGGAATCATTATTATACTCCGTTAACCGGCCGGCTGGGAATGTTAAAGGAAAAATATTCAAACAACCAGGATGCTAGATGTATTATCCAGGGACTTGAAATGGAGATGGATATTCATCGGAAATATGCAAATGAGTATGGATATACCTATTTCATAATGAAAAAAAGGTCATCCGGATATTTCTAATAGGGGAGGGAAATAGAGTCGATTTTGGATTACATATTCTGAAAAACCCGTGTATTATGCGGCATCATATCCCGATATCTCCGGAGAATGATATGAGCAAGGCATTATCATGCAGCCTGGTTTTTTTGGTTACCCACTAGACCTGTCTCATCTTATTGCCTGTTTTTCAATAATAATTCTGATATTGTTACTATGCCCTAAATGCCAGAAAATGCGTAATATCTTAAAACCATACCTCAAAAAAAAGGTTCACTCGGAGACCGGTATGATTCTGTCTTTTAATTGTTTTTCACAATCCAGTTTCATCATCTCAATTACATTGTTCACGACACCACGGGTATATGTCCGGAATAAATCATCGTTCCTGAAGAATTCTCTATCTTCATTACTTGAAAATTCTGCACCATGCGTTCTGTATGCGATACCAAATGGAGCAAGGATAAATCCCATCTGTTGAAAATTCAGAAATATATCCATGCTGGTCTTAATCCCCCCGTCCTCATGACCACAGACCAGAATTCCGAGTATCTTCCCTTCTGTTAATCCGGGTTTTTTGAGGTGATAGAGGTTCTGCATACAGGTGGTCCGGTCTAAAAAGATCTTTAGGCGTGCTGACATGCTGTTCCAATTGATAGGGGATGCAATAATTACTGCTTTTGAATTTGCAAGCATCTGGTGAAATAAGTGCATATCGTCCTCACCATTCCGGCAGGGATAATTGCATGATTGTGCTTTGACTGCATAACAGCACCAACAATGGTCAATAGAGTATTCATTCAGGTTAAATCTCTGATAAGACACATCATTTTCTTTGAGCATTTCCTCAGCAATATCAGTCATGACTCCGGTGTTTCCTGCCCGGTGGGAACTCCCATTGATGAGGAGAACATCAAAAGGTTCATTGTGGTAAGTGAACTTTTCATTCCTTTCAGGGATGAATTCCCCGGATGGGCTATGGCAATGAGGGCAACCTTTTGGAGGCTTTTTTCCTTTAAAAAGAAAGCCGCATACTGTACATTTCCAGGTTATTTCAATCGTTTCAAATTCATGGTTTTCTGTTGGAACAGTCATGGGTATTCCTCGGATAATAAATACAAGAATAAAATCTTGGGCTTCATTTTACATTAACTTGTTTAATTTTAGTTATCTTCTTGCTGTGATCTTAATATGTGAAAAACATTATAAATTTAATAATATATTAAATTAATAAATAACCAATACAATCCTAATTTTCCCTCAAAACAGATGATATTCATCTCTTTTGCTGTCAAAACCCAGATTGTCCTGACTATGGAAAACGAGGATTAGGAAATCTTACCGTGAGTGGAACATCTGGTGGTCATGGAAACCGAATGTAGCGATGCAGGTCTTGTGGATATCGGTTTTCTGAAACCAGAGGCACTGTATTATTCAACTCAAAAATCGAGCACGAAAAAGCGGTTTCGGTCATGGAAAATCTCTCAGAGGGATGCGGAATACGGAAAACCAGTAGATTGACAGAAGTGAGTTTAGGGAAAGTGGCCAGACTCTCACAAAAGTCAGGGAAACATGCTCAATTAATCCATGATGAATTGTTTGGTTTTTCCCCCTCAGACAAATGAAGTTCAATTCGATGAAAAATGGAGCTTCGTCGGTAAGAAAGAGAAGAATTGTGATCCATGCAACCCAAATGATGACAATTATGGTGATAATTGGGATCATATTGCTTATGATCCCAAGCACCGGTTAATCCTTTCAGTCATTCCAGGAAAACGGACTGCAAAGAATACTCACAAACTCGTAAAAGACTTCATTTATAGAACGGCAGAATGTTACTGATAGAAATCGAAATTCACGAAAAATTTGGGAAAACACTTTTATTCTCTAAAGAACGAAGAGAAAACGAAGCAATGACGTTCTTTTGTCTATATAGTTACAATTTTTGTTGGCCTATTCGGACACTTCAAATACAAGATAAACGAGGGGAGCGATCAAAGAAAAGAACACCTGCAATGGCGGTAGGTTTAACAGATCATGTGTGGACTATCGAAGAGTGGATCCGTTTTCCATCTGTGCAGTTATGTTAGATCACGACCAAAAGTTATATTTTTTAAAAAAAATTCTAACAATGCAGACTAAAAAAAAATTTGGACTAAAGATGAATGCTATTTACGATATATTCAAATCCCTTTTCCGGAACTATAAATTTTAACAAAACTATTACCCGACCAGTTCACATTGAGATACACAATTGTAGTAATCATTAGCCACCTTACAATTATGAATACAAAGATCATATGGTTTTCCCGAACTTACTGCATTATCCGGGACACTTTTTATCATCTCAAGATATAACCCGGTTTCATTGAACGTTTTCTCATCCAACTGATGGAGGTTGAAGGTATCCTGTGCAAAAGAACTCAGGAGTTCTCCGTCATAATAATCAAGTGGTTTTACCTGAAGTGTGAGAATTTCATTGTTATTTGAAATAGACTGGTTTTCTATTTTTACTATGGAGGCTGATTTCGTTTCCGGACCATTGAAAATTGCTACAGCATTTATCGGAAGATATGTATAAACCATAAAACCAACCGGAACCTGGGTGGTATTATCCTCCTTTGTGATATTTACCAGAGGGTCCGGGTTATTGATCGTGATTATCATCATATCTTCAGTATCATTCACTATTGTGCTCTCTCCTCCCTTCAGGTATGCAAGGTATTCTGGAGAATCAGCGGCAAAGCAGATTCCTGTCAGAGAAAATAACAATATAAGAATAATGAGTCCGGTGAGATGTTTTCGATTCATATTATCTTCATATATCTGGTTATTTTTATTTTAGAGTTTTGATTCGGTAAGCAGATATTTGAAAGTAATAAGAATTCTAGTTGTGAGAAAAAGATATTCTGCAATAACTGGGATAAATATTGAAATTAATCCCACAATTCCATTTAAATCGGATTATAATTTTCAGGGATCTCCTCCCCAAAAAACCTTATCGGCCTTCCCACCAATCTTATACCCTCACTTTGAAACCTGGAGTATCTCATTGCCCGGTCATCATCTCTAAAAATTCAAATATTATAGAAGTCACGACATGCATACTAAAATCATCATTCCCGGAGAGATTACCTTTGTTTTTGGAATTCTCCTCATTTCGTTTGCCATCCCCCTCATGGTTAACGCAGAATTCGGGATATCAACCATCTCATCGCTTCCCTTCGTACTGAGCCGGATCTGGAATCAGATCTCTTTCGGTATCTGGAATCCCCTTTTCCAGGTCGGCCTTTTGATCCTTCTTCTGGCCATCACGAAACGATTCAAATCAGGCTATCTCATTTCTATTGTCCTCTCTGTCTTCTTCGGAATGAGTATCGATCTCTTTACACAAACCCTCTCCGGCCTTCCGTCTGAATTCTGGGAGAGAATCCTCTACTTTGTCTTCAGCTTCGGGATTATGTGTGTCGGCATTTCCCTCATGGTCGGCTCTAAAATACCGTTGATGGTCATCGATACTTTCCTAAACGACCTGACTCTCTTCTACCATGTCACCTACCGGCGGATCAAGACCATTTTTGACATCATCTGTGTCACCCTCTCCGTGGCTCTCTCCTTTCTCTGCCTTGGTCACCTCGAAGGGGTTGGGATAGGGACGATTATCATGGCATGCATCACCGGATTCGGTGTTCAGGCAGTAAATACGGTATTAAGCCGGGTAATCATCATCAGACCGTGGAGCAGACGACTGGAGGAGATGGTACAATGAACCTTTACCGGAATATCCTGATCCCGACCGACGGAAGCAGCACCATCACGGCAGCCATCTCTTTTGCCCTTACCCTTTCTAAAATCACCGGGGCTAACGTTACTGCTCTTGGTGTCAACGACGAGAGCAACTATGCGATTCCGGGCGATACAACAACTCTTGATCCGGATACGCCCCAGTATCAGGCCTGCGAAAAAGCTGTTGCCGGGGTAGTCAGCATGGGAGAGGAGGTTGGTATCGGCATTACATCCCGGATCATCGCCGGCATACCAGCACAGGTTATCATCGATGCTTCCGGTGAATATGATCTCATTGTTATGGGAACCGCCGGCAGATCCGGTATCAATCTCCTCCTCCTCGGAAGTGTGGCCCAGAAAGTCATAAGGTTTTCAACATGTCCGGTCCTTGTTATCAGGGGTGACTCTCCGGCACATGAGACATACAGCCGGATACTAATCCCCACGGAAGGAACCGGGATCACGGAGAATGCCATCAGCCACGGGCTTGAGATGGCCCGGATTTTCAAAACCGATGTTACTGCCCTGAGTGTGATCAGCGAAAAGAAGAGGAGAATATTGGGACCGGCAGAGAAATTTTTCTCCCGTGAAAATGCCGAGAAGGCTGTGACTGAAGTGGTTAGAAATGGGCAGAAACTTGGCATCTCCGTTACTCCGGTGGTCCTCTCCGGTCAGGTGGCCCAGGAGGTAATCACCGCTTCGACTAATCATGATCTCCTCGTTATGGGTACAGAAGGCCGCACAGGCCTTGAATATGTCAGAATGGGAAGTGTCGCCGAGAAGACTGTCCGGCATGCTCGGTGTCCAATCCTTGTTGTCAGGGGAGTAGATACCGCTCTACCGGAGGCCAGAAAAAACAAAAAGTTCGAATAATGCAAATAAGAATATTATTCAAATGTTAGAGAATGGATATTTTCTTTACCGAACCATTGATTAAGAGTATCCAAAGCGAGATGGGTTAATTCTTGAGTAAAAAGGATAGCCAAACGCTCAATTGGTCGAGAACATGAAACATAGAATAAGTTACGATTACGTTCGTAGGTTTCTTGTATGTTTGATGGAACCTTATTTGAAGGATTTGACCATTCCAAAAATTGATTAAAATTATAATGATACCATCCTCTTCCAATTACTATGAATGATTTCTGAAATAGATAGGTAATTTCATAATTATCAGGCTATTGCTGTTCCGTCCTGTGATTCTTACTGGTAAAATAAAAAGGTTTAACTTAGGACCTGAGAGGAAGATGTTATAGAGATCTAAGACAAATTGCTTTTCGAGGTACATGAGTATGCAGGAACTCTATCAGTGTGGCGTATGTGGTAAGATTGTACAGATTATTATTGCTGGAAAAGGGACTTTGGTCTGCTGTAACCAGGAGATGACGCTGGTTCAGGAGAAACGCGGAGAAGAGGAAGGAAAAGAGAAACATGTTCCGGTCCTTGATAAAACTGCTACCGGAGTAAAAGTAAAAGTTGGGTCAGTTCCACATCCCATGGCCGAAGACCATTATATTGTCCAGATTGAGGTCATCGGTGACAATTTCCAACAGGTTTCTCAGTTAAAGCCTGAAGATGCCCCGGAAAAAGAGTTTTGTGTTCCGTTTGAGCAGGTAAAAAAGGTCCGTATTTTCTGTAACAAACATGGGTTCTGGACCAATCTTTAATTTTTTTGGTTTTTGGTATACCCTTAAGGAGAAAGAGGGAGTCTGATAATTTTTTTACGCATCAATAATTCGATATTCCTCTTTTGGAACAGTTATCTCAAAACATATGCCTGTATCTGGTTCTCCTGTCTCCTCCAGTGATATTTTTGTTATTGAGAGGATCTCTCGTGCAAGGAAAAGGCTGGTTGCGTCTTTTCCCGTGTTTTCCCAGGCAAATATTTTTTCTTTGTCAATGTCCGGAATTCCTGGTCCGTTGGATTCAACCAGGATTGTGATACTCTCCGGATTCTGACGATAACGAAGGCCAACATGGGTTGTCGGTCCCTGCCGGATAATAGTTTCCATGAGGGCTAAAAATACATCTTCCAGTAAGGGATCTGCAAATATCTCAATCTCCGGGATTTCCTCTGTCCGGGATATCTTCGAAAAGTCAAGATGAGAGATTGCATTAATAAGAGTTAACTGAACATTCTGCCACTTTGGAGGTTTTATTCCGAGGTTTTGATATTTTTCCAAAAAGACAAGGATATGTTCAACGGATTGCAGGATTTTTTCCTCTTTGGTAAAGCAATCCATTGCCTCATCGATAGACTCTGCATCTTTTGATAACTGGATGTATCCTGATAATATGAAAAATGCGTTTTTAATATCCCTTATGGTGAGTTTACTCAGCAGGTTCAATTTTTTCCTGGCCTGCATCAGGGCTTCTTCACTTTTTGAGAGTTCCGTAAAATTATGCCGGAGTTCTTCATCCATCGCTTCAAGTTCTTCATAAGTAGCCATTAACTCGCTGTTTTTTCTGACCAGTTCAGTTTCTGCATGTCTCCGGTTTAGAACCTCTGAGTGTAATTCCTCATTCTGCTTTGCGAGTTCAGCAGTCTTACGCCTGACCTCTCGTCTGAGGATATAACTCATGCCAACAAAGAGGGCGGCTAGAAGAGCAGTAGTTCCAAGACCCAACCAGATCCAGGTCGGAATAGTCTCGCTGGTTTCAATCCCGTACCATTTCTGCATTGATCGGTAGTATACTGACGAAGGATCATTCTTGGCCTTATGAATGTAATTATTAATATCCTGCAGAATATCGAAGTTCTTTCCCTTTTTAAGGGCAAAACCAAGTCCTGTAGGATTGAACATCAGTGGAGTTCCTGCCAGTCCATATGGCTGGGCAAGCCCCTGTCCTGCTGTGTTATACACTACCAGTGCATCTGCTTCTCCTGATATAACTGCCTCAAAGGCATCTTCCGGAGAATTTTTTACCAGATATGTAGCATTGACCCCGAACTTTTGTGCAATATCACGAAATCCGGTTCCACAGGATGATCCGTTAATTATTGCGATTCGTTTCCCTTCAATATCCAGTATGGTATTGATCCCGGAAAATGGGCGTGCATACACCTGAGACCAGACTGAAAATGCCGATTCATTACTAAACGCAAAGTTCTCCTCACGTTCCGGCGTGGCGGCAACTCCCATGATAAGATCGATTTCACCAGAACTCAAATGTTCCCAGTTATTTGTAAGTGATCCTTCGACCCAGACAATATCCCATCCTTTTTGCCGTGCCAAATCAGTGATGAGATCAACAAAAAATCCAGCGGGATTACCAAGGTCATCGGTAAAGAGTGATGGTTTTAGCTCGGTAAGGGCCACCTTAACTTCCCGATCTGCAGTCACCATGGGACAGCATAAAGCGATGAGAATAATTAGAATTTCAAGTAAAATTACCCAATTGGTTAGGCGTTTTGTATAATTGTGTGGATGCAGTAATTTCATAGGTAAACCTGAATCATCATCCGAAACGTATGTAGAAACTGATAATATATATATGTGTGGAATACTAGCATGCCTGGCTAATTATTCTATTTGAGTTATTTGGTTTTGATGATAGTTTTCTTATCCGGGTTTATGTACGTTAATTTGTTCAACACAGGTGGTGAGAAAAGAATAATATTTTTCATCAGGCCATGGATCAAGTTCAATCAGTTTTTTATCTGATACTGAATACAATACACTTAAGGCGGGATTCATTCCAAGAATTTCTGCTGCCCTTCGATAACTCTCCAACTGGAACTGATATGATTCTTTTTGAGAGAGTTGCAATACTGCAAGAGCATCACTCTTATAATCAATGATTCTCCAGGTTCCGTCCGGTCTTCTGAAGAGTAGATCTATTCTTCCAGTCAGGGGAATTCCTGCAATAGAAACGGTAAATGCATACTCCCGGAAAACATCAGACATTTCAGCAATACTGATTTGGTTTAAAAATTCTTCTAATACTGTTTGTAATTTTTCCTGCTGTTTCTCATCCAGTATTCCGAATTCCTTAACTACAAGGTCCGGATCTCTTCCTCTGAGTACTTCATGAACAGCACTGCCAAACAGGGCTCCCTCTCCTTCATATTCATGATCAATCTCAATAAGGGGAAGACTCAGGTGTTCTGCAAGTTGTGTCACCTGGTATGGAATCTTTGAAGTCTCCTGGGTTTTGATAACTTTTTTCTCAAATGTTCCGTGACATTCCATGAGTTCGGGAGGAATAATAAAAGGAGGAACTCCGGGATCGATACTCCGGATATCCTCATCAGGAGTAATAATCCGGACGGAAATGTCCCTCCCATCAGCATCCTGAATCAAAATATGACCTTCTCCGATGTCATAATCACTTATCCCGAGGGTTGGAATTATCCAGTCAAGTCTGGTATTGTGTGTCCCATCCGGCAATTCCTCCCCGATTTCACCGCTCATAATCAAATGGTCTGCTGCTCGTGTAAGGGCTACGTATAGGAGACGTTTCTTTTCAGCCAGGAGTTTATAATCAAGTTCTTTTTTAAGGAGCCGGTATATTGGAGTTTTCGTGGACTCAAGGTTGTTTTCCGGGTCTGGAAGAACCACTCCCATAAGCGAGCGGCTGCTGCCCAAAAGAACCGGACCCTGGTCAAGGTTTGGTCTAGCAGCCATCTCCGGGATGAAAACAATCGGAAATTCAAGACCTTTTGCAGCATGTATCGTCATGACGGTAACAGCATCAAGGTCCGGATCATCAATCATTGCTTCTCCCTCTTCTTCCTCCCGGTCTAGGGCATCATAGAGATCGATAACCAGGTCAGGCAGCTGGTATTTCCCAATCTCCTCCTTGGTCCTGATGATATCAAGCAGTTTTTCTATGTTTGATATTACCTGGTCACCCTCAACAAGACCTCCATAAACAGCCATCACCCCGGATTTAATAAGAACAGACCGGATGAGCGGGACCAGGCGGAGACGACCGGCACATTGCATCCATCCGGTGAGATGGGTGTATACCTGTGCGAATTTCGGATATTCCTTTGAGGAGTTTAAAATTTTTTCCAGGAATGAACTTCCGGCATACCTGGATATTTGTAAAATTTCAAGATCTGAAAGACCAAAGTAGGGAGACCGGAGAAGTCCCACCATGTGGATATCATCATATGGCCGGTAAAGAACGCTTATCAGGCTGATTAAATCAAGGATTTCTTGCCGGTTGTAAAATCCGGTTCCTTTATGAACATAGTATGGAATATTCCGGATTGCCAGAGAATGGATAAAATGTCCAAGGTGTGTCCGGCGTTCAAGAAGAATTGCGATGTCTCCATAAATTGCAGCCCTTTCTACAAACGTTCTGTTTCCATCCTTATCCCGGATTCCCTCTTCGTATACCGTTGTTTGTTCTTTGATCAGAGTTTCAATATGCTGCGAGATCACCTCACATTCAGGCACTTCTGCATCTTTTTGAATAAGTATCAGGGTAACTGAACCTTCGTGGTTCTTTCGCTCGTTACTTACCTGAATGAAATCATAGGTAAATTCCCAGGGCTTTTCTGCCGTATGAAATAACCGCGAGAACAAGGTATTGACAAACGAAACAACCTCCGGCGAACTCCTGAAACATACATCTAAGGGAATATTTTTCCCGTTACATGCTCCGGTGATAAGATTTTGGGCATCCCGAAACCTGGTCACATCGGCATCCCTGAAAAGATAAATTGACTGTTTCGGGTCACCGACAATAAAGAGGCTGTTTACCTCCGGAGAAGGTTCACCAATGATGGTGTTTACAATTTCAAACTGTGCCGGATCAGTATCCTGGAATTCATCAATGAGGATGTACCTGTACCGGTCTTTGTAATATGAAGCAACAGTTTCTTGATTTGTCCGGAATAATTTCTTTGTATACCTGATGAGATCGTAAAAGTCGATACCGCCGGCATCTGATTTTTTCTTTTCTATGATAGTACAAAACCGGGAGAACGTTCTATTGAGATCAGCAAGAAACCGGAGGGTAAGGATACTGAAAGGATTTTCCGGAATAAATTCAGTTTTTCTGATATATTCGATATTTTTTTTCAGCAACTCATTCAGGGTTTTATTTGTCTCCCTGAGTTCCTTAAGCAAATCCTCAGACCAGTTCTTCTTTGACCCTCCCTTGAGAGATTCCTGCAGAAAAGATGATGATGCATCAAGGAATTTATCCGGATTATCAGTTTCAAGGAGTGATTCAAGGTATGGTTTTACGTCCTGGAGATATATCATTGCCTTGTCATCTGCAGGGATGTCCATTGCGGCAAATCCGAGCAGCGAAATTACCATATCGGAAAATTTTTTATTATTCCGGAGGTTATCCACTTCCTGTTCCCTGAATTTCTGGATCTCCTCCTGCCAACGGGAAATTACTACATCAGGGTTACTTTCCAGCTGGAAAAAGAATTCTTCGGCATCTTCTCTGTGGGAATAAAGGTACCGGGTAATTTTCTCAAGGCTGTATTCTCCGACAACAGAAAGGTTTCTAATCAGTGAATCTTTAATCTCTTTTTCTGCCGGTGTATGAATGAGTTCCTGGAAAGAAAGAGAAAAAATCCGGGAAGATTCTTCCTGGTCAAGAACATTGAACGATGGCTCAAGTCCGGCCTCAAAGGGAAACTCTCGGAGGACACTTGCACAAAAGGAATGAAAGGTCTGTACCGGGGCAATAAGAAACTCAAGCCTTGATCTCTCCCAGAATGCTCCTTCCCGCTTCTCAAGTTCACTTCTGATTCGCTCTTTCATCTCCGCTGCTGCTTTATCGGTGAACGTAAGAGCGAGAATATTCAGAACTGAAATACCATTAATTGAATCCGGATTCTGCCAGCCAAAACTCTCAAGAAGGTCCATGTATTTATTGACAAGAACATACGTCTTTCCGGTTCCGGCTCCGGCGGATACCACGACGGAAGTATCATGGCTTGTTATTGCCTCCTGCTGCCTTTCAGTCCCTGCCATCTTCTCCTCCTTCTTCGCTCTGTTCAGCATTTCTAAACCGATCAAAACGGCATATTCCGGAATATGGGCAGTATGATGAGATAGTGCATCTATCCTGTGGTAACGGAAATACTCCCGCCCTCATCCCGTTAATGTACTGTTGTGCAGCGGCAAGGGCTCCTTTTGTCACATCATGAAACCCGGTTGTTCCTCTGGCACGTGAATGTCCGGCGATATGCTTTCTTTCCGGGTCAAGAAGCGGCCAGGTCTGTTTTATTTTCCTGCTGATTTCAAGGTATGAACCACCTATTCCGATCCGGGGTTTATCTGTATTTTCATACATTTTTTCAAGTGCCAGGAGATAGAGGGGAAGCTGGAGTGCTTTTCCTTCGCTAATTCGTTTCCCGTTTGGATACTGGCTTCCTGTTTTATAGTCAATGATAGCAAAATATCCGTCCGGAGTGGTGTCAATTCTGTCAATTCTCCCTTGTATTCTGATGTTTTCACCTTCCCCCAGGTCCAGGGTGACATAATTCGGATTATTATCCGGAGAATCCGGTGATGACTTGATTTCGAATTCAAATCGTTCCGGATGCAGAAATCCTTCCCTTTCCGCTTCATGATCAAGTAGTCGCCTGAGTAATCCGGGATTATCATCATATCCAAGCAAAGATGCAACGGTTGCATGCCAAATCGGACTTTTGTATGAATAGGAGCCAGTGTATTTTTTCCCGATTCGAAGTAGAAGATCAGATGCCTCATCCATATCTTCTGTTCTAATCCGGCGGGGTCCGGAATTGCACCACTCTTTAAAAAATTCACAGAGGGTGTCATGGATAAGAGTTCCTTTCCGGGCAGGTGAGAGTGTCGGGTCTACTTCTAAAAATGGACGTATCCTTATTACCCGTTCAAGGAAAAATTTAAACGGACAATTTGCATAGGTTTCAATCTGGGTCGGAGACCATATCCTCTCCGGACCAAACATATTGGGATCCGATAGCCAGCTGATTACCTGTTCATCTTCACTCAGGATTCCATCATATTTAGAATCAAAAGTGCCGGTTCGGTACCAGTCTTCTATCAGGATGCGGTTTGCAACAGATCCGTAGGTCTGGTTAACTGAAAGCCAGGACAGGGGATTGTCCGGATCCACCCCCTCATTGGAGTTCTGCTGGCGGATGGTTTTTCCTGCCCGTATGGCTGCTCTTTTTTCCGAATGGGTGATGTCTCTTCCCCATTCCTGGGTATTTTTAACTTTCCGGACCTCTTCAAAAAACGAAGAGGTAAGCACTTTTCGCTCTCCCCGGGTATTTGATGTGGAGAGCCAGACCTTTTTTCCGGCTGCCAGGGTGGAAATAAAGTAATATTGTTCACCTATGATTACTTCATCAAGACCACGACTCCCAAGTTCCTGTGATTCAGTCGAGGTAAGCAGGGGAAAACGGGTAGACGGATAGGGGATGTCTCCCTCGGATAGGCCGCCAAGAAACATACAGGAATATTCCATTCCAACCGCCTGACGAAGCCCGGATATCCTGACACCTCCGGTATCTTCGGTCAGGTTTACCGGCTCTTCCAGAAGAAATGTCAAAAATCTTACGAATTCAGAAAGTTCAATTTTTTCATCTGGTAAAAACAAGGTGGAGAGTTTCTTCAGACAACCCTGGAATTGTCCGTATGCTTTTTTTTCACGGGTAATAATCGGATCGTCGGTGGGTTTTTTACGATATAAAAATTCAGGCTTAACCCATTTTTCAGATATTCGTTGGTATATTGCGATTCCTGCATGTCCGGTCAGGTTATCTTTGAACTGGTTGCAGTCCTGCTGTATTTCCTGTATCAAAGCGACAGCGGGATCTATTAATTGTTCAGAATAACCGGGGAGTGATTTTTTCGCATCTTCCGGGAGATCTTTCAGGGCAAGAAGTGATGGTTCCCATGATGTTTCTCCTTCGATACCAGCAGTTCGTGTTATCAGGTCAAATTCCAGAGCGGTGATTTGTGGAAGATTTTGATTGGGAAGATTACAATATGGACTGCTTAAGAGGCTGATGACCAGTTCCCGGGGGTAATCTTCCAACACGAGCGAAGGAAAGAGCAAGAAAAACCCTATTATTGGTTCCCGGATAAGTGGCTCGCCCACCTGTGAGTATGATGGTATACCAAACTCATCGAGTACTTCCTGGATCTGTGGTGAAGCAGACGATATCTTTGGAAAGGCAATACATATTTCGTTTAAGGTAACTCCTTCTTCGGCAAGAACATGTATTTCTTCTGCAATAGATTCCAATTCTTCTCTTGTCGATGGAAAAACCCGGGTCCGGATACCATCACCATTATCCGGAATGGGAGAGCTGGTGAAAATGTCAGATCGTGCCACGAGCTCATCGGTTGGCTCTGTCCGGACTATTTCACGAGGTTCTATCCAATCAGGAGGAGCATAGAGACGAGAGTCCAGTCCGGCAGGATACTCAAACCTGAATTCTTTTGCATGATTCCGGATGGCTAGCATGAGTTTTTTTTCCCTGGGCATTATTTCCAGGAGCTGACTAGTCCTGACCGAGGAGAAAATTGTGTCTTTTCGTTCTGATATATCCCGGATAACCCATTCGATAAGGGCTGTGTTATCAAGAAGACCTTCTGTCTGTAGGTTTTCCTTAAAAGAGGTAAGAGCATAAGAGATCTGCCGGCATTTTTCAGATTTTGAGATTAGTGGATGAGATGAAAAATCAGTTACACGCTGAGAGAGAATGGATCGGAGTTCATACAGGTCTTTGAGTGTGCCCGGAGATGGATGACCCCGGGTAAAAAAGAAGGGGATTTTATCTTTTATTTTTTCAAGGGTTGTTGATAAGATAAGGAGAGCCTGACCATCGGTGATAATCCGGGTAGTTTTTCCATGTTCTTCATGGTACTTCCGGCAGAAATCATGCAAGGTTGTGATCCGGTCCGGATTATGAGGGATTTGCTGATTGATGAGTTCCTTTTTTTTCTGGTTGGCGAGGAGGGCTGTTGGAAAAATAATCAGGTCTTTTAATGTTAGCGATGCACCAAATTCCGGTGTAGATGAAGGCTTTTGAGGAATGAATGTATCGTTGAGTGATTTTTGTTTTGACACGAATGTACCAGTATATACAGGGTATACAGGAATTAGGGATATGATTTCCTATCCGAATCCGGAAGAAGAACGAAAAGGTGCAATTAATATTAGGTTCTGCCTGGTAGAACGTACTAAAATAAATTGATCGGCTTTGAGAGGTTTTATGAGAAATGATTCTATACATTGAACCAAAGGATTCAATGGTTATCAGATCTTAATTGTAATGTGTCCTGAGGTTCAATGTTTACTAATATTCGAAACAATGAACTTTTCAAATCAATGTTACTATGAAATATAATACTGGAAGATATGAAGAGCAACCGAATGGATGTGTATGTTTTATTCCATCAAGTCTGCCACTTGATCCTCCATTAGACTATACACCAAAAATTGCGTCTCTACTTTCCAGTGCTGACAGGGCAATTGCGTACATGGATGGAACAATCCAGATGGTTCCGGATTCTGATCTGTTGTCATGTATGTTTGCACGAAAAGAGGCATTATTGAGTGCACAAATTGAAGGGACTATTGCAACTTTTTCAGGTCTATTACGATTTGAGAAAAACCTTAGTTCTCCTGATAATCCTGATCATCTGAAACAGGTAGTGAACAATTTTAACGCATTGACAGAAGGGTTTGCAAAAGCCGAAATAGATAAGATTTCTATGGGCTTTCTTTGCTCATTACATAAGACATTACTTGCTGGTGTTAAAGGCAAAGAAAAGATGCCTGGGTTTATCAGGCCAATACAAAATTTGGTTGGTGGTGACGATTGTTTCACTGCTACGTATGTTCCTCCACCCCAGGAGAACGTCATGTTTTGCCTGGAAAATTTATTGAATTATATTCGCATGGATGATGACACTCCTCCGTTAATAAAATCTGCTCTCATTTATGCATATTTTGAGATGATTCATCCATTTTTGGATGGAAATGGGAGAGTTGGCAGGTTATTAATTATTTTATATCTCTACTTCAAAAAAGTGATACGGTTTCGGTTTTTCACAATTAGTTATTACTTAAAAGAAAAACGTGAGGAGCATTATATAAGGCTCAATCGAATTTCTAAAGAAGGGGATATTGAGGGTTGGATAGAATTTTATCTGGAAGGGGTAATAAAATCGTCAAATTTGACAAGTGAAACTGCAGTTTCCATAAAAAAACTTAATGAAAAATTAGAGAAATGGGTTATAACAAATAGTGTTGGGGGCATTCATGGAATTCTATTGAATCAGTTACTATTTTCAAACCCTATTGTATCCATTCCAAATGTGAGAGATAATCTGAATATCTCACATCAGGCTGCCGGACGTCTTGTAAATAAATATGTAGATGCAGGGTTTTTAGTTGAAGAAACCGGTAAAAGTCGATATAAAGAATTTCTGTTTGTTGAATATGTGAAAATTTTATCCAAGGGAACAGAATTTCCGAAAGTCGAATAAGTTTCAATATTGTAACGTAAAATTTTACGTTACATGAAATAACGCTTATTCCATTTAATGTGCTATAAAGTTCAAGGTTGGAAATAGATAGATTAAATTGATATGCTGTATCGTGATAATGTTTAGTTGATTGACATTATAACTTTTTGTGATATTTCATTATTTTCTTTAACCGATTGAAATCCGGCCTTCATTATGTATCTTTTTTCCGGGAATATTCAAGAGCTCCCTTAACCGGACAAACATTTGTACATCGTCCACAAAGAAAACATTCCGCCTTATTGCTATTTTCATATGCCTCACCTACCGGACATATTTTCTCACATTTTTTACAGGTTATACAGTCACTGGTCCGGCGGAGTTTAAATATGGAAAAGTATGCTGCAGCGGTTAAAAGCAGTCCATACGGACAGATAAATCTGCAAAATGGCCGGTAAATAAAAAGGCCGATAACCATGATCAAGGCAAACAAGTAGAATTTAAGGGACGTTATTTCAAGGTAGAAAAAATATTTCATCCCCATACATTTTACCGGGAAATTCGGTATAAATAATGCAAAAAATACGAAGACAATTCCTACAACCAGGTGGATGATGAGAACCGCCCGTTTCCAGGGAATGGAAATTTTCGGAACAGGCACTTTTGAAAATAGTTCCTGAATTGCCCCGATAGGGCAGACTGCACTACAGTAGGCTCTTCCTCCAAAAACGGTAAGAAGAATAAAAAGGATAAGAAAGAATAAAACTGCTTCCAGGGGCAGACCCAGTTTTCTTGTCTCGCCAAATAATACCTGTTGAAACTGGTAGGGTGCCACTGGAGCAAATATGAGAAATCCAAGCAGGGTAGATAATAGAAGAAAAACCAACTGGACCGGAGTTTTGAATTTTCCTTTATGATACAGATAAAAGATAAGAGGGATAGCAATAAGAGCATATACCAGTCCTACTTGCTGGGGAATAGAAGATAATACCATGTTTGTATCATTCTTCGAAGAGGTGATAATATGTTCGATAAAATTTCCAATGATACCCGCAAAAAAGAATGGTACCAAGATCTTCTATACTTTATTCAGAAACTACAGTCTGGTTACCTGTCTCATTTGCATCCGGCTGGCTACCAATATCATTGGCATGAACCTTTACGTAATCCATGACAACTCCACTGACAGTCTCATTGACACCGATGTTGCTGAGTAATGAGGTTAATACTGAACTGGCAATTGCTGTCTTTACCTCGTTCAGCTCTGGGGATGCCTCAGTTTCTGATGCATTCCCTGCGTAATAGTTCTTAACTGTTTCTACAATTGCAGCAGTCTGGGTTTCATTTGTACCTGATTGCTTGAGCATTGAGATCAATAATGATTCGGCAACCATGGACTGAATTTCATCTGCAGAAATATTTGCTGTATCAGGAGTGACAGTTGCATTTGTTGCATCACTTGTGGTGATATTCTCTGCTTCTTCCTCCTCTGCGTAAACAAAAGTTCCGAGGGAAACCAAGCACATTAAAACAACAAAACCAATAGAAATGATACGAGACACACTTGTTTTCATTTTATCAATGCCTTTGCTTTGAACTTTTTAAAATAGTTCAGCAATGTATTTTTCGTATTCACATAAATAGAATCTGATAATATCAGTTATATACGCATAAATTTTTCAGGAAAAGCCTAAATGGAGAGAAAAATAGTAACATTAATGTTGATCTTGGTCTTTGTGGGTATTACCGCTACTCCGGTTATGGGTGAATGGTCATTACCTGGAGGATACTGGCTGAAATACCTTTCAACAGAAGAATGGGAGGTTTTTAATCTCACGGCAATGTTTGAAACCATCGATTCTCTGGATGAGAAAACAAAAAACGGTATTCCACTGACTCCAGGAATTACTGGTAAAGGATATATTTTTTACGGAACCGGCTATGATGACGGTTGGGTGGATATCATTTCACCAGGAGTCTATCATCTGACTGATGATCTTCACGTGTTCACATCGGATTATGGAATCCGAATATCTGCTCCCCGTGATATCCTGCTTAATGGGAATACCTATGGAATTATCAATGAACGAGCGAATAGATCCGGAACAGTAGGAATTGATATTACAAAAAATGCTACCGGGGCGACTGTTCTTGGCTTTGGCAGATCTGATGTCGGGATAACTGGTTTTGAAGACGGTATTTTATCCAAAGCATCTCCTGTTATCATTAGCAGAATGCAACTATCCAGAAATGATGTTGGTATCAATTCATACGGGATTTCCAGCATCATTACCGGAAATACTATCCGGAAAAATAGTATCGGACTGAACCTCTCTGGTCATGTAGGATTGATATTTGGAAATTCTCTCGATGAAAATACTGATGGAATCCTAACAAATGGAAGTACATACATCATTGCCAGAAACCATGTTGAAAACAGTGGGAAAGGTATAGAGACAACTGGAAGTTCGATTCTCATCGCTGATAATTCTCTGGTAGGAGATAAAAACGGTATCATATCATCAGGAAGTTCAATTGATAATCAGGCGAACCTTATTGAGTATACTGAATATGGAATTAATGCTACAGGTAGTTCAATAAACATAGCCGGAAATAGCATTTCAATGAGTGAAAATGGGATTTTTTCATCCGGTAGTTCAGCTAACATTGTTGAAAATGTCCTTAGCATGAATAAAGCAGGGATTATATCACGTGGAGCGTCTACGAATATCCAGATGAACAACCTCTCTTCTAACGATGTTGGAATCATCTCAACCGGGCATTATGCGGCAATCATGAACAATCTTGCTCATCAGAATGGTATTGCAATACAAGCTACCAATTATTCGGTAGATACCTTGCAAAACTGGAACTATATTTCTGAAAGCAGAGATATTGATGTTGCAATTATTGGAGATGTTAAGCCTGAGGATGAATCACTTTCATTCCTTTCTTCACTTGTAATATCTGATATTAGTATGCCTGATGGAGCCTTACCCGGAGAAAACACCACCTTGAACATATCTTTTACAGATAAGAGCGATCCCCCTCTATCGGAAGGAACGAAGATAACTCTCTCTCCAGGAAGTACTATTGCAAAGAATATGGGACTCATCGAAGGAACGCTTAAAAATGGGACTGTCCAAATGAATCCGGTAATTACCATACCTGCCCAAAATGGAACCTATGAATATTCCTTTATCCCTGAACGGGTAAAAATAAAATCCGGAAATCCGCTCCTCGTACAT
Organism: Methanospirillum stamsii; assembly: GCF_003173335.1. GTDB lineage: Archaea > Halobacteriota > Methanomicrobia > Methanomicrobiales > Methanospirillaceae > Methanospirillum > Methanospirillum stamsii. Next base: position 46,993 of record NZ_QGMZ01000014.1, read on the forward strand.
GCAGGACCGTTCATCCTGTTTACGATTACTGTTGGAGATGATGTTACCCTGAACCTTGTCCGGAGAAAACATCTGTAATGGGACAATTTTTGTCTCATTTTCTGGACGCAGAGGGAGAAAATTTTAAAATTTTTTTGACACCTTACCAATAACAATTCCTGGATTGCTCAATCATCCAGAATATTTCTTCCAGGTGACGATGGGAAAAGATTTGTTTTGGAATCAGGTTATCCGGGTAATACAAAGGAGGGAGGAAGGATCTTTATCTGTAGTAACTATTATTTGTTGGAATGGTTTTCTTGAATATTCATACAGTTATTGGCCCTGCCTATTGAAACAAATCACACCCACCTATTGGAATTTACCTGGACCATTCCAGCAATTAGTGTAGTCATCCATATTAATCTGATAAGCGGAATTACACTGATGTCGGCGGAAGGCGGCGGAAAGGTTCCGCTATCTAAATCTCCGCCCGTTTTAGAATTGGCCCTAGGGGGTGGCTCTGTTTGTTCATTTTTTCTGAGTTGGCGGAACGGCGGAAGGTTCCAGGTACACAGTCATATGAGATCCCTGGTTCGTGTGTGCTCTGTAAATCCCAACTCTTCCGCCTACTATAATAAAAAATTAATTTATTATAATATTTAGTAGAATAAGCCTTATTTCGGTCTTCGTTACCCGGCGGAAAGTTCCGCCAGCTTTCCGCCGCCTTCCGCCAATCCGCCGGGATCATCAAACTGATCATCTCTTTGGTTTCGTCCATATTCGGGAACAACCGGAAACAACATTCCGGAATAACCGTGTTCTGAATCAATCGGTCTTTGATAATTTTTGGATAGACAAATAGATATTAAAAACAAGTAGTCGCTTGCGAAGTAATTTTCAGTATTGAAAAGGACATTATTGGAAATCTGGATATATTATCCATTTCTTAATGAGTCAGTGTGTAAAAAGTAACATCGTAACAACAAAACATTCAGAAAAAAGATTTAGCGCCGAAAGGGAGATTTGAACTCCCGAGGTGTTACCACCAGTGGTTTTCAAGACCACCGCCTTCCCGGACTAGACTATCTCGGCTCCCTATACATCTCTGCATGTGTCACATAAAAACTATTCCTAAGATACCGATCAATACCCGTATATTCTTACACATTTTACCCTAAAGCAGAGGGATCATTCTGCATTCATCAGTCACGGTAACCGGAATCGAGGGTCTTCCCCTGATTCAAAAAGGTGATGACCTTCCCCAGTTGATTAGCGAGAGATGCGCTCTTGAAAACGGGGATATCATCTGTATTGCAAGTACGATAATATCAAAAGCAAAAGGATACAGTCGGTCCCTGTGCGATGTATCGCCCGGGCAGCAGGCAACCCATATTGCATCAGTAACCGGCGAGGACCCCCGGTTTTTGCAGGTAGTATTGGACCAGGCCTGTGATGTTCTGGTTGAAACTCCATTCACGCTTACTGAGCTCCCCTTCGGTCATGTCGGCGTCAGGTCCGGAGTTGATGCAAGTAACGTGGAAGATGGCCTTGTTATCGTTCTCCCTCCTGACCCAATGAAGGAAGCGAAAGAGGTAAGGGAGAGCCTTCTCCGGATAACCGGAAAAGAGTGTGGGGTCATCGTGACCGACACCTGTGGCCGATCATTTCGCCGGGGTCAGACCGGTCATGCAATCGGCTGGAGCGGTATGACTGCCATTCGGGATTTCCGGGGAGATACTGACCTGTTCGGAAGAACACTTGAAATTACCGAAGAAGCAGTAATAGATGAAATATCCGGATTTGCAAATCTAATCATGGGAGAGAGTAACAATGGTATCCCTGCAGTTCACTTCCGGGGAATTCCAAAATGGACAGGGCATGACAATATCTACTTCAGACCTGAAGAAGACATCATCAGAAAAGCCCTGAAAAAAATGTGAGAACAAATTTAGAAACTAACCATATTCAGGACGAAGATGGCAACACCACATACAACCGCAGTAGCTAACACCGCGTACGGGCTGATGTGGACTGCCCGCCGGTCTTCACTGTCATAATAATTGACGAGACCAGCAGATGAGATTAATCGTCCACCTGCTTTTTTTGCCATAATCTATATCTGACCGCTGAATTATATAAAAGACAAGGCCGGCAATTTAACATGATTCATGAGTATTCAGTATCGGGGACTGCTCTGACCGGAGAAGATTTAGAGGCGCGGGATGTTACGATTGTTGTTGAAGATGGCATCATCACGGCGATAGAAGAGGAAAACAAGGTCTCTCCATATTGGATCTGTCCTGCTTTTTTTAATTCGCACACTCATATCGGCGATACGGTCGCGATGGATGTCCCCTGTAATGGAACCCTAGAAGAACTGGTAACCCCTCCGGATGGATTAAAACATCAGATCCTGGCACAAACATCCCGAAGTCATCTCATTACAGCCATGCAGAATACGATGCATGAGATGATCCATTCGGGAACCGCTGGTTTTGCAGACTTTCGCGAGGGAGGACCGGAGGGGGTGAGTGCTCTTAAGGAAGCATCCCGTGATCTATCTGTAACTCCAGTTATACTCGGGAGAAATGGTGGAGAAATGTACGCTGAGGGAGCTGGAATCAGTAGCACCCGGGACACTACTTCCTGGTCTGAAGTTGCTCATCGTATGAAAAATGAAAAAAAGATAGTTGGTATCCATGCCGGTGAAAGAGATCCTGAAGATGTTGATACCGCTCTTTCTGCAGACCCGGACTTTCTGGTCCATTGTACTCATGCAACAAAAAAACAGATTCGAGAAATTGCCGATCGTGATATACCGGTAGTAATCTGCTGCAGATCTAATTTTCTTCTTGAGGTAACACAGGGTATGAGTCACCCGCCTGTTCATGAAATGATGGATGCCGGCGTCAGAATCCTGATTGGGACAGATAACGCCATGTTTGTACAGCCAGACATGATGCAGGAGATAGCATTTGTTCATACGGTATACCATGTACCTGCACAAACTTTGCTCGTATCAGCAACAAGCGGGTTTTCTCCCGGAGGCATATCTCACACCATAAAAAAGGGGAATAAAGCATCCTTTTTTGTATTGGATACTTCATGGGGGAATTTACACCATTCCCGCGATATCAAATCCACCATTGTAAAGAGAGCTCCAACGGGCCATTTTTGCGCAAGAATTTTTTAGGTTAAGTCCAAACTAATGTGGAAGCTATTTTAAGGGGTGTGTATGTACAACACAATTCTTGTTGCAATTGATGGTTCAGTTATCAGTGAAAAGGCATTTTCAGATGCCATAGAGCAGGCTATCGCATGGAAAGCAGATCTTCACGCAGTCTACGTTGTTGAATCAGGATTATTCTCTGATATCCCGGTAGACAGCAAGCTGGAAATTATGTATAGTCTGCTTGAGCAGGAAGGAAATACCGCACTTGAAAAAATCAAGGAAATCGCCCAGAAAAAGAATGTAACCGTAACCACTCATTTTGAGCAGGGACATGCAGGTGATACCATTCTTTCAACCGCGGAAAAAATCAACGCTGATTTAATTGTTATGGGTTCGCACGGAAAGAGTAACATTGACCGGATATTAATTGGCAGTGTAAGTTCATTTGTGGTAGAACACAGCAAAGTCTCAGTGTTGGTGGTGAGATCATAGTGGCAGTCCCGCTGGTATCAGACTACATGACGACTGATGTCGTCTCCGTGGAGATACCCGGAAACCGGGATGATGTGCTTAAAATTTTAAAAAGAACCGGTATTAGTGGAGTTCCGGTACTTAAAGATGGCAAACTGGTTGGAATAATTACCCGTAAGGATCTTCTCCATAAACCTGAAGAGAACCAGCTTGCTCTGCTGATGACTCCAAACCCTCTTACCATTCGTCATGATGCACCCCTGACAGAAGCAGCCCGGGTAATGCGAAAGTTAAATATTCGCAGACTTCCTGTTGTCGATGAATCGAATAAACTGGTAGGACTTATCAGCGTGGCCGATCTGGTCCTTGCAATCGCCAGAATGAAGATAGAAGACGAAATAAAAGATGTCTATACCAGTCCTACCTTTGCTCTCTGGGAAGAAACACCCCTGCCTCTTGTTGGCAGAATTATGGAAATATCGGGATTTGAAGCCATACCTATCCTGAGCAAAGAGTCAAAATTACAGGGCATAATTTGCGAGCGTGATCTCATCCGCTGCGCAATGATTGAAGATTCAGTGGAGACATCTGATCTTTCCACAACCGGAACAGATGACGATGAATGGACCTGGGAAAGTATCCGCGATGTGCATCATATCACCTATGGCATTTCCCGTGTCCAGCTTCCAAACCGGCCGGTAAAAAATGCGATGATTACCAATGTCGTGATGGTACCGCCAAATGCAGAAGTAAGTGAATGTGCCCTGAAAATGAAACGGGCCAGAGTAGATCAGCTCCCCATAGTAAATGGAGATAATCGTCTGATTAGCATGCTCTTTGACAGGGAACTTATTAAAGTTCTCCTGAATGAAAAATATCAATAAAAAACTTTAAATTATTGCAGGTTATTTGTAACTAAGGCATTTTTGCTTCTGCAATACTTTCGTATTTTTTCTAATTATTCCTGGAGTCCATTATGGTCGAACAGAGCGATACAATGAAAGGTACAACAACTGTCGGAATTGTTTTTGAGTCCGGTGTTGTACTTGCAAGTGAAAAACGGGCAACAATGGGTTACCTTATTTCAAACAAGACAGCCAAGAAAATATACCAGGTCGCACCCCGTATCGGACTTACTACTGCTGGTGGTGTTGGCGATGCGCAACAACTTGCACGTCTTATGACCGTTGAGGCAAACCTCTATGAAATCCGGCGAGGAAAGCGGATAAGTGTTCAGGCAGCTTCAACTCTTCTTTCCAACGTACTTCATGGAAACCGGATGTATCCATTCTATGTACAACTGCTCATCGGTGGTGTGGATGAAACAGGTCCGGTTCTTTTCTCAGTTGATGCAGTCGGAGGATCCGGCAGGGAAGATGGTATTGTTGCCACCGGTTCAGGATCGCCCATGGCCTATGGTGTTCTTGAGGACAGGTATGTCTCCGGAATGGATGAGAAATCCGCAGTAGAACTTGCAATTCGTGCACTGCGTTCTGCTATCAAACGTGATGCAGGATCAGGAGAAGGAATGGCAGTTGTAGTTATTACTCCGGATTCTTACCGCGAACTAACCGATGAAGAAATTAGTGTTTTGACACCAAATTAGAAAAATAAGACAATAGACTATTTTATATATTTTATTACTTTTTTAGGACGGTTTTATGCTTATTGAGGAACGTCTCAAAGAGATTCAGGAAAAAATCAAAAAGAAACTCCCGAAAGGGATTACTGTTGCATCGGTTGAATTTGAAGGTCCGGAACTGGTCATATATACAGATGACCCGAAAACTTTTGCAGATCAGGATGATCTCATCAAAATATTAGCCCGGGACATCCGCAAGCGAATAGTTGTTCGTCCGACAATTCTGGAAGATCCGGAACGAGCTGCATCAGCGATTCGTCGTGTAGTAGGAGAGAATGGAGGTATCAGTGACATCTTTTTTGAAGCTGATACTGGAGAAGTGTTAATCGAGGCTGAAAAACCAGGTGTTGTCATCGGGAAAAATGGGGCCACTTTGCGGGATATCACCCGTGAGATTGGATGGACTCCGAAGGTTGTAAGAACCCCTCCGATTGAGAGCAGCACGGTAAAGCAGGTACGACAGTATTTACGTGCCGCCCATCAGGAACGAAAAGAACTTCTTAAGAGAATTGGACGAAGGATCCACCGGGATGTCATTTCAAAGGATCAGTGGATTCGTGTTACTACACTTGGATGTTGTCGTGAGGTAGGAAGAGCAGCATTTTTACTCTCTACTCCGGAAAGCAGGGTTCTGATTGATTGCGGTGAGAAACCAGGTAATCTTGATTCTAACCCATATCTGTATGTCCCGGAAATCCACCCTCTTACCCAACTGGATGCTGTAGTGCTCACTCATGCCCACCTGGATCATTGTGCATACGTTCCACTTCTGTATAAATATGGATATGAAGGCCCGGTGTATTCAACTCCTCCGACCCGTGATCTTGCTGCAATGCTTCAACTTGACTATCTTGATGTGGTGAACAAGGAAGGAAAACCAATCCCTTATTCATCAAACGAGGTCAAGGAATATATCAAACATTCAATTGTGCTAAATTATGGCTGTGTAACTGATATTGCACCAGATATTAAACTGACTTTCCATAACGCCGGACATATCCTGGGATCCGCAATTGCTCATTTCCATGTGGGAGACGGTCTTTATAATGTAGCCTTCACTGGTGACCTTCATTATGGGAAGAGCCGTCTCTTCAATGCAGCAGTAAATCATTTCCCAAGACTTGAAACCATGTTCATGGAATCTACCTATGGTGGGGCCCAGGACATGCAGCCTTCCCGGAATGATGCAGAAGAGCAACTATACGAAGTATTTCGTGAGGTTCTCGGCCGGGGTGGAAAGATCATCATTCCGGCATTTGCAGTCGGACGTTCACAGGAAGTCATGCTTGCCATTGAGGAAGGAATGCGCCTTGAGAAATTCCCACAGGTCAAGGTCTATCTTGATGGTATGATCAAAGAAGCAACTGCAATACACACGACCTATCCGGAATATCTCAATTCCGAATTACGAAATCTGATATTCAAAGAAGGACACAATCCCTTCCTGGCTGAGTGTTTTGAACAGGTTGATTCCCAGGAGAAACGTGAGCGGGTTATTACCGGAGAACCCTGTGTTATCATCACTACCAGCGGTATGCTGAATGGTGGTCCGGTCATGGAATACCTGCGAAATCTTGCTGATGATGAGCGGAACTGTCTGGTATTTGTTGGTTATCAGGCTGACGGTACACTTGGCCGAAGAATTCAGAAAGGATGGCGTGAAATTCCTATCGGTAACCGCGAAACAATCATTGTAAATCTGGATTGTATCACCGTCGACGGGTTCTCTGGTCACTCTGACCGCCGTCAACTGATGAATTTTGTTTCACATATGCAACCAAAACCAGAAAAGATTTTCACAATCCATGGTGATGAAAACAAGACCATCGATCTTGCCAGCTCAATTTACAAGAAATTACATATTCAGACTACATCTCCCATGAATTTGGAGACATACCGGCTTATCTGATCCCATGGTCAGACCAGTATTTCTTTTTTTTGCAGTTTTTGTTATCATGGCATTATCAAATGCCATCGTACCTGTACTCCCTGACATTGCCGATGATCTGTCAGTTCAGACACTCATTTTTTCAGCATATTTTTTTGGTGCCATGATTGCAACACTTCCTTCAGGCATCGCAAGTGACCGTTATGGACAGGCACTGGTTATTCGGATTTCTCTTTGCATTGTCCTCGTATCCGGCCTGCTGATAAGCATTCTTCATGATCCTTTTGAACTGTTATTCTGGAGACTTGCTGAAGGAATAGGTTCTGGAATGTTTCTCTCTTCTGCTCTCTCCTGGATAAGTTACCAGTCTGATACGCTCCGAAACACCGGTTATTTCATGGCTTCACTGAATTTCGGGCTATTGGCCGGATTAATCGGCACCGGATGGCTGGTAATGGAATCCGGAGAATTGTATGTCGGGGTATGGGTCTTTACTCTGATGTGTGCAATGATAACCGCTTATACCCTTATATTTCCTGTATCTGAAGTTGGAGAAAAACTTTCCGTACCGGCAAAAATTCTCCTTTCAGAGACTGGCCATCAGATAATTCGCCAGTACCCACTCTGGTTTTCTGTCATTATTCTTTTGGGATGTACCGGGTATGCCCAGGCAGTATTTCCGGAATTGTCTGGTGTCCAGGTTCATGAAATAAGTCTTGTTCTTGCTGCGATGAATTTTGCAACTATCATAACCTCACTCCTCGCCCATCACCTGAAAACTGATCCGGTCATGCTCATCCGTGTATCTGCGATTATGATGATTCCGGTTCTTTTCACATTTCTGGAGTTTCCTTTCTCGGTTCTCATCATGGGGGCAATTGTCGGAGTTATCATGGTATCGCAGGTTGCGTATTTGTCCCTTGCAGAGGAACATCAGGGTATTGCAATGGGACTCTTTTCAACCTTTAGTTACGGGGGGATGACTCTTATCCCTGCACTTGGGGGATTTCTGATTGAGAAAACTTCCTTTCATATATCTTCACTGATTATTGCTTTATGTGCTTTGGTAACTGCATTTATCATTGGCAGGTGTTCCTGCAAGGGTTTTATACTTCATGATAATTTCAGATGACGGGACTTTTCCGGTTGAAGATCAACAGGAAGTGTGGGATAATGAATATAGAAAAAAAGGCAGACTCTGGGGAAATGTCCCACTTGAAGAGACTGCTTATAAAATGGGAGGAATATTTCTTGACCTCGGATGTGGAGACGGGAAAAACCTTCGGAGAATTACGACAGAAGATAATATCCGAATAGGTCTTGATTTCTCTTCTGAAGCGTTATCACTTTGTAGGAATAATCCTGAACTCAATGATGTCTCTTTTATCTGTTCGAATGCTCTGAATCTGCCCTTTAAAAAAAATTCTGTACAGTATGTTGATGCCCACCACATCTTAAGTCATCTTCTCCTCGACGAACGTATCCAGGTTGCTAAAGAAATTTCTGCAATCCTGTCTCCAGGGGGGAGAATTATGGTCACCGTTTTTGGAAAAGAGGATTTTCGTTATGGGGCCGGCATTACTGTTGAACCAGATACTTTTCTAAAAGGAAATGGTATTATCACCCATTATTTTTCGCCGGAAGAATTTCATTCCCTTTTTCCGGAATTGATCTTTTATTCACAAAAAAAGTATTCCTGGTCGATGAAAGTGAAAGGAACAGATCATCAGCGATGTGTGTGGACAGTCGTCTATACAAAAAAAGTTTGACCAATGATAACATTTAATCACATTTTCTTTCATATGGTAAAAAAAATTGATTAAAAACAGTCCCTACGTGCGTTTGGTGATCAGACAGTCCCGGAAATGGCATTAAAAAATTCCCGATGCGTTTTCTATCTGTACTATCCCTCTTACAATCACTCTGAATCGTGCATTAATTTTTCAAAATTTCTTTCTAATTGATGCAAACCTGAATTTTTTTATGAATACGTACTATCTGGATAAGACGTGAAAATTTATATGTACATACTGGTAGGTACATACCCTGTAAGAAAAAGATATACCTTATTACATAAATAGTAATCAGCATGTCACCAAGCTTTGCCGATTCGGAACCGGAAGATATCTACGAACATGATCTTTCCCGGATTGGTGTTTCTCTTCCATCAAATTTACTCCAGAGCTTTGATCAGATTTTAAAGACAAGAGGATATTCATCACGTTCAGAAGGTATTCGTGATGCTATCCGGTCATATATCCGGTACCATAAATGGATGGCAGATCTTTCAGGACCACGTCAGGGTGTTATCACGCTGGTGTACGATCATCACCAGCGTGGTCTTATTGCCTCATTAACCGATATCCAGCATGATTATATGGATTTAGTCCAGGCATCACTCCATTCCCATGTTACACATAACCGGTGTGTGGAAGTTCTTTTAGTGAAAGGTGATGCCCAGGAAGTAAAAAATATTGCCGAACGACTCATGGCACAAAAAGGTGTTGAGACCGTGAAACTCACCACCATTCCTCTTGAAGGATAACCTTTTTTTTCTATACCTGATAGGCAGGAAGGCTTTTCCTGTAAAACCAGTTCCGGTAAATAATTGGAGTAGATATTGTTGTGAGCAGGCTCATAAAGACTATCCCTGCGTAAATATCCTGTCCGATTGTTCCTGCTGTCAGTCCTATCAGTGCAACTATCATCGCTACCTCTCCCCTGGGAGACATACCAAACCCGACAATCAGTGAATCGCGGGTATCCATTCCCAGGAGTTTCGACGGCAGAGCACATCCGATAACCTTTGTCAGAATGGCAATTATGGATAGAACGAGCATGAAAATTACTCCCTCAAAGGTCAGGGCGTGAATATCCACTAGAACCCCGAGCGAAACAAAGAAGATTGATGCAAAGATGATCTGGAGATATTCTGCTCCCTCCTTGAAATCCCGGCTGTGACGAAGGCCCACGCTCTCCATTGACACTCCGGCCAGAAATGCCCCGACAATACCTGACAATCCAACAAGGTCTGCAACCATTGCATAGAAAAATGCGATCATCATTGCAGTAATAAAGATAAATTCAGGATATTTTTCTGCAATGGATGAATGGTCCAGTTTTATCAGGGCCCGGCTTATCACGGAGACTCCTAAAAGTCCGAATATCACCATGAATCCAATTGCTTTGAGAAATACGATTAAAATTCCTTCCGGAGTAAAAGTTCCGGACACCATATCTTCGGTAATGGCAAGAGCCATAAGACTCAATACATCATCAATTACTGCTGCACCAATGATTGCTTTTGCTGCATCTGACTGAAGCTGGTTTATTTCACGAAGGACATTGGCTGTAATTGCAATGCTTGTCGCAGTAAGTGCAGTACCTACAAAAAAGGCAGACTGCATGTCAAATCCGAACAGAAGAGAGGTTGCATATCCTCCTATCCATGGGATGATGACTCCGAAAACTGCAATAATTCCGTATTTCAGGTTAAATATATCCCGGATATTGAATTCAAATCCAATAACAAAAAGCAGGATTATTGCACCCAGATGGGCGATACTGCTGACAAAATCGGTGTATGTGACAAGACCGAGAACACTCGGACCTACGATTAGTCCGACAAGTATCTCTCCAATTACTGCAGACTGGTTTATTCGGGATGCCAGAAGATAACCTGCAAGTGCTACAAAAAGAAGCAGGCTCATCTGAAACTCAATTGAAGACATTACTCCTTCCGGAATCATAAATTACTCTCCTGGTTTTCTCTGACGGCGTTCAAGACAATTACGGATAATTTCAGTGCCATTTCTGATTTTATTCAAATGGTCTTCTGCCTTGTTCTCTTCATCATAGAGTTCATCAAGGGCAGTGGTTGAATCCTCGATCAGTTGCAATTGTTCGAAAATTCTCAAACGAGCTGATTCCAGGTATTTTTCGTTTCGTATTGCATCATCTTCAGCCTTGCTTCTCCTGACCAGATGTTGTACAGCATGTGCCAGCTCAGTAAACAGGGGTTTTGGATCGCCACCTTTCTGAAGATAAAAGTCCGCTCCGTTGTTTAAGGCTTCGATGACCACTTCTTCTCTCCCTTTTCCGGTAAAAATGATGAATGGAATAGAGGGTTTTTCAGCCCTGACCAGTTTTAAAAGTTCGATGCCGTCAATACCAGGCATGTCATAATCTGATATTATTGCATCAAAGGGTTCGTTTTTTAGTTTATTAAGGCCTTCTTCAGCAGAATCTGCAATATCTACATCCAGCCCTGCTTCTTCTCGTAAATATATCTGAGTAAGAGTAAGCAGAGCCATTTCATCATCAATATATAATATTCTGGTCATTTTTTTGCATATGGTCCGGAGGAAAATTATTCCCTCAAAATATGTCCTGTTCTGATGGGACAACTTTCTCTTTTCTTCTATAAAAGATTGTCAGAATAAAAAATTTCAGTATAAAGCATTTCCATAGGCCACTCCTGCAACTTCATCATATGCCTTCTCAAGAAGCCGTTTGTAATAGTGAGTGTCAAATCCCTGCATCTCCCATGAAGGGTCAACCAGAAGCTTTTTTTCGTCCCTGACCAGGTATGCTGCATCCATTCCTGGTTTAAGATCTACACCACAGGCACGATACCGGTCCAGGACTGCCTGGGCGATGCACCGTTTTTTGTATTGTTCCCTTCCAATCCGGCGGGTAATTATGAGTTCCTGCATATCCACATTTTTCAGGTTGCTGGTATAATCCGAATATATATCTTCGAAATTTTCTTTTACTTCGTGAAACTGTGAAAAATCGGTGCATGTTGCCAGTTCTTCAATGAGTTCTTTTTGCATCTGTGCAACATAAGGAGGAACATTTCGCCTATTTGAGGAAAGGCCCTTGATTTTAACATCTCCGGTTTTTAATCTTCCAAAGTAGGAAGTAAAAGATCCACTTCCGTCTGCCTGGTGGAGAAATGCCACCCAGTCGTATTGTTCACATTCGGTTAGGATACCGGTATGCTCCTCTATTTTTTGCTTTATGGTTTCTATCGGTCCACCCTGGATGAAAAGACAGTCAATAATGGCATGAAGGACTTCTCCCTGGTGAAGCTGAGTCAGCGTGATACATTCTTTAAGGAGCCTGGTTGCAGTACGCGTGATCTCTTCATGTACTTCTATTCTTCCGAACCGTGCATTTTTATACCCGGTATAGCCGAAACAGGTGACCAGCATCCATTTCAGCACTCCGTCCATGCCAGCATACGAGGGGTCTGTCTTTTTTCTGGCTTTTGTCTCATGACGTAAGGTGAGAATGGGTTTTAAAACCAAAGGGAGAAATCCGGGAGTTTCTTTGTTTCCGAGTGTTTCCGGAGAGAGGTTTTCTTTTACGATAATGGACGGATAAAAGGATGTGAAATCTATCTGGGTAACATCTGCATATACCCCCGGCCTTGGCTGAAGCATGTATCCGCCCCGGTAATCAAGTCGCATGGAAGTAATATCCCTGCAAGCTTCAGCATCACTTTTCCGGAACGGAACTGCATAACCCCGTTTTAATGCTTCATAGACTTCATAGGTTGATATCAGAGTTCCCGGAGTCAGTCGTGATGCAAGATTGGGGGAAAGCCCACTAAGCCGTGCAGCAAGGAATATCCCCTGAATACTTCCTTCCCGGTGCATGAAACTCTGCCGACTGTCAATAATTATCCTGCCCTCCGGGATCTTTGCACCAAGTCGGTGTTCCATCCTCCCATAACTGTAATAGGATCTGGCCGATACTGTGTGAAATCTGCCAGTTCTGCTAAGCGAGTTGAAAAGACCGAGTTCTTTTGCCTTTGTATCCAGGATACCCGACCATGTATCATAGTCCGAAAAGAGAATGAGATCAGGATCGCGATCCTGGATAACAGTAAAGAAGTCTTCGAGAAGTGTTCTTTCAGGTCCGTCAAGCCCCTGGGTCCGGGTACCTTCGGTAATGGTGATGCGTCCGGGATGAGATTCACGGTGAGGGTTTTCACTACAGGAGATCTCTACAATTGCAAGGTCAAGGTCATGGTCCGGAGAAAACCGGTCAACGTCTGTCCATCCCCCCGGAATCATCTCTGTCCTGGCACAGAGCATTTGTTCCGGGCGGATGTCGACATTAAAAAGCCGTGCCTGATACTGTGTCTGTTCTTCAATTTTGAGGGCAACATCCCGTCCTGCCTGGACACGAAAACCTTCCTCCGTCCCATAGATAGTCCTGATGGTTTCAGGCGTGACCTCATACGCTGATTCAAGACCATCAAGTAACTGGTAATACTGGTGCGGATCAGGGAGTGAAAAGAAAAACTCTGGTGAAAGCCGGTGATGAGTACAGATGATCTGGTTCTCCTGTATTTCCCAGGTGTCCACTCCATCCTTTGTCCGGCAGATATCCAGGATAAATCTTCGTTCTTTAAGAGTCATCATACCCCCAGCGTCAGTTGTTTTGATTGTCTGGTGTGGGCCGGCGATTCATCCGGAAATATCTGTCGAATCTGAAAGATCCGGTGGAAAAACGGCTCCAATGCATAGATGTACCTGTCCGGACAGGTTGAAATGAGCAAAACTCCTGAGTTTTTTATCGCGTATTCTCTGCACCGGTGTCCGATGACTGGCAGCAGGTCTGCCCGTTCTTCAAATAATGATCGGTCATGCTCAAAGATGATAAATGACTGAAATGCTTCGTCGAGAATTGTCAGTATCTGGAATGCGGTAAGAGCTCTTCTGACGACAAACCTCTCTGATAATTGAAATATTCCCGGAAGGATGAGCGGGTAATTTCCGCACATGTACAGGACAAGACTCTTGTCTTTTGAAAGACGTGCTTCGAGCGCCTGTGTCAGATCCTCTGGTGGAGCGATCAATAATGAGAATGTCCCTGGTGAGGGAGTTACTTGTGAGGGAAGAGGAGCTGACATGTCATAGCAGGATGTCAGCATCTCTCATATAATTCTACAGCTAACAGGGTGAAAGTGAAAAATCACATATAAATGTTCATAAATCTGAATTATTTTGGTGTTTCTGCTTTTCAAAGACGGTATTTCTGGCACGAATGAGTTCGGCAATACTCCATGTCTGGCAGATAGTTCCGGCAGATTTATATGGCTGGTCTCCGTCAAAAAGCTCCGGAAGCATACCTGCACCGTCGGTATACAGATAATGCCAGAGTGGGAGCAGTGTTCGTGATGCATGGTATGGTGTTTCACCGTACTGCATAAGTGCATCAACATAAAAGCCGCACATCCAGGGCCAGACCATTCCGTTATGGTATGATTTATCTCCTGCGTATGTTCCATGATACCCAGAAGATCCAGGTGTCAGGGTTCTAAGGCCATACGGGGTCAGCAATTCTGTTCTGATTCGTTCAAGTGCAAGTCGCCCTTCATCAAATGGAACCAGGCCAAGAGCAAGGGCGATTATCTGATTAGGTCTGATCCGGTCGTCCTGTGGATCAATGACATCATACAGACAGCCGGTTTTTTCATTCCAGAATGAATTGAAGGACTTTCTAACCTGTTTCGGAGAGACTGGAACCCCTATTTCAAGGTATTCACAAAGTTCCAGGGACAGAATCCACAGGGCATTTATTTCAACCGGTTTTCCTTCACGGGGAGTCGAAGGAGTATCCATCCATGTTGAACAGGATGTTGTGGAAATAAGGTCTCTGTCAAGGCTTGTTACCTCAGTCTCCGGGTAGGATGAGATCAGATCCTCAAGGTCAGGGATGATGTCATCAACAAATGGTGAGTCCTGATGGGTCTGCAGGTAGTGAAACAGTGCCCAGAATAACCAGAGTGTTGCATCAGCAGAATTGTATAAATCCGGAATCCTGTTTGGGATGAGTCCGCCCTTCCGGTGCCGAAGGTACATCTTGAAGATGTTTTCCGCTTCCCGGTACCGGTCAAAGGCCAGAAGAACTCCGGGAAGACTGATGAATGTGTCTCTTCCCCATGACTCTGTAAACCAGGGGTATCCGGCGATTATCTCCTCATTCCTGATACCAAGGCATGATGCACGGTAGAGAAGGTCGGTTTCAATCTTAGGAAATGGTATGGGAAGTGGCCGGGGCGTTTTTGCCGGATAAACATTCAGTTCAATGGCATCATCTTTGATGGTTCCGGAATAAAAACCCGGAGATAAAAGGTTTTCATATCCCTTGTATCCTCTTTCCTCATCTGTCGGATATCTCGCATTAAGATATGTCTGTGGATCCCGGATAAAAGAGAGAGTGCATGAAAACTGGTGTCCGTTTCCAATAAACCCTCCGGATGAGTCTTCAAAAAGAACCGGTGGGTTTAACGTGAGTTCATGAACGCTTCTGGATGTTAACAGGGGACGTATCTTAAAATCCGCGGTCCCATCCACGTCCCACCTGATAGTAAGACCCCGGTCAAGTGAGATGGTTTTTGTGATTGTGGCATCTTTTATGGCAAATTCCTGGACAACGGGGTATAGTCCTCCGGACTGGATATGTCGTGTTATGTTATCCGGAGAGCTGTTTCCCCACCAGCCGGGAAGAAGTGAAACACCATTGATAATCTCATGGAGTGATGAAAGAATAATTGAATCATTGTCGATTAAAAGGCCATGATATCTGCGAGAATTTCCGGCAAAGGAGGAAGTACAGATCCTTCTTCCTTCGGTCATGAGAAACTCCCTGCCTGATGCTATCCTGGTATTTTGCAGTTCTCTTCCGTACCGGATATGATGAGGAATTATGGTAAGTTCTTCAGGTAGTGCAGGACAGTCCATGATAGGTATTCACTAAAATTACGGTTGTTTTGGGTTATGAACCTGATGATAGATGGCAGCCGTTTTATCCGCTGCAACCTCCCAGGTGAAATCCTTCTCAATTCGTTTTCTTCCGGCAAGACCGAATTTTTTTCTCATGTCCGGATCTTTTAGGAGAATACACAGGTGTTTTGCGATGTCTTCCGGAGAATGTGGATTTACATGAAACCCGTTTTGTTCATCACCATGTATTGTAACCTGCTCATAAAAACCGCTTGTTCCAAGGACACCTGCTACTACCGGTTTTGCCATGGCCATGGCTTCAGTGCATACAATGCCAAAAGCTTCATATTTAGATGGAAAAACAGCACAGTCACAGGCTGCATAATGCATTTTTAGATCCTGTTCGGACACATGCTGACAGGTAAAAATAATAGAATCCGAAAGTCCAAGTTCTTCTGTCATGGACCTGAGCCGGTTTTCCAGTTCACCAACCCCCAGGACAACCAGTTTTACATCCGGAATTTCTCTCGCAATCTCCGGCATAGCCCGGATTAGATTCTCAATCCCCTTAACCGGTGTTAACCTGCCCACGTACAGGATCATCGGACTGTCATGGACTCCTGTCTGACTCCGAAACTCAGAAATGCTATCAACTGTAAAAAGGTCCGGGGAAAAAGAGTCCGGGTCCACCCCGTTGTGTACAACATGAATTTTTTCCTCCTGGAATCCGAGTTTTACCAGGGCATTTTTCATGGCATGTGATACGGTGATTATTGCATCCGCTTTTTCGGCTGCCATCCTTTCGATGTCTGTAATTATCTGTGAAGGGTTTTCCATCCTTCCCTGTTCATGGGAATGAAAGTGGAAAATGAATGGAATATCCAGATTTTCCCTGATGATCAGTCCGGCAGTTGCGCTGGCCCAGTCGTGAGATACTACCAGTTGAAATGAGTGTTTTTTGGCCTGATGAAAAGTCCGGATATAATGATATGCTCCGAGCTGGTTGTACTGAATTGTTTCCATGAAAAACTGCTGGTCTGGAAAATTCCAGGATTCCACACCAGAGGGAACCAGATATGGAATAATATCATTGGTTTTTAAGACGTCAGGGCGATAGACCGGTATTCCGTTCCAGAGGTCTGATAATGGAAGATTCCCCGTGTTCCGGGAAAGAACTGCCGGACGAACATGTCTTCTGCTGAGTCTTCCTGTCATTTCCCTTGCATATGTTCCAAGTCCTCCCCAGAAAACCGGTGGAAATTCATCAATACAGAATATTATGTTCAAATCATCGCCTCCCGGTACACATACATCATATGGTCTTTTATTGAATCCCAGAAGAACCGTTTATCAACCTGGATATACCCTCCCCTGGCCATTCTGATTCTGTCATTTTGATTATCCAGGTAATAATTCACTCCCCATGCAATACCCTCCGGGGTGGTGTCGACAACAAGGCCGGTTACTCCGTGCTCGACATTTTCTGCAAGTCCGCCAACCCTGCTCACAACAACCGGACGGTTTGCACTCCATGCTTCCAGGAGAATAATCCCAAACGGTTCATTCCTGCTTGGGATTACGATGATATCACTAGCATGAAGAAGACGAACATATTCAGAATCTGTTATAAATCCTGGAAACTGCACCGGCCATCCCCGGGTCCGATCCATCAGCCAGTCCCGCATTCCTCCGTCTCCGGCAAGAATGAAAGCTGCATTCCAGTGTTTTTCCCTGATAAGGGGTATTGCATCGACAAGAATGTCCGGCCCTTTCTGATAGGCCATTCTGCCGATATAGGAAATGAGAGGAGTTGAGTAATGCAGCCCGAATTTTTCTTTTATCGAGCCGGGATCAATACTGACATCGAACTGCTCTTTTACAACCCCATTTGGAATGACATGAACTTTTGCAGGATCTACTTTATAGAGATCAATGACTTCACTTCGGAGTGTCCAGGAAACCATGGTACATCTTCGTGCAATCAGGCCAGCATACCATTCTTTGCTACAAATTTCGTGATATTCCCACCAGTCACCGTGAACGTTTCCGTTTCTGCCAAATTCAGTGGAGTGATAGGAAAAAACCGTTGGCCTGTGTTGCAGGAGATGAAGTGCTTCGGTTACATGCCAGTCGTGAAAATGTATTACATCAAAAGGCGGGCTGTCAAACTGGTAAAAACGATCAACAAGTCCTCTTGAAAGGTTGGCACAATAATCAATGATATTGGTACCGGAGGGGCGAAACACGTGGTAATAGACCCCGTTCATCTCGAAGTCCTCGTCCCCCCGGGTAAAAAAATGTACTTCATGGTCTTTTGCAAGAGCCTGGGCGAGATAGGTTGATGCGTTTGAAAGACCTCCGACCCGGTCTCCATGGAGGTTTTCCCAGCAGAAAATGGCTATCTTGTATCGTTCTCCTGTCAAAATATGCACCTGTGGTTTCTTTTATTGAGTTTAGCGAATCCTGCAGAAAATCCGGCAGTATTACGAAGAATAACTAAATAATCTGCGGATTTTTTGAAAATATTTGTGGGACACCACCGGAAGGGAAACGAATAAAAAACCATATTGAAAAAATGGATGAACCATCATTAAAATACTTGTCTGAAAACCGGGATCATGTAAGATATTTGTTATTGTAAGTTGGTTCTATCAAACACTTATCACCGCATACACAGGTTACATCTTTCAGTTCCTTAAGAAAATTGGATGGAATTACATGATATTGTCATTCCCCGCGCGAAATTGCAGTTCATAAAGATACGGATCGATGTTCGAAGGGCGGTAACTAATGATCATTCGTAATATCAGGAAGAATTGAAACGGTCAATAATTTAAAAATTAAGGGAATACAGAATATATCTCTTCTCTACTCTTTATTCTATAAAATTTGATGATATTATCAGATATTTTAAGTCCAATGCGATATTTACCAACTCTGACACGATAACATTCAGGGTATCCTTTCATCGGAGTGATATCAAGGCCACATTCCCAAATACTATCTGATTCGGGTATATCCTCAAAAATTATTTTCGCTATTTTATCTTTATGTGTGGTGGGGACATTTACAAGATCTTTGATGCAGGCTTTCTTGTATTTGCATTCAACCATTATTTTGTCCGGTGATGGTTGATTTATAGAATTTTATTGCGCTTTCCCGATCCAATTCCTCATCGTCTTCTACTTCATTCATGAGATGAGATAATCCATAATTCTCTATTATGGTTTCAATTTTTTGAAAAGTGGCAATATCCAGAATAACCCCTACTGGCTTACCATCTTCTGTTGTTATCGATTGGTGATGAATATCAAGCATTTGTTATTGTATGGGATTGTGTTTCTCAAAAGCTTATTTGTTGAGAATTTGTTTTGAGCCCGGGACATAATGTAAGGTTGACGATGTAAAAAAGGATATAATAATTATGAGCGAATTTACAGCCCTCATTAACGGTGAGATCTCACTATCTTAACCCTGCCCATAACTCAAATCTCCGGGTATCGGCTGCAAGTATTAATTCCTGGCGGGTTTTTGCCTGTTCAATGGACCGGGCCAGTGGTTCATCTTTTATCTCATACCTGCACCATGAAGCAAAATCTCCTTTCTGGTGATGAAATGATATTGAATCTGCAGGAACAATCTGGAGCATCTCTGCAAACTGGTCAAGATCAAATGCAACATGTCCGGTATACCCGACCGGACTGGAGAAATAAAAAGCATCATCAACCGAAAGCGAGCGAAGAGGAAATAAAAACTTTTTCTTTTCCATGGTATTTACCTCACGCTCTTCAAAATCAGCCAGTGCATCCATGTATGTTATAAATGCCTCATGTTCCGGCTGGTGGCTGAAATAATTATGGACTTCTCCGCATGAGCCATATTTGCAGGACATATAATAGAAATGGTCACTTATCTGGAAGCATCTCCATAGGTGCTTGTTTTCACAGAATGATTCTGCCCGCTGAACTGCCCTGAAGGCATTTTTTTGTTTTCTGTTCTCTATCCAGGCACTCCCGTCTTTCTCTGCATCTGCCCAGGAAATCGGATAAGGAATAGAAAATTCGTGTTGGACGGGGAATGAAAGAATCTCAGATGGCTTTATCATCTTTACATCTGAATTTCTCATTTCAGGTCCCAGGTGTCTTAAAAATTCCAGGATACCTGATTCTACCCAGTAATGTTCTCCGAGGGTTTCATAATCAATAAAAACCGGGATAAAATCGCCGGGTGTTTTTGATATCCAGGAAGCATACCGGTCGGCTGTAAGGGGCCACTCAGCCCAGTCACGGCAGGTAAACCGGAATGCAATGTCATCAGAGAGTTTAAAATTTCTCATAATGACCGGAAGACCGGCACACTGATACAGATGGTTGGGACTTCTCCACTCCAGAATATGGTCCACTCCTTCGGTAAGACAGGCTTTATATCCCAGTTCCCGGACAGTTGCAGCAATCCGGTTGTCAAGAATGAATTCGGTATTTTCAAAAACCACCGGTTCAACGTGGAACACATCTTTTATGAGTTCCCGGTGAAGGTTGACCTGGTTGCAAAATTCATCCATTGTCCAGAAAAGGCTGGCCATACTGTGAAAATAAGTCTGCCCAATCATCTCGACGTTTTTATGACTGGCTGCCTGAACAAAAAGATCAAGAATGTCCGGTGCCCATCGCTCCATCTGTTCAATGAGTACTCCGGAAATTGAGAAAGCACATGCGAATCCTTCATCAAGCTTTTCAAGAATGATGGAGGTGGCTGGTCCGTAACACTTATTGGATACCCGAAGCAGGATTTCTTTATTTGCTCCATCAAAATAGCGCTCCATGAGGTCTTCCTGGTTATTCTTCGATCCGGGCACAAATGCCTTTTTCAGGCGATATGGTTGATGTATTTCAAACCCGAGACAAAAACGTTGGTTCATGTGATCACCAAAAAAAAGTAAAAGTCTTGTCTGATTGATAAACAAGGAATTTTAAGCTGAACCATATTGTTACTATTCCTGCTACCATTATAAATTATTAGTACCATTTTTTTTGGTTATTTCATGTTTAGGGCAGGGCCGTAATCTGATGGAAAAGAATAAACCTGATGCCAGAAGATGGTAAAACAATGAATGGAGCAATAATGCAGGTGCTCATGGATCCTGTAGTGATAATTTTTGTCCTCTGCACAATAGTTGCAGTGTTAGGCAAATTTTTCAGGTCATGGGTTATCTCATGTGTATTGCTCCTGTTATCTGGGCTACTCATAATTATTGTTGTTGTAACGATTGGCCAGCTAGCCGGACTCGAGGACCAAATTCGGTATCTAATTACTGCTCAGTACTCATTTTTCTCTTCAATCTCTCTCTCGCTTCGTGATATTGTTCTGACCGTTATCATTATCTTTGCATTCCAACTGGCCCTGGCCCTGCATGTCACGAAGGTTGACGTAGAATTCCAGAAAAGGTTCTACTGGCTTCCGAGAAAACACTGTTGTCACTATGAAATGGAATATACTCTTGATGACCTTGGGAAAAAAATAGGCAGAAAATAAAAATGAAAGTGAGGATCTGATCCTTTTTATTCCGGTTTTTTCCCTGCAGCAATCAGGTTATATGCAAGGTATGGAATATTGTCTTCAATGAAGGATTCCACTTTTTTTGCTATCATAAATAAGGGGCCTGCCAGGTTGAAATGAGCAAAAGAACACCTGAATATCTCAATGTCTTCAAATCCTGCCATCTGAAGAAGGTCATACATCTCTTTTGCACTATAATAATGTTCAGCAAATGAGCCGACCCCGACCCTCCTGATTTTCATTTTCGCACCAATGGTATAGAGTGCCGGAAGACCTGATGTAAAAATATTTCTTCCAAGTGTACAAACAGCAAGTCTTCCTCCAGGAACTAAAACCCTGAAACAGTCCTGCATGGTAAGGTCAGGATTCTGGAGATAGGAAAATGCAAGGAGACTGGATATGGAATCAAATGAAGATGATTCGAACGGTAAAAATTCTCCATTTCCTACGACATATGAGAGGTCCGGATACCGGTCCCGTGCCTTTCGAATCATTCCAAAGCTGATATCAATGCCGGTAGCGGTGCGGTTTTTCTCTTCTCTTAAGTACCGCTCAAGAAAAAGTCCGGTTCCGCATCCGATATCCAGGAGATGTCCGTTAGTATTTATTTTTCCAAGGACAGCTTCGGATATATGATCATAGTAGATCTTCCCCCGTTCCCGGTGGTCGTATCGCTGGTCATAAACATCGGCGATATCATCGTAGTGTGACTGGACACGGGTCTCTACCGATGCTTTCATTCCGGTTATGGAAACACCTCCGCTACAATGGTTGCAACAAGGGCATTAACCTGGACATATTCATTGCCTGCATGGGTGAGTCGTGCATCGGCATCGGCCAGAAGTGTAATTATCTCCGGATCATGATATTCCCGCTCCACTACCTGAAGCAGGGTACTGATAACTTCTTTTCCTGATAGGCCCTGTGATATCATGAGGGACTGGATTGTTTTTTGTGCTGCTCCGACATCCTTGGCTTTCATGGCATGAAATGCAGTGGAAGTCTCTTCCTGTAATTCTGTCATGCTGAGGGTATCCGGATTAAAAGGTGTTTTTGTCTCTACCCTGACCTGAAGATACATGATTGCTTTTCGTAAATCACCTGCAGAGGCAGCAACAATAAGACCGATTTCATCAGAAGATACCCTGTCCTGTTCTGGTATGTCTTCCTGTATCTGATTTAGAGTATCCCTTATTATCTCCCGGGAGACCGGGGAAAAAAAGAGAGGAAGGCACCTTGATTTTATTGGGGGGATAAGGGATGAAACCTGTGTTGTGGTGAAGATAAACCGGCATGTTGCACTATACCGCTCCATGGTTCTGCGGAGAGCATGCTGCACATCATGGGATAAGGCCTGGGCATCTTCAAATAACATAACTTTGAATTCTGCGTCTATCGGACGAATCGATGCGTATGATGAGATGATATGTTTGAAATTGGACAGAAATGATTCATCAGAACGGTAGAGCTGAAAAAACCGTTCGTCTGATTCCAGGGCTGATTTTCCACGTTCCATGAAATCAGCAGTTCGGAAGAGTGTAACGTTATCCTGCCACCGTTCCCCGTAAAGTTCTCGTAATGTTGTTTCAACAGCTACTGATTTACCGGTACCGGGAGGACCACAGACAACGAGATGGGGCAATGTCTTTGTTTCTGCACATCGTTTAAGAACTTCAGAGACCCTCTCCTGTCCATGAATCTGGTCAAAGCTGACCGGACGGTACTTCTCAATCCAGAACATCCTGTAACTTCCTCCGTATATATTCCAGTGCATCCCTGATAAATTCGGTTCCGGTATAATTGCTGAGTATGTCCGGGATCTCTTCTTCGGTTATTTCCTTACAAAACCGGGTGATATGAGGTATTGCCCGTGTTACTTCATCGATAACCGGAAGGGTACAGGTCCGGGTGGTCCGGGAGAGGGGATTGAGGTCAATGGCAATGACTGTTTTTCCCATTTTAATCAGTGCCTCAGCCCGGTCTCCATCTTCAAGGGGCACCAGGATTACATCTGCTGAATACATTCCGTCGTGATGACAAAGACCACGGTCATGATCAAGAGGAATGAACCTGGAGACTTCTCCGGAAAGGACTTTTACTCCGTGTTTTTCAAGGAGACGGGTAATTGAGTCAATTCGCTCTTCAGTCCGGTGAAAGAGGTTTACTTCAACTATTGATCCTGAGGCCTGTTGTAATGCTGCAATTGCTTCTGCTGCAAGAGCGGCAGTGTTGCCATTTACCGATATCACCGGATGCCTGGCAGAGAGGAGAAGGGCTGCAGCTATTTTTTCTGCCCGGAGCGCCGAGGGTGTTGAAGCCTCTCCAAGCAGGTAATCAAATGCTTCTCCTCTTCCATGGGCGGTGAGGCCTTCAAGTGAGACGATTCCTGTTTTTGCACAGGTTGCAAGGTGTTCCCTGGTAACAAGAGAACGATATCGGGGGTGAGTTTTTGGAATCATGACAGATATTCTCCGTGTAATATTCTGGGTCCTCCGGGGGAGAGGGAAAGGCGGTATACATTGCCAAATCCGGACAGGATCTTTTCAGCATCTCTTCCGGTGGCAAACACGCCGTTCCCGAGCATTGTCATACTTGCAGGAATGCCATGTGCATCACATTTGAGAAGGATGTTTCGTACATCTTCAGTAATAAGTCCGGTCCCTTCGGCAAATTTCCGTGCAACGGTCATAAATTCATCAAGAGTTTTGGGTATTGTGGTGGGGTATGCTCGTTTAAATTTTTCTATCTGTTCCGGTGAACTGAGAACAGATGAGGTTTTTATCGGGCTGATGGTTATTGCAAATATTGATCTTGTATCCATTGTCCGGTATATTTCACCATCAGGTCCGGGTGTGACCCGGACAACAAACCCCCCTCCCTGACACCCAGATACATCTCCAAGGCCTGATCGTTCCATGACCTCAAGCCGGTGTGCGAGTCGTGCACATTCATGCTCATTCATTCCGAACTGAAATAACCGGTTTAATGCATGAGTTGCTCCAAGAAGAGCCGCAGCAGACATCCCGTATCCACATCCGATGGGAAGATGGCAGCAGGTGGTTATCGATGCCGAAACATCAAGAGCATCCAGAAGATTCATGATGATATTGGATGATTCAGCAATTTTGTTGGGCATTCCGGTTCTGTCAGTCTGATAAACGTCCACAGATGAGACCGGGTTTCTTGATGCGGTAACTTTTACCCCTTCTGAAATAACAAGTCCGGCGCCACAACTACCTGACTCATCAGGATTTTCAGATATGACCGGAAGAAAATATCCGGAAATCTGGCCAGGACAAAATGCCACGACATGCGATGATCCCATGGTTATAGGTGTTTTGTAACAATTCTCTGGAATATTTGCCGGGCAATATCCTGTTTTAAACCGCTTATCCGGGTCTCTCCGGAATAATCAAGGAGTGTGTAATTACCCTCTTCAGTGCCCAGGTTCTCCGGAGTATTTGCAAGGACCATGGTGACACCTTTTTTTAGAAGTGCCTGTGCATCAGTAATAGAATCTTCTCCCAGTTTGAATCCGACAATGACCGGAATGGTCCCGAGAACACTGTCAAGAATCTTCGGAAGTGGTTTAAACCTGATTGTAACTTCCTGTCCGCTTAGAATTTTTCCTGGAACCTTTTCCGGAGCAAAATCTGAAATCGCTGCGGCACTGATATAAATGTCGGGCTTTTTTTCCTTGACGACTGATTGTACCGCCTGTTCCATGGATGCAGCGGTAGTGATCCGGATATTTTCACAGAATGGTACATAATCACGATGGATAATGGTAACATCTGCTCCTAATCTGAATGCTTCGAGGGCAAGTTCCTGGCCCATGATACCAGATGATCGTGAGGTGAGAACCCGGATATCATCAACCGGCTCTTCACATCTGCCACTGGTGATGAGGACCTTTTTTCCTGATAACGGACTTTGGGAAAGAATACGTTCACACCAGAGTACTATTTCATCCTGGGCTACAATTTTTGCTTTTCCTTCTTCAATCTTTGGTCCGATAACTATGATTCCGGCATCTATGAGTGCATTCAGATTTTTTACGACCATCTGGTGACGAAACATTGCATGGTGCATGGCAGGGACAAGTGCTACCGGCATGTTTCTTCCAAGAGCTGTCGTTGCAAAGGTGGTTACCGGTGTATCGTCGATACCACAGGCTATTTTTGATATGGTATTTGCCGTACAGGGGGCGATTAACAGGAGGTCGGAAAACCCTTCGTCCCCACAGTATTCTACATGTTCAACATGACCGGATATCCGGGTAATGGTATCTCTGCCGCTTGCGTAGGTCAGGGCATCAGGGTGGAGTATTGAGCAGGCAGCCTGGCTCATAACCGGCTGAACAATCGCCCCTTTTCTCCGGAGTGCATGGACCAGCTTAACGGTTTCAACCGCTGCAATACTACCGGTTACTCCGAGGACTATAGTTTTTCCAGATAGATAACTCATGAAATTACCACATCAGTGACGGTATGTGTCTTTTTTGGGCCTATTTTTTTTATAATCCGGTGGGTGCACGACCCTTGCCTGTCTGAATCAGATAATATTTGTTTTATTTCGCCGGTGATATCTCCGATTCCGTGAACATGCAGCACCGTTCCGGATACTACATGTTTTAAGGCTAAAGAAAGAAAATCAGTGGCATTGTAATGGCCCATGTGTATCCGGTCATAGATACCTTTCATGTTTTCTCTGCAGTCTCCTTCTGATATCCTAATGTGAGATTCCAGGTTGTTTTCAATACAATTTGTACGGAGGTACCTGACTGATTCAGGATTGAGTTCAATTGCATGGACCTCTGCACCGGCTTTTGCAAGAGGAAGGGTAAAGTATCCGATTCCGGCAAACATGTCACATACCTGTTCACCTTTTGAAACCATATGTGACACCCGGATTTTTTCTTCCCGGTTGCCCTGAGAGAACATTATTCGGGAAGGGTCCAGCCGGTAGATTATCCCAGCTTCCTTGAAGGTAACCTCTCCTGTTTCACCATAGAGAGGTTCGATGTCCGGGATCCGCATCTTACCGGTATGTCCTTTGTACCAGATGATTCCCCTAGGATTATATGTGATGATAACCTCGTCAATCAGGTCCGGACCTGGTTTTGGTCCATGAAAGGCGATGATATCTCCGATCCTTTGGTATCCCCTTTTTTTCCGTTTTCTATCCGGGAGGATGTGAGTAAAAGGATATCCGTCCTGGACTGGAATAAAGGCTGTATCATTCAGAACATAGGGTTTTCTGGTCGTATCTACCCAGTGTTCTGATAGAATGGATTTTATTTCTTTCGTGGGAACAGCCCGGACATTCATGATCGGCAGGAATTATGCTGATTATACGACAAGGACTTTGTCTTCATCACGGATGATATGAACACGTTCTCCGGAATTGATAGTACGCCATGAAAGAACCGGAACCTCTTCTGTTTTCCCTGATTCTTCCTCCATCAGGCCAAGCGTTTCCCCATCCTGGTATACAACCAGCATCGGAATGCCGTCCCTGACTGACCCGATATATCTTGATTCGGTGGAGACCGGAACAGTCCGGGGAATACCTGAAGCAAGATCAAGGTAACTGATAGTCTTACCTTCAGCCCCGAGAATCTCTCCATAGGTGCCTCTTATGAAAATGATGTCTCCTTTGGTATACCGGGGCAGCCGCACTGCATAAGTAATCCGGAAAAGTTTTTTACCTTCTTTCTCTCCGACAAGAGTTGGATGCAGGGAATATCGTCCTCCCATCTTTCTGGTAATATCACGTGATATCTGCTCACCAAGGGTCTGGGTGCCTACGATGATATCCAGTCCTTCTCTTCCCTCTTCCATCCGGGTGACAAATGAAAGGCGTTCTCCCTGAAGTTGTAACTCCTCTTCTGCAAGATAGGCGATCCGTTTTGCCCGTTCCTGCTCTTCAGGTGTGGCTTTTCTTCCTTCAGCCCTGAGCTGTACAACACCCTGCCAGTAATTACCATGGTACCTGCTGCATCGGTCACAGGAGTCAAACTGCCAGAGTATTTCAACCATACAAGCGGTTTCAACTTTTTCTTTATATAGTTCTCCGGTCACGGATATGTGCGCAAATGATCTGTTTTTACTATTTTCTTCGAGTCTGATATCCAACTGAGGTTTTCTGATATCCTCATGGAGATGAACTGCAGACAATGCTGCATCATATTCAAGGTCTTCGCGTGAGCGTTCGCAATCATTCCATCCGTTTTTATCACGCATGGAATTACAATTCGGACATCTTACAAGAATTACCCGCCCATCACACCGGAACCATTCCATCTTTCCTGCGCGGCATTTTCCACAAATATCTCCTTCAGGAGAAGGGCCGCCACATTTAGGGCAGATTGCTTGTTGTAAATCCATGAAAATTCATCTTCTTATAGTCTGATTATGGTTGCATAAGGGATTCCTTCTACAAATTTGCAGGATTCCCTGTCTATTGCACCATGTTCGATAGCAAGAGTGATACATCGCTCTCCAAACATGGTAATATTATCTGAAGTATCTAAGGCTCGTCTTATCTCTTCTTCACTCGCCGGAGTATCACCAAAAAAAGCACTGGTAATGGATATTGAAACCGGCCCTTCATTCAGCGTCTTTCCAACAAGTTCACGGTCACATATTCCGACAACTTCCCGGTTTTCAGCCGACCGGTGAATACGAAGTAACATTCAGTATTAATCGGGTTATAGTGGGAGAAATACTTTTCAGATACTTTATATGGTAATATCTATCCCATAGAATTTCTTCGGGCTTTCCACATGAATCCGGTACACATCTTCTTCGGTAATATGTCCCTGCTCAAGGTATCGGTTGGTAAACCGGGGGACTGATTTTGGACCGATTACAGCACCGGGTCTGGAATTTTCATCCATATAATCACTTTCAAGGGTGAATGTTCTCTTTTGCCTGCAAAGTTCTGGTATTTGTTCCTGTTTTGCGATAATAGATGCAGAAAGCGGAGTATCAGGGCTGGCAAAATGCTTGATGACACGGCAGGGGTTCAACCCGGCTTTTTGTGCCATGGTAATCATATCCTCACAGGGTCCGGTTTCAGCATGGACCTGGATGGCACAGGATTCATCCGCTGCAAGCGTAAATCCATGGGTAAGCACCTGGTTGGATAGTGCCAAAATTTTTTCAGATACTTCGTAATGGGGACGGCCACTTTTAAGTCCTATGGCCCTTCCTTCCTGGACATATTGTGCCGCCAGCGTGAGACCGCCAGCCATTATGTCAGCGGCCTCTTCCGGGGTCATCCTTTCTGAAAGAACGGTTATTTCTGCCGGATGAACTCCGAGGAGGACAAAGGTTACAACACCGGTATCTTCGGTGATTTCTCTTGCAATCTCAAGGGTTTCATCAAATACTCCCCTAAAATCATCACCGGTAGTCGGATGAACACCTAGCGACCATGAAGGTTTTGTAACCAGACAGATATGTGTCCCGCCTGCCCGTTTAAACTC
The DNA here is from genome assembly GCF_003173335.1 of Methanospirillum stamsii. GTDB lineage: Archaea > Halobacteriota > Methanomicrobia > Methanomicrobiales > Methanospirillaceae > Methanospirillum > Methanospirillum stamsii. Next base: position 75,937 of record NZ_QGMZ01000014.1, read on the forward strand.
CTTTATTGCCTCAATCCCTTTTCCATTCCGGGGATCGATATGGATATGATCATCAAGGATTGGAAATTTCTGCGTCTTCATCCATCCACTCGATTCTCATCATGGGATATTCTCCTTCACGGGCAATACAGGCATGACAACTTGCCTGGTTTACCCGGACGGTAAGTTCGACATCAAACATCAGTCCGGAAAGTTCACTATATCCGAAGGAATTAGGAATCATGAGTTCTCTGTCCAGTCTGACAGATACATCTGTCATATATGGCTGCTGAATGTGCGCATTCTCTATTGCCTTCTCAAGTGACGATGCAGATTCGCGGGAGATTGGAGCCCCGACCCATTGATGATATAATGCTCCCAGTTTTATTCCTGCCTCAAAGGCTGCCCGTTCCCGGTCAGTAATCATACATTCTCATGAGGGACATAGCTCTATATAAGGTTCCTCAGTTCTGCCTGGTAATGAAAATATAGAAATTCATATGGTTAACTATCATGGCATCCAATCTGTACGCATGGCGATACATCCAATAGAATTTCGTTATGGAACCGAAGAAATGAAAGAGGTTTTCAGCGAAAACCATCGGTTCAATTCCATAATAAACGCAGAGATAGCACTTGCAAAAGCCGAAAGCACGGTCGGGATGATACCACAGGAAGATGCAGACATGATAGAGGCACATGCAAAGGCTGCATCACTTGAGCGTTCAAAAGAGATTGAAAACGAGATTCACCATGATATGATGGCAGTTGTCCGTGCGGTATCTGAAGTATGTGGTCCGGCCGGAAGATGGATTCACTACGGGGCAACATCAAATGATATCCTTGATACTGCAACCGGACTTCAAATCCGGGATGCACTGGATATTCTTGATGCAAAACTGAAATGCATTCTTCAGGTGTTGTTAAACCGTGCGGATAAAACAAAATATCTGGTCTGTATTGGGAGAACTCACGGGCAGCATGGGGTCCCTACAACGTATGGTCTTCGTTTTGCCATCTGGGCAAGTGAAATTGGAAGACATATTGAAAGACTTTCCCAGATGAGACCCCGGGTTTGTGTGGGACAGCTGACTGGTGCTGTGGGGACACAGGCCGCACTTGGAGAAAAGGGGATTGAGATACAGGAACATATGATGAAATATCTTGATCTCTCATCCGTAGATGTATCAAACCAGATAATCCAGCGTGACCGGTATGCAGAATATTTTTGTTTCCTTGCAAATCTGGCAACAACCCTTGATAAGATAGGAGTTGAAATCCGGTCTTTGCAGCGGACAGAAATCGGAGAAGTGGAAGAGGCATTTGGTTCAAAGCAGGTAGGTTCCTCTACGATGCCACATAAGAGAAACCCGATCAAAAGTGAACAGGTCTGCGGTCTTGCACGGATTGTCAGGTCAGCAGTTGAACCGGCGTTTCAGAACAATACCCTGTGGGATGAGCGGGATCTAACGAACTCTTCTCCGGAGCGTATTCTGTTTCCCGAAGCAACGATTCTTACAGATCATATTTTAAAAGTCATGACATCAGTGCTTGATGGGTTAAACCTGAGAGAAGACAGGATAAAACAAAACCTTTCCATGCTCCATGGTATCAACATGGCAGAATCTGTCATGATAGAACTGACCCGGAAAGGAATGGCCAGGCAGGATGCCCATGAAATCATCAGGGAAAAAAGTATGGAAGCTCTCTCGGCCGGACAGTCCCTTGCATCACTTCTTGCAAAAACCCCTGAAATAACGAAATATATCAAACCCGCTGACATTGAAAAACTGCTCTCTCCGGAAGAATATATTGGAACATCAGTCCGGCAGGTCGAACGGGTAATAAAAAAATTATCCGTTTTTATCTAAAAATCAGTTAAATATTCCGGTATAAATGGAACCATACCGTTCAAATTTAAAGTCGGTCCGGGTGATTGGCTCAGTGGAAAAAATCCATTCTCCTTTTGGTTCAAGGTAATCAATTGATGCGTAAGCATTTCCAATCTGCTTCCCGTCAGCATTGAAGAGGTTAAATGTGATGATTATGACATCAATGGTCTTGTCATCAAGGTTTTTTATCTCACCTTTGATATATGCCTTATCCCGGGAAACCCGGTCTATATAGGTCTTCCTGATTGAGAGATTTACCTGGGTGTCTTCAGATGTTTCCACATAGCCGTAGGGCCGTGAGATATAACAGGTTCTGCCTCCGGAGTCTTCTTTTTCGATGGTATTCTGTATCCGGTAGTTTACTGAATCATATATCGGAAAACTTTTTCCTGCATCTTCAATCGAAAAAACCTGGTCTGATACCACCGTACTTGTGCCAATATACATAAGGATGAGAAAAAGGGCTATTATAAAACAAAAAATAACTCCTTTCTCGGAGATGAATTTCATATCTGTCCACCAATTCTCAATTTTTTATATTCATGCACCATACTACATCAACCATTTATGAAATAAATGTCTCATAGGTTTACTATGCCAATAAGACTACCGATATATATTGTAGTTCTCCAATGAGTATAGGTATCTAATTCAGGCAGAATTTCAACACCAGAAAATTGAGAATTAATAGGATAGTAATGTACCCTAATCGCATTGAACAGAATATCATTTAATCAGGGAAAATTTTCGGTTTATTCATGAAACTTATCACTATACCAATAGTAATCATTATACTTTTCTGCATTTTCGCAGTTTTCACTCCAGTGCTTCTCCTCCAGGCAAGTGAGCCGGTTCTCTCCCCTGAAATCCGGGTTTCCGGAGCAGAGGTATTAGCAGAGATTTCGTCCTTTTTGGGTAGATATGACTCCGCGATAGAACTCTATGACTATCTAATTGGTTTGAATCCGGATTCTGCGCAATATTATGGAAAAAAGGGACATCTCCTTCAGATTACCGGAAGACCTGAAGAGGCATTATCTGCTCTTGACGGGGCAATTGCCCGTGACAAGGAAAATCCTGATTACCTTCTCAAAAAAGCAAGACTGACCCGCTCATTAAAACAGACAGACGTGTCTGGAGAAACATATGCCCGTATAGATCAGATCTCTCCAAAAAATGCACAGGAGTTTGTGCTGAGTGGAGATGCTGCTCTTGACCGGGGTATGTATCTGCGGGCATATGAAAATTATTCGCGTGCTGTGAGTGCAAATCCAACTGATGGTGCAACCTGGGAAAAATTTGGTGATGTAATTTTTACCCTTCTGACCATCTATACCGGCGGATTAGATGCAGATGAGAAATTTAAAGAAAAAGATCTCTATACAGAAGGTGTTCAGAGTTATGAAAATGCCATCCGTCTGAATCCTTCAAAAGAAAATGAAATCCGATTAAAATTGGAGAAGAGATCAGATTCTTATATGCCCCACTCCATTGCAGAACTTGAATCACGCTATACCAGGTATCGGTATCTGGGATAATTTTTTTACTCTATATGAATAGCAATAAATTTTTTCGGTGTTTAATTCCAGGCATTATTATTCTGCTTTTTTATATGGGATGTCCGGCATCCGCCGAATCCGGGAAATCATTTGATGAATGGAAAGAGATCCTTGCAATCGGAGATGACATCGATCCTCTTGTCGGGGCAGAACTAAAACTTACCGTGAATCCTTCCCGGTATTATCAGATTACTGGAGATGAAATCGTTCTGAATGGATCTCTTACCGGAGTATTTGGTCCTTTTCAGGACACGCCTATTATCATTGAGGAATGGAATAAAACCGGATCACGAACTGAACACGAGGTTATCACAGATAATTACGGTTATTTTTATCTCAATACCATATTAGAAGAAGATGGATTGCACCAGTTTCAGGCAAATCTTACTTCCTCCTCTGAAATCTTAAAAGAACCCCTCAAAAGTGAAAAACTTGAGATTGTGTCTAATCCCTGTCCTGATGGATTTTGTCTATTTACCGATGATGTCAGCAAAAACACATCTGATTTTGAACAGGTAATTTCCGGTGAACCTGATAACACGACTGGATCTGTATCGCTGTCTGTTTTTCCTTCCTTTTTTTATCCAGGGGAACCGGTTTTGTTATCCGGAAAGGTACTTGATGGTACAGACATACCTGTTCCATATTCTCGGGTTCTTCTTCACTTGAATAGTGCCGGAGATGATATCTCTACAGAAGGTGTTATTGAAGGGTTTACAAGCAGGTCAGGTTTGGTCACATTTAACCTATCAGTTCCTGGACCGTATCCCATATCCTGTGTTCTGGAATATTCTGGGAATAATAAGGGTTCATCACTATGGTCAAATTACGTGACTCTAACCCCGACAATATCAGGGATTAACCCTCCGGTAAAAACAATCTCTGATGAAGAAGGACTTGAACTTTCAATTAAGGACACCACTATTCCTTCTCTTCAGAATATGACTTTGTATGGATGGTATAAAAATAATGATGAATCTGACCGGAAACTTCAGGTTCTTGAACTGGTCTGGTATAATTTTGGTGGAAAATTCTGGGATAATTATCAGAATAGTAGTGATATCCTGACAAATCAAAACGGCAAATTTGAATGTCAGATCCCTGCACCTGAGACAACCGGAATGTATCTCCTTAGTGTAAGAAAACCCGGTAATACGACCCGGAGTCCTTTGTATTCAGATGTTCAGGTGATTACTGTTATATCTTCCGAGTCTGCTGAAGAGGCGGTTTATTCTGAAGAATTTCCTGTTCTCCACATTACAAGTGACCAGTCTTATATTTATGAGAACGAAACTCTGAATCTCTCTCTTCGTTTTTATTATCCGGATAATACTCCTGTGCCAGGCACTCCTCTTAATCTGCTATTTTCAAACAATGGTATTGACTGGACACCGCTACCCGTTGATAATGTCATGACCGGTCCGGATGGTACAGCACCGATTCTTCTGAATCCTGACCGGGCGGGATACTGGTATTTCCGCGCCATTGCAGAAGATGACTCTCTAAATCTTATCAGTTCGGAGACTTTGGTAATTCCGGTTCTTCCCTTTTCCGGAACCTGAAAACAATTTTTTGAAAAAAAAGGGAGATTAAACCAGTCCGAAAACATGGAGAATCATAAGAAGAATTGCTCCTGGTATTCCGGCAATTGCGCATACAAGAACTGATAGCCACCCTATTTCTATCTGTTCAAATCCGAGTGCCGGAAAGATATTCAAAACCTTCACAACTCCGAGTAATAATAACCCTACAATTGAATTTACAATCAGTTTCACGATATTATTCAGTAAATGCCAGAGGACTATAAGCACAATAAGGCATACAATGATAAGAAAAATTGTAACTATCATCCCATACTTTCTCCAGATATTAGCATATTAACCTTTCAGAACCAAATAGGATAAGTAAATATTTCCAGGATGACTCTGACAATTGATGAATTACTGATCCTAATTCATGAATTGAGTCAGGATATGCTGGTAGGAGTCTGATAGGTGTGAATGCAATCCGGTTTTTCCGGATATATGATATCGGAAAAGAAATTGATATAACCCGTTTAGAGACTGCTCTCGCCAGAAGTTATTATACTGCCAGGGCTAATTTTCAGCGGATTAAACCGAAATCCATCATGATTGAGGATCCTCCGCTTTTTTTGCGTATGCATCCGGCAGAAGTGACGATTGGAGGTATACGATATGATCTCCAGGCTTCAGCCCGTATTTTTGACATCGGTGCAATAAGTCTTTGTTTTGTTCATGAATTTGATGAGAATGCCTATAATAAAAGTCTTGAAGAAATTGGGTTAATATTTGCCAATGATGAGGCAATTACGGACGTATTCACTTCATATCTTGCCAATCTGAAAGAAATACTCAGTCCATATATCTCTGATATCTCAATTGATGCCTCGTTTTTTGAAGATTATTTTATTTATTTTACCGATAACCTCCAGAGTACTCCTGACCCCGCAGTACTGCTTATGGGAGAAGACACGAAGTTTTCCTCCCAGATGCGGGAAGAGGTGCTAAAAAACAGTATGAGTTATTCCGTGGATGACATCATTTATCTCTCATGGGGGGCAGCATTTATAAAAAATTCAGAAATTCCAACTGATTTATTTGATTTAATAGAATATGCAAATGTTCAGGTGCTCGAGTTACGGTATTACGACCAGGTGTTATCACGCAAAATGGAGAAAATGTATGATGATATAGAACTTGCTGATAAATCTACCTGGTTTTCCCGAATACGCCTGTATCATCAGATCATGGCAGATCTTATGGAAATTCATGCAGACGTATCTGAAATTACTGAAAAAGTAAATAATCTCATAAAAGTTACCGAAGATGTATATTATGCCCGTGTTTATGCAACTGCATTAAAGGTTCTCAGAAGTCCGCTCTGGAGTGATAGTGTTAATCGGAAGATACTGGTTATTCATGAAAATTACTCGATGCTTTCGGATGAAGTCCGCATACAACATTCGAATTTCCTGGAATGGATAATAATTATATTAATTACACTTGAGTTTGTTCTTGCAATCTGGCAAAGTATCAGGTAAGACAGAGATGATTCAAAAGGAGGCGATCCGATCTGAACTCCGGGAAAGAAGATGGAGTATTCCTGAAGAAGAACGAGAAAAAATGAGCAGGAAGATCTGTTCTTCTTTATCTGGTGTCATAACTCCGTGTGAGTCCGTTCTTGTATATTGTGCAAAAATTCCGGAAGTTGAAACATGCTGGTTTATTGATAATCTTCTTTCTCAAAATCGGGATGTTATTGTTCCAATTATAGAAAAAGAGACGATCAGTCTTCGTCTTTCATATATAAAATCACGAGACGTTCTGCTTCCTGGAACTTTTAACGTTCCAGAACCGATTGGGAATGAAATTCCTGCATCTGCAAAGGATATCACCTGCGCAATTATTCCCATGCTTGGATATGACCGGACAGGGGGGAGAATCGGGTATGGAGCCGGGTATTATGATCGGTTTTTATCAGACAATCCATATATAAAAAAGATAGGAATTGCATATTCTGCACAGGAAGTTCCCTCAATACCGGTACAGCCACATGATATCAGAATGGATGTTATTGTCACTGAAACGTCTGTAATCCGGTGTAATGGTGGACAATTATGACAGTAAAATCTGGAATCCGGCTTGAGGTCCGGCGTGCAGCTGAAGAAGATGCTGGGAAAGGTCTTGCACGGATTCATCCTGCAGTAATGCGTGCCCTTGGTATTGTAAATGGAGAATTTATTGAGATACTTGGGGCAAAAAGGGCAGTTGCTACTGCCTGGAGTTCACAGAGTACCACTCATGGCAGAAATGACATTGCAATCGATGGAGAGATTCGCAGTAATGCCGGTAGTGGAATCGATGAACGTGTTATTGTCCGGCGTGTTACGGTGCATGATGTCCGGAAAGTTGTTCTGCAACCGGTAACAAGCATCTCTCTTAATAATCCCGAGATTCTCCTGGCAAAAAAACTCCGGGGCAGACCGGTTATTGAAGGTCAGACCGTACGAATTGATCTTATTGGTAACACTGTTACTTTCGTTGTTGCTATGATTGAACCCAGGGGAACCGGGGTTGTAACATTTACTACTGAAGTGGTCCTACACGATACTCCTTATAAAACTGAAGAAAAAAAGAAAGAAGAGTTATTAATTCAGTATGAAGATATCGGAGGTTTATCCCGGGAGATAAGCCTGATTAGAGAGATGGTTGAGATACCTCTTCGATATCCCCGTATTTTTGAGCATCTTGGTATTGATTCACCAAAAGGTGTGCTGCTTTACGGGCCTCCGGGAACCGGGAAAACTTTGCTCGCCCGTGCGGTTGCCAGTGAAGTGGAGGCACATTTCATTCCTCTTTCAGGCCCCGAGGTAATGAGCAGGTATTATGGAGATTCGGAGAAGAAGATCCGGGAAATTTTTGAAGAGGCCCGTCAGAAAGCTCCCTCGATAATTTTTATCGATGAAATAGATTCAATTGCAACCAAACGCCAGGATACTACCGGGGAAGTAGAGCGGCGTGTCACTGCCCAGATTCTGACCATGATGGACGGTCTTGCAAGCAGAGGCCAGGTTGTAGTTATTGCCGCAACCAATATGCCTGATTCCATCGATCCTGCTCTTCGCCGGGGCGGCCGCTTTGACCGCGAGATAGAGATTGGCATACCTGACCGGGCCGGAAGACTGGAAATTTATCATGTGCATACCAGGACTATGCCTCTTGCCGATGATGTGGATCTGGAAAATTATGCCGAGACAAGTTATGGGTTTGTCGGAGCCGACATAGCGCTTCATTGTAAGGAAGCTGCCATGCATGCACTTCGGGGTATCATGGGTTGGATGAAAGAGGATCAGGAGGTTCCTGCTGAACTGATTGATTCGCTCATGATAACCAATTCCGATTTCATGGAATCCAGGAAAGGGATTGAACCTTCTGCAATGCGTGAGCTTTATGTTGAAATCCCTGAGGTTCCCTGGGAAATGGTGGAAGGTCTTGATAAAGAAAAGCATGAGATCGAAAAGATTATCGAGTGGCCTGTTCACCGGCGGGATGCATTTGAAAAATTAAAGATCAAACCTCCCAAAGGAATTTTACTATTTGGTCCTCCGGGGACGGGAAAAACATTAATTGCGCGTGCGGTAGCGGCAAAGTCAAGGATGAATTTCATCTCAGTGAAAGGTCCGGAACTGCTCTCCAAGTGGGTTGGAGAATCTGAAAAGCAGGTAAGAGAGGCATTTCGAAAGGCGCGACAATCAGCTCCATCAATAATATTTTTTGATGAAATTGATGCTCTTGTTCAGAAAAGAGGTCAGGAGCATGCCAGTTCACGTGTCGGAGAGAGTGTACTATCCCAGATACTCACGGAAATGGATGGAGTTGAAGATCTTTCCGGTGTTGTCATCATTGCTGCGACAAATCGTCCTGACCTTCTTGATCCTGCCCTGCTCAGACCCGGACGACTTGAAAAGCATATTTATATCAGACCTCCTTGTGTAGAAGGGCGAAGTGCCATACTCCGGTTATATCTTAAGGATCTCTCTTCTCTTCTGGACCCGGAAATTGATTATGATGCTCTTGCCAGGGAAATGAAATATTTTGTAGGTGCAGATATCAATGCGTTTGTCCGGGAGGTAAAGATGAACCTCCTTGATGACCTGTTTACAAAAACCAAAAAGACAAGTGATGTTCCGGTTATTACTACCGATTCGCTGCGTGAGGTACTGAGTAATATGCAAGGAACACTGGATAACCGAAATCTTGAACAATTTGAGGCTGGAGCCTGGGCACTTTTGTATCCAAGGACGAGGCAGCAGATCCTTTATCGTTCAGCATATATTCTGCATCAGGTGGAACGTGCCGGATTAACTCAGGAATTATCACCTGAACTTCTGGAAAAAGCCGCAGAACTCAGAGATTTAACATTCTGGCAGGAAAAGGATTTTGAGAGGATTGAAGAACTGATAAGAAAAGTCGAAGAAAACCTTCATCCATAACTGATTTTAACCGAATAAAAAAATAGCTGAGGAACTTGATAAGTGATAAACCCCAAGGAATAAAGGAGAATAACATATATGAATGATACCCCCCCCGAAGATTTTCACAATATGGAAGATTTACTTCGAAAAATCCTCTCACAGGCCTTTGGACAGGGACAGATTAAACCTGGTGTAATCGGCGTGAATATTATCATGGCCGGAAACATTCCGCCCGGGTTTCCCTTTCCGGGAAGTTCAAACTCAGGTAATGATGTCCGGCACCCCCCCATTGAAGTTGTGGAGTGGGACGAGCGGGTTTTTGTTACCTGTGAATTAAAAGGACTGGTGGATGAACACGTAAATGTAGCGATCGCAGAAAATACTCTCCATATTATCGGATTTAATGGACAAATCAGATACCGGAGTTCTGCTCCATTGCCTCCGGTTGTTGAATCATCATGCACAAGAAGTTTTCAAAATGGAGTTCTTGAACTCGTGTACATGGTCAGAAATCCTGATTCTCCCGATGCAGTTCTTCAGGTGCAGGCAGGAGAACCGGTTCAGGAAAGTGAACAAACATCAAATGAAGATACGAGTTAATCTTATCCGTATCCGGTTATTTCATATTTCCAATCAGAAGAGGAGAGGCGGCATTCCTTTCCATGCGTTACCATTTCTTCAACCATTTTTTTAAGCATAGCTGGAAAAACCGCTCCGACCCGGGTCTGAACCGGTTTTCCTCCACAAAAGAACATAAACGTCGGTGTTGCCATAACACCATATCGTTCTCCGATGTACTGATATCTGACCAGGTTTAGTGTGATGAAATCAACTTCAGTACCGAAATCTTTTGCAAGTTCTTCAACATGAGGTTGTATTCTGATACAATGACTACATGAAGGACTGTAAAACATTACAAAAACCGGTTTATTACTATGTTCTACTCTATTTTCCCATTCTTTATCTTCAATATCCAAAAGATAATCCGACGTCATAGAGATTCATAACTTGATAATGGTATATATATCTTCATTCGTTCAGAGTTCCCATGATATGATATGAAATCACGTGATCTTTATCATGCTCTTATATCATCAGATTCTGAACATAATCCCCATCGTCTTGAAGCATTTTTTGATGCGGTCTATGCTATTGCACTCACTATCCTGGTACTGGGTATTTCTCTTCCCGAACACAGCCAGTCGCTAACAATATTTCAGATATTTAATCTGATGATTCCACAATTATATCATTTCGCTCTTGCCTTCTTTATATTGGCAGCCTTCTGGATTGCTCATCACCGGTTTTTTATTTTCATAAAAAAGGTAAATCCGATGTTTATCCGTATCACCTTTGTCACCTTATTTATCACCTGTCTTCTTCCCTTTACCTCAACCCTTGCAGGTGACTATCATACCGATCCTACCTCTGTAGTGTTTTTCTATTCCAATCTTTTGATTCTGGGGTTATTATTCCTAGTGCAATGGTTATATGCTAAAAAAGCCGGTTTAACTATACACGTTCCGGATGATATGTCACGGTACATTATTGTAAAATTGTTATTTGTACCAATTATTGCAGGTATAGCAATTATCGTTGCTTTTTACAGCACTGTGTTAAGTTCACTCTGTTTTCTTTTGATAGTGCTTAAAAATATTTTCATGTTGCCTTTTTTGCCTAAAGAGACTGAAATAACAGGAAATTCACCGGAAGATATCTCTGAAGATGAGATTTCTATCCGGCTTGAAAAAGATCCGGGTTTATCTCAACTTCTTACTGAGGTATCTCATGAGATGGATCTTACCCGGGAAGATCTGCTCCTGAAGATTTTACAGAGATGGAAAGACGAAACAGAAGTAAATGTTGGAGAAAAGGGAAAATTGTGCCAACTTTGATTTCATGATTCTAAACTTTTTTCATCATCAATCATGCCGTTATTAAATAGAACGAAGTATAACGTGTATTCCATGGCTGATGAATCGTATCGAGAAACTGAAATAGACGGACAGATGGTCAAATGGGATCCGGACCAGATACGAAAAATCCAGGAACATCCCTGTTATAGTGAAAAAGCCAGTCACACATTTGGAAGAGCCCATCTCCCCGTTGCTCCAAAATGCAATATTCAATGCAATTACTGTATAAGAAAATTTGACTGTGTCAATGAGAGCCGTCCTGGTGTTACAAGTGTAATATTAAATCCGCAGGAAGCTCTAGAGAAGGTCAGAGATATAATCAGTCAGTATCATTTTATAAAAGTTATCGGTATTGCAGGCCCCGGAGATCCTCTTGATAATGAAGAAACATTTGAGACGTTCCGGCTGGTTCATGAAGAATATCCTCATCTTATTCTTTGTGTCAGTACAAATGGTCTCCTTCTGCCTGACAAAATCGATCTCCTGGAAAAATACGGAGTCACCAATATCACCGTGACTATGAATGCAATTGATCCGGATATTGCTGCTAAAATATATCAGTACATTGACTTTAACGGCCGCAGATATTATTCAGGCCATGAAATGGGTGAGATACTGGTGTCACGACAACTTGATGGCATAAAAAAAGCAGTCGAGAAAAAGATGCTTATCAAGGTCAATACCGTATATATTCCTGGAATTAATGATTCACATATTCCTGAAATTGCAAAAAAAATCAGTGAAATGGGAGTTTTCATTCATAATATCATACCACTCATTGCCCAGGCAAAATTTGCACATATTACTCCTCCGACAATGGAAGAGAAACTGGCTATGCAGGAAAGATGTAAGCCGTATGTCCGGCAGATGTCACACTGTCAGCGGTGCAGATCTGATGCAATTGGGTGTTTAGGAAAAGATATTAATTCCTGTATGGGTAGAAAACCCTGATCTGATTTGCCGGAAACAGATCATTTTTTAACCAGGCCTTCCAATATTGCGTACCCCCGACAACCTGTGGCGGGAGGAAACGGCATGAAAAAACTCCTCCCTGTACTCTTTATCCTACTTTTGGTTATTGCATGTAGTGGTGAAGAGAATGAGTCCGTAGATACTATTACGATAGATGACCTGCTCAAGGAAAATGATTTCATCCTTGCAGAGGACTCGGGCAATATTACTGCACTCCAATTCAGGTCATTAATTTTCTTTAATGACAAGCAATACCCTGAAGCAATCAATGCCTCTGAACAATGCCTGAAAGTTGATCCGACATGCAGTCTTTGTTGGCATATCATTGGAAGTTCGTGGGGATTTTTGAACCAGCCTGAAAAAGCTGCTGAAGCATTTCAAAAAGTCGTTGCATTAGATCCGGATGATCCTATCCAGTATAATATTCAGGGTGTTGCGTTATCAAGGACTGGTGATACAACCGGTGCAGTTCATGCATTAGAGAAAGCCATCCAGATTGATCCCCGGTATGCTGCTGCCTGGAACAATCTGGGTGTCACCTATTTTGGTATGGATGATATCGGAAAAGCACTTGAAGCGTTTGATCGTGCCATTGCTTTGAAACCGGATGAACCGGAGTTTTATTCTAACAAGGGATACGCCCTTCTTAAAAAACATGATTACAGTGGGGCCCTCTCCTCAGCAAAAACTGCCAGGAATATTGATATGACCTGTGTTCCTGCCTGGTTTGTTTCAGGTGAAGCCCAGTTTAATCAAGGAAATTTTAAAGATGCTTTTTACTCTTTTGATGGTGGTTTTAATGCCCAATCAAATAGTGAATTATGGTATTATCAAGGCTCTAAAAACACCCAGATAACAAGTGATCTGCAGGCAATGGATGCATATTATAGTGCTGTTGCGAGTAATGTCAGATTTACCGGTTTATGGGACCGGACAACTGTCATTCAATACAAAATTAAACGGTATCAGGATACTCTTGATCTCTATGATCAGATATTAGCCATTACTCCTGATTATCCAGCAGGATGGAAGAACAAGGGTTTTTGCGCGATAAAATTAAGCAGGTTTGAAAGTGCAAAGGATGCATATGAGCGTGCAATGGAATCATTTCCAAATGATCCAGATGTACTCTCCGGATATGGATATGCCTGTGGTATTCTTGGTGATTACCTGAAAGCAATGAATAATATTAATAAGGCAATTGAACTGGAACCTGCTTCAGCTTCCGCCTACCTTTATAAAGGATTGACATATTCGTATTATGGTCAGCGGGAAGATGCAATATCTGCCTATAAGAAAGGATTGGAATACAATCCACACGATGCCGAACTCTTTGAAGCATTATCTGATGTTCAGTTTAAAAATGGTGATACTCTGGGTGGAATAATAAACTCAGTACGTGCAATTATCGGATTTTAAGACTGTTATGCATGATACTGACCGATATCTGCATCTGCAATTCCAAGTTCCTTATCAACAGATACAATTATCCTGTTTAGAAGTCTTTTCACATCTGTATACATCTCTTTGTCAACCGGTCCTCCGGCCTGATGCCACATGACTTTTTGCCTGAGAAGATCTGTTAAAGTTTCAACCTCTGTTCCCTTGAATTGGTCCGGAAGAATGAATTCGGTAAAATAGTCCTGAACTCCGGGCCATGCCTGTTCAGGTGGAAGAGAAAATTTCACCACCAGATGGCTGATATTTACCAGAAAACCTCTTCCAAATTTACTTCCCGGTTTGTTTGGAACCATGGATAATAATCAGAAATAATGAATTAAGGATTTATCTATTCAGTATTGAATGGATACCTGCTTTCATGAGGATTGAATACGCAGGTAACATCCGTGGATTTACCATGAGGGCTGCAGCAAGCCTGGATGGTCTGTCCATATCTCCTTTAGAGACAATGAGATTCCTAATTTTTTCATGAGACAGAGTGCTGATTAGTTGTTCCATCTCTACAGGAGATATTTGTCTACGGATATTGAATAATGAAAATCCTTTCCGAATTTCATGACCAAAATCTTTTTTCCAGGCCTTCTCATATCGTGCCATCATTGGTATAGTGTAATTATCCTGCTCAATGGTTTTAATAGCAACATCAGCAGCATGTCTTGCTGATCTGCAACCAGTGTAAACTCCACCCCCTGAAGTAGGTTTAGCCATTGCTGCTGCATCTCCGCAGATCAAAATGCGTTCATCATATGTTCTGGATTTTAGTCCAAGTGGTATTGTCCCGCTTACAAAGTGAGTACATCTGTCCTGGTACGGATGGATGAAAGAAAAAAACCTGCTTCTGACATCTTTAATTCCACAAAGGCCCACTCGTGCATGATCTGAATCAAGTGGAATTATCCAAGCGAAAAAATCCGGAGATGCATTGGGAAAAATATGTACCTGTTCCCTGATGACTTCCATATTGACATCACATTGAAGGCCGGAGAGATAAACCGGGGCACCGGGGATTCCAAGGGCTCTTGATATTACACTTCGGGGACCATCTGCGGCAATGAGCATAGAATATGAGATATCTTCCTTTCCATTGAGTCCGGAAACGGTTATGGTATGTTGTGTGCGCGAGATGTTTTTTGCGATGGTTTTTAATTGTATTTCTGCTCCGGCATCTGCACTATTCATTGCCATTTCACGGTCCAGGATACCACGGTCTACGACATAGGCCATGGTTTTGCCGGCATCAAAAGAACAATGTGCATTTCCTGCTCTGATATCTGCTCCGGAGACGGTGTTCATGACTGAAGTGGAAGAGACTTCACATTCCTCAAATGCGTGATTTGACAAAAGACCTGCACACTGGACCGGATACCCGATATGTGCCTGCTCTTCCAGAAGAAGCGTTGAGAGCCCGGATTTTGCACAGATCCTGGCTGCTGTGGAGCCGGTAGGCCCTGCTCCGACTACAACTACGTCATACTTCCGCTCCATCATCCGGTATGTACTCTTCCGGCCGGCCTATCAACCCACCGGAGTCATACATTTGTGTTCATGATTCCAATGGTGTAGGCAGATGGAATCAGAACCTGAATTCAAATATAAACAATGTATCATAATTCGCAATGATGTGAAGATGAGTTGTGGGAAACGTTGTGCCCAGGCAGGACATGCTGCAATCGGGGCGTATGAGAAAAGTTCTCCGACCTTAAAAAAGGCATGGCTTTCTGAAGGTCAGAAAAAAGTGGTACTGAAGGTCAATGATCAGCGGGCATTATTTGAGATAAAAACCCTGGCTGAAACTGCTGGAATTGCCGCTGTTCTCATTCAGGATGCAGGAATGACCGAGATTCCTCCCGGAACAATAACGGCATTAGGACTTGGGCCTGCGAAGAGTGAAGACCTTGATAAAATCACCGGTTCGCTTTCATTATTATGATAAAAAGTCCCTGGGATATTGACAAGGAGCTTGGATTATGGTGGTATTCTACCGAAACACCGGGGACTGGCGGTAAACTGCGGACAGTACCTGAAGATTTCTTAGTAGAAGAGATTGGCGATCACCCTGATAGTTCCGGGCCGTACCTTCTGTGTAAACTTACCAAAACAAACTGGGATCAACACCGGGCAATAAAAGCAATCGCATCAGGCCTTGGTATGAGCCACCAGCGAATAGGGTTTGCCGGAACAAAAGACAAACGGGCCATAACAACCCAGTATATCTCCCTCTTTAAGGTAACTGCTGATGATATTGAAAAGCTTACAATCCCTGATATCGCGTTGACTCCTCTTGGATTTACTCAGCATCCCATTGATCTCGGAGACCTGAAAGAAAACAGGTTTTCAATTCGGATTAGAAGCATTGTTGACAAAACTCTCTATTCCGGATTTAATGAATTTCAGAATTCATTAGATGAGGGTATACCTAATTATGTGGGATATCAGCGTTTTGGTGTTACGCGCCCGGTTACTCATCTCATCGGTCTTGAAGTACTCCGGGGTGATTTCCAGGAAGCAGTACGAGTAATGGTTGGAAAACCAGGGACACATATGGGTGAGCATGAGAGAGAAGGAAGGGCCTGTTATCTTGAATCGGGTGATCCTGCTGCTGCACTTCACCTGCTGCCACCCCGCCTCTCTCTTGAACGATCTGTCTTACATCACCTTGTTGAAAAACCAGGTGATTATCTGGGAGCAATCCAGTCACTCCCACGAACTCTTCGTTCGATGTACGTGAGTGCGGTTCAGTCATGGTTTTTTAACCTTACACTCAGTATACGACTGGAAGAAGGTCGGTCTTTGACTGAACCGGATACTGGTGATCGGCTTATCTGGCCGGATGGTCGGACAGATCAGATAACATCTTCAACACTCCGGGCCGCAAAGGTTCAGATCAAACGGGGCACTTGTTCGATAAGTCTTCTTCTTCCGGGCGGAAAATTAATTCCGGAAACCGGGGCGGATGACCGGATTATTGAACATATACTTGAAGAAAATGGAATAAAAACGGAGATGTTTGATAAGATGTCTTCAGTTTTAAATACTACCTTTGCCGGATCATTTCGCTCGACAGTAATGAAACCGCAAATAGATCATCATATTGAGGACGAAGATCTTTGTGTCCGGTTTTCGTTACCTCCCGGACATTATGCAACAAGTGTTCTTCGTGAATATATGAAGGCTGATCCACTCAATATGACTTAAATTAAGATTTGAGCACGTGCCATCTGGTGATGAGATTCTCACCAGCAAGGAACTGCTCATCAAGTTTTACTTTTAAGAGGTCGGTTACATCTCGTGGGTTAAGACCGGTAACAAGAGAGGGCGTATTCTCTCCTCCGGCAATAAATGGCAGATGTATCAATAATAATTCGTCGATAAGACCCTCCTGAAACATCATACCATTAAGCGTTGAACCTCCTTCTATCATCAGGCGCCTGATTTCATATTTTTCATAAAGAATTTTCATCAAATAAGGAAGGTCTACTTTTCTGGAACCACAAATTTCAACCTTTGCTCCCTTTTCTGTGATTTGTGTGATATTTTCTTGTGTTGCAAGTTCAGAAACAGCAATTATCGTTTCTGCATCCTGAGAAAAGACATTTGAATCCGGAGATATCTCTCCTTTGGATGAAGGAACAACACGAACCGGGTTTTTACCCGGAACATGCCGGACGGTAAGAAAGGAGTTATCGATTCGTATTGTATTGGCACCGACCATGATTGCATCAGAATCGGCTCGTACCTGATGGAGAAGAACCTCAGCCTCATGAGACATGAACTGCATCAGAAGTTTGGATGAGGCGCCCTTTGTTACGGTTAATTTTCCGTCAACGGTAACTTCAGATACGAGTGTTACATGAGGACGATTAAGATGGCCGGACATACGTAGCAATACTATTGGATTGATACAGACTAATAAATGATGTTTTATAAAATTTCGATAATTCGTTTATCAATAACCTATTGAATAAAACTTCAGTTTCTCCTGAATCGGCAGACATATCACTAATGGATTATCAACGATTACGTGAAGAATGAATATTACTGCATTTCGGTATAAATTTGTCCGGTATCTAGAACCGATCGCAGAAGTATGTAAAAGAGCAGGTCTTTCCCCAAATATTATAACCATTTTATCCATCATTGCCGGGCTTGGTTGCGCTATTTGTTATATCCTGCATAATTTTATTGCAGGAAGTATCCTTTTATTCTGTTCAGCCATTCTGGATTTGGTTGATGGTTCTGTGGCAAGGATGAGCGGTAGGGAAACACCCTTCGGGGCGGTTTTTGATTGGATTGCAGATAAATATGTGGATACCATTGTTCTCCTTGGTGTTGGGCTATCCGGCATTTCGATTATCTCTGATATTTTTGGAGTTTCACATCTCTGGGATTTTGCTATCGTTGCAATTGCCATCATCGGTTCAATGATGAATACCTTTATAAAACCGGTAACATATGCTGAGATAGGATTTACAAAAAGAGTTGATGGAAAAATAGATGATCCGCTTGAAGGAATTGGGTTTTTTGGAAGGCCGGAAACAGTCCTGGTACTTATTCTTGGAGGAATATCTGGATTTATCTGGATTTCAGTCCTGATAATTGCGGTTTGTACCAATCTGTCCGCTCTCCAGAGAATTATTTATCTTTACAGAAAATTTTCCTAATCTCTTTTTCATAAGTTCCGACAAGTGAAGTAGCAAATTCTCCTAATTCCGGAATGAGCCTGAAAAGACTATATGCCAGAATTATCAGGAATATAAGGGCAATTCCTTCAGCAAATATATTGTGTGCCCAGAAAAAACTGGAAAAACCATACTCAGAACTGCCTGAAATATCCGGAAGCCATGAGAACATCTGGCTGGTGTATGTCATGATAACTCCAGCATTCCTGAAAAGATTCAGGATGTAAATAACCGGAGCGATAAGTAAAAATGCCTGGATTTTTTGTTTTATGGTGGTCGGGACTGCAGCAGCAACACCCAACATAATTGCAATTGCCTGGATGCCCGTACAGGCAAGAATTATTTCCACTCTGAAAAAACCATGCTGGAATGTATTCCATAATACTATATCCACGGGATATTGAAATAATTCAAGAACTATTGTAGTTTGCAAAACAACAAGAGAGATCAGGAAATTTCCAATTTCATTAATAAACGCAAATGGCGCATAAATTATAAAAGCAACTCCTGCTGCCCGTGTCAGATTTAATACTGCTTCATTTTCTCTGAAAAGTAGATGAATGGTGATAAAGAGGAATGGTATGGATAACACAGCCATAACTGGGTACATGATGTTACTCTCTTCCATCCAGGCAGGAAGGCCAGATATAAACGCACCTATTATTGAAATCCATGCAGCAATCGCACAATATTTTCTGCTTTTTCCCGGGATAAAAAACAAAATAAAAAAAGTGCACGAAACTGGAATAAGAAATTCAAACATTTGCCTAATAATCTGAAGGGCGAACAGATATTTTTTCTGACCCATCTATCCGTCAATTTTGATGGGAGGATCTAATCTTTCTACATGTTATAAATGTATCTTTATCAGACCTTAGTATATGTTTTGTGAGAAGTGCGGTAAATTACTCAAAAATAAAGGTGGTTCGTTCGTCTGCACCTCCTGTGGTTGGGAAAAAACTGGTGCGGGCGATGCAAAAATGAAGATTACAGATAAAAGAAAAGAGAAGGAAATTGTAATCGTTGAAGATGTCGAAGCAATCCGCACTCTTCCGACAATTGCAGTCAAGTGCCCGCATTGTGGGAATGGAGAAGCCTTCTGGTGGCTTAGGCAGCTGAGATCTGCTGATGAAAGTGAAGTCAGGTTCTTTAGATGTACAAATAGTAAATGTAACCACACCTGGCGTGAATATGATTAAGCATTAATATCTATATCAAAAAAATAATTTTCTTTTTATTTTTCTCATTAATTTTTAAAACGAGCCGTCTGAAGATTGATGTCCTGACATCAAAGAAAAAAACCTGATAAGAGTTTAGAATTTTCTCCCTTTTGTTCTTCTATTTGATGTCATTGACCTTCTGGACTGTACAGAAGTTCTGAACCGGAGGGATTCATTTACCAGACTCTTTACCCACGAATCCACGGATACCTCAATCTCTTCCGGGGTAAGGTTGAACATACACGGCCATCGGATTAAATCTGATAATTCAGATAATTCCCATCTTCTGGATTCATAATCTTCCCGTTCATCTTTAGCCAGGTTGCATCTTCCCTCACCACAATTGGTGGTATATACAAAAAAGGCACAAACCGAGCATGGCCGTATCTGACGTTCTTCTGCCGGAGTAATTGACATGGTAAAATGTTGAGGTTGATTAAAGGCTGTTAGTCTCCAGGAATAAGAGAAAACCAGCTATCATCAGAGCCATTAGTATAACAACTATCCATCTTGGTAAATGAATAAGTTCCGGAATTGTTTCAGCAGAGAAAATTTTTATTGAAAGTATTTTTGA
The DNA here is from genome assembly GCF_003173335.1 of Methanospirillum stamsii. Classification (GTDB taxonomy): domain Archaea; phylum Halobacteriota; class Methanomicrobia; order Methanomicrobiales; family Methanospirillaceae; genus Methanospirillum; species Methanospirillum stamsii. The sequence goes on from NZ_QGMZ01000014.1 coordinate 96,184, forward strand.
GTTGATTGCCGGATAAAAATGAGCGAAAATCCCGGTTCCAATTAATATTCCGACTGCACCACCAACCAGTGCGTCAAGCTGGCCCTGACCGATTGCTCCTGCGACTGTTCCCGGACAATATCCAAGTAGTGCAAATCCGACCCCAAATATTAAACTTCCAATGATACTGGAACCGACTGAACCGGTTGTGGTGTGAAAATGTATCCAGCCAAGACTTTTCATCAGATGAATGCCAATCATGCCGACAATCACTGCAGTTCCCATGACTTTTATTACCGTAAAATCTGTCAGGAGTAATTGATGAATGATGGTATCATAGGATGTTACTCCACCTTTTTGAAGGCAGAATCCAAATCCTATCCCTATCAGAAGACCCAGCATTTTTTGTATCGTTAATTGGGAATGTAATCTTTCAAACATGATTTTTTACTCACAAAGAAAAAATAATCGTTGCCGTAAAAATTCCTGCGATAAAAAACCCCATTACTGCAACCAGGCTGGCTAATGACAATTGGGATAACCCGGAGATTCCATGACCACTTGTACATCCCCGTGACCAGCGTGCTCCAAGCCCCATGAGAATGCCTCCGGTAAGAGCAAAAATGAACCTGATTAGAATGTTGTCACTAATATTTAATTCGAAGGTATCGGGAATGAAAGAAAAATGAAATGTTCCAGATATAAAAGAAGAAATGAAACTTCCACAAACAATACCCACAATCAGCATAACCTGCCAATCCACCTCTGGTGGAAAAAGTTTAAAATATTCTTTATTCCTGACCTTTTCTCCTGATAATATGCTCTCAATCATACCGGATATACGAGAAAAAGCAGTACTACACCCAAGTGGTTTGTTTGAGAACAAAAATGAAAACCAAAGTAATATTCCAATGCCTGCACCAGCAATGTATGGTGACCACCGGGGTTCCATTAACAGTTCAATCATACCTCTCACTTATCTTCCTAATACAGATTTGATTAGTTAGATGTTTTCAGTTAAAAAATTACGTTTCGATAATAAATAACGGATTTAGTTGTTAAGAAAACAAATTTAAGTATCCTTTTTTCTCCTCATTAATGAACCGGTTGAATTACCCTGTGGAATAGGTATTGTTTTATTGATTTTCAAATGAAAGATGTACTATGAAATTTTCTCTACCTACGGGTCTGTTAATATTTATTTTTCTTTTAAGTACCATTAGCTGTGGTACGGCTGATTTTTCTTTTTCTCCGATACATACGATAGGAGATGATATCGTCATTGAGGGTTTTACTAATTTTAATGCCGATAATACTGTCCTCGTGGAAGTCTGGCCTGCTTCATTTGGTCCAAAAGGGAAATATGAATCGTCCATGACCGGAGGAGGTTCTGTAATGGTACCTGTTACCCAGGGGAATGATTCAGCGTACAGATGGAGTGCAGTCTTTGAATCGGCTGAATGGGAACCTGGTATGTATATGATACGTGCGGAGGTAATCGGAAAAGATTATGCCGAAACCGGAACCTTTTCCCTATCAGAAGGTATCCCTGTGGATTCAATAGGAGATAGCGAACTGGCAATCTCAAATGAAAGCGAAAAACATGACATTATCACTCCGGTCATTACTCCTCTATCTGAAACCAATCGGTCCGAAAATATGGCTCCTGAAAAACCTGCAGAGCCTGTAGAGACACAAAAAAGTGGATTGGGTTTTCTCACCATTGGAATATCTGTAATGGTCTTTATACTAGGATATGTTGTTGTCAGTCGCCAATAAATTCCTGAATCTGTGCTTTAAAGTATTTTTCAACCTCAAGCATTACATCTTTTTTTCCCCTTGCTGCGATAAGATTACGGGTATCACTATCCATATTTGCAAATGATAACTGCTCTTCGCGGTCTACAAGTTCAATATCGAATTTATTCATAATATCCCGGATAATCGTCCTGGGTGTTCCGGGGGGAAAAACGAGGTCATAGAGTTGCTCATCTTCCATGCTTCATTCGTTTACAATTAAACATGGATGAGCATTTCCTTTTGAATCCTGATAATCATCTTCCAATAGCAATACGTCTGGACATGATACATTTCCCTCCCCGCATTCCTCCAATAGGTTTCCCTGGTTTTCCAAGAGAGTTCATGCAGCGTCCCATAAGAGCAGCTCCCCGGGCCAAACCGTCATCTACAAATACCACATGGTTTACCGGGTCAGTGAAGAATTTACGGTTGATAATCCCCTGGAGAATGTATTCTGGTTTTTTCCCGGATATTGCAGCCCTACCTGTAAAACCTATAGATGTTTCCGGATAGATCATGCCCTGTTCATTTACAACATCTATCATTCGAAGGGCCATATTTGCGCAGACATTATCTATTACTTCATTGAGGACCGGGATGGAATGATCTTTTATGATCTCCTTTCCGATTTCTCCAAGAGCATGAAAATTCGAACCATTGACTCCGGCATCAACACCAATAAGTGCCACACCGGATTTAATTGCCACTTCTGCGTAAACCGGGACTTTCCCATATCTGGTCCGGTCTTCAGGGACAATCTCCACTGAAATCAGATCATCGCATCGTTTTACATAGGAAAGAATAGTATCTGATGCTTTTCGTGATCCGATTACACCTGAAAGTCTGCTTTTTTCACCGAAAATGTCAAGTGCAGTCCCGTTATTTTCATTGACAAGTCCAGTTCCTTTCACTATTGCATCCGGTATCGCACCCGCAAGTCCACAGAAATTTCCGACTGTTTTTGCAAAAGGATTTGTTGCTTCCGGATCGACAGGAGATGTGATTCTTCCATCAAGAGTAGTTCCAAAATCTATGGAAATGCAAGGATTTCTAAAATCGACAGGAGTCCATTTGGCACCTTCTTTAATCCCTGCCATCGCAAGTTCACCTTCCATTTCATTTGCAACCATCTCAACCCCGGTAGTTCCTTGTGGCGGTACAACACCTGCAACCGCTCCTGAAAAGTTCACCCGGTCTGCAAAGGAAAAGGGCTGAAGTTTTTCGGGCTGGTTTGCCTTGGACATGGGGGGAGTCATTTTTTTCGGAGGAACGCCCGCTTCAAGGCACCCATTTGCCAGAGCTATAACAAAATCACCGACCTGGTCAGGAGAATCCATCGCTGCCACTACACCTGTGCTTCTCACTACGAAATCCAGATCTTTTTTAATGTCAAGTTTTGCGTCTTTGTGGGATTTTATAAGGGTATCTCGTACAAGTTCAGTTACTGATTCCCTGGTCAAATCGGTTCCGTCAAGTGTCCGGCCAAATATTTCTTCACCCTCTTTAGGGGGCCGGACGTCACGACTCATGCTGACGGTTTTATTGATGACATAACACATCCCTGTTTCAAGATTGACTCCGGTTAAAATGCATTTTGTTGTAGTATTTCCCATCTCAACCGATGCTACAATAAAATATGGTTTTTCATCAAATTCCCGGTACTCCATCCCGGGCCCTCTTATGATCAGGGGTGGCGGGGGGCTTTCGACAATATGTGGCTTTGGAAGAGGTTTAAAAAATTTGTCGAAGATTCCCGGATTCATGGAAATCTGTGACTCCGGGAGCAGGATATATGTTTCGATTTGATTGTGCCAGAGGAAGAAAGGTATATCTTTATGACCGGATGAAAACAGAACTACATTGTCATGTCTGATCCACATTTTTGTCAGAACTGTCAGTTTTGTGTACCAATTTTAGGAAAAAATAAAGAAATATTAAGATTCGAATGCTGGCGCTATCCTCCGAGTCCAGTATATGCTGGCACCGATAATGAAGGCAGGTATAAAATAATTCCCGTTCGACCGAAGATAGAACCAGGTTGGAAATGTGCTGAATGGAAGGAGAAAAAAATGGGATTCTGGTGATCTCACTCCTTTTTTAAAGATATTTTTTAATGCTTCTTTCTTGTAAGACGGGCTCTTTATCTGCTTGTCATGAGAATAATTCACATAATAATCCAGAGGTAAATTATGGTAGTCAGAACCATCACTGAAGACGTTTATTCTATTGGTGTTATCGATTGGGATAGAAGATTATTTGATAATTTGATCCCTCTTCCTGAGGGAACATCTTACAATTCATATCTTGTTAAAGGGAGTTTAAAAACAGCATTAATTGACACGGTTGATCCTTCATTTGAAGAAGAATTTATTGGAAACCTTGTAAAAGCACGCTGTGACCGGATTGATGCGATAATTGTTAACCATGCAGAACAGGACCATTCCGGTGCCCTTCCCCTAATTTTGGAATTATTTCCATCAGCGTCGATATATTGTACAGAAAAATGTAGCGATCTGTTATCAGCATTGCTGGATATACCGTCAGATCGTATTAAAATTATAAAATCAGGCGAAAAACTGGATCTTGGGGGTGTATCTCTTGAATTTATTGAGATGCCATGGGTTCACTGGCCTGAAACCATGGTGACCTACTGCCCTGAGAAAAAAATTCTCTTTCCATGTGATCTTTTTGGTGCACACCATGCAACCTCTTCACTTTTCATGGATGATCCATGTCGGACTGAAATCCTGGCAAAACGTTATTATGCTGAAATAATGATGCCTTTTAGGAACAGTATCCGTGAATATCTTGAAAAAATATCCAAAATGGATATTTCAATTATCGCGCCAAGTCACGGGCCCCTTTATGATTCTCCACCCTGGATCCTGGACAAATATTCTGATTGGACAAGTGATAAAGTCCAAAATATCGTTCTGATTCCCTATGTCTCAATGCATGGAAGTACCGAAAAGATGGTCAGGATGCTTACTGGCCTTCTCATGGAACGCGGGATTAATGTAAGGCCCTTTAATCTGACCGGATCTGATTCAGGATTACTTGCTATGGAACTTGTAGATGCTGCAACAGTCGTGTTTGGAACTCCGACTGTGCTTTTCGGTCCTCATCCGGATATGGTTTCAACGGCATATCTTGCAAATCTGGTTAAACCAAAAACCAGGTATGCTACGGTTATTGGATCATTTGGATGGGGAGGAAAAACTGTTGATACAATAAAAAGTCTTATTCCTCATATAAAAGCAGAACTTCTGCCTCCTGTGTATCTGAAAGGAGCGCCTGGGGAAAAGACACTTGAGGAATTGACCACTCTTGCTGATATAATTGCAGAAAAACATGCACAGGATCCAAACATCACAAAATAAAATTTCAAAAATTTCCCGGAGAAAAATTCAATGAATTCTTCACATAATTTTAGTGATACCATACGTGAATCTCCGTATGTTTTTGTTATAGGGGTTGCCGGAGATTCAGGATCAGGAAAAACCACGTTTTCACGTGCAATAACTGAAATTTTTGGTGAAGAACTTGTTTTAACAATTACAGTTGATGATTATCATCTGTATGACCGGAAAACACGTAATGAAATGGGCATAACCCCGCTTCTTTTGTCCGCAAATAACCTGACATTATTAGCTCAGCACATTACCGACTTAAAAGCAGGTAAATCGATAATAAAACCTGTTTATGATCATGCTACCGGAACCTTTTCAGATCCGGAAACAATCAAATCAAAAAAATTCGTTATTTTTGAGGGGCTTCATCCTTATGCTACTGAAGACCTTCGAAACCTTTATGATTATACCATTTTCGTGGATCCGGATTATGAAGTGAAATATGACTGGAAGATTCGTCGGGATATCGGAAACAGGAATTATAATCATGAAGCATTGCTTGCTGAGATGGAGATGCGAAAATCTGATTATAATCTCTATGTAAAACCTCAACGAAAAACTGCGGATGCCTTAATAGAAATTTTTTATTCATCCTATGGAAAGCAGGAAGGAACCCTTCGGAATATGTACCAGGTAATTCTTTCCATGCCTGCGCAGGAATATTGCTTTGAAGATATTGAGTTGAACATCGATCTCTGCGATCTCTTTAAAAAATCAACACATAATTTTTCCTTATCATGCATTTCCCATAAAATTGATGAACGGGTGGTGCGTGGTCTCATTGTTGATGGTGAACTGATTCCTGATACGATACATAAAATTGAAAAACAGATTGAATACCAGACTCAGGTCGGGCCTATAAATATTTTTAACAATCAGAGTCATATTACCGGAACAGATCTCATCAGGCTTATTCTTTCCTGGCAGATCATCAATCGGAGAATATCCATCTCAAGAAATCCTGCTGATAAACCGCATGCCTGATATCATCTGCATTATCACTTAGTAAGGATGAAACAGATCGCGATTTATGGGAAAGGTGGAATTGGAAAATCTACTACTTCTGCCAATCTTTCTGCTGCCTTAGCAACCCGTGGCCTTACTGTAATGCAGATTGGATGCGACCCAAAACGCGATAGTACCCGGATGCTTATGAAAGGGACTCTTATCCCCACTGTTCTGGATCTCATCAGAGAAAAAGGTGAAGAAAACCTGACCCTTGATGATGTTGTTTTTACCGGATATTCGGGTGTCCGGTGTGTTGAAGCAGGAGGTCCTGAACCTGGAGTAGGATGTGCAGGAAGAGGAATTATTGCAACATTTCAGGTTCTTGAACGACTATCTGCTTTTACTGAAGATATTATCCTGTATGATGTGCTCGGAGATGTTGTCTGTGGCGGTTTTGCGATGCCCATGCGGAAAGGATATGCTCAGGAGATCTATCTTGTGACCTCCGGTGAACTCATGTCCTTGTATGCGGCCAATAATATCTGTAAAGCGATTGCAAGGATTGCCCAGAATGTAAGGCAGGTATGCAGACTTGGGGGAGTTATCTGTAACAGCAGAAATCTTCCGGAGGAAGAAGAATTAGTGTCATCTTTTGCTAAATCCGTAGGTTCCAAAATAGTTGCGTATATTCCAAGAAGCTCTCTGGTTCAACATGCAGAGTTACATAACCAGACCGTTATTGAGTTTGCTTCTGATTCACCACTGGCTGAAGAGTATCGCTTACTGGCTGAAGCCATTATTTCAAACACGGAATTTATCATCCCCGTCCCCATGGAAATAGCTGACCTTGAACAACTTGCCCGATCATATCTTCCGCCCATGACCGGGATGGTTTAAGAGAAAAAAGGTAATTTTCCGAAAGTGAAAGTTGAAAAAAATGCCTTCACATTCCGAATATTTTTTAAAAATGGTCAATATTTAAATTTTATTTTATTTTTTAAATTTAATTTTTTTCACTTTCACCCTGTTTTTTAAAGATTTAAATAGGGATCTGCAGACCCTTTAGTATAATAACAGGGTGAATAAAATGCTCGAAAAAGCAGGATATATGCAGAAGGCAAAAACGGTAACTATTGATGAAGAAGGTCTTCCAACAGAAATAATAGAACTGATTCTTGATGGAAAGAGATTTGGAATTGTTTTAGAAGAATTAAAAAAAGCAATCCGGGGAAAAAATTCTGCACGGACATTCCGGCTCCGAATTAATTGGAAACAATATATCAGTACCACCACCGGTCTTGCGTATTTATCTGGATCAGGAAAAGCATTGAATATTGAACTTATGGATGGAAATCGGTATACTGTATCACTGGATTCATTAAAGTCATTATTAATCCGGAGATCTTTGTATGCACCGGTTGCCAGGCTGCCAATGAGCAGTTCCTTAAAGTATCCGGCCATGATGGGTAATGCTCAGCGTAATCTGGCTACCTGTTAATACTTCCATTGAATGATTTATGCGTTATTATCCCTGTTTCTTTTTTTTCAGTTTAGTATACGTGAAGTCTATTCTTAATTATCATAACCTTTAACTAATTAAACCGGTAATATTTCAACGGTTTTCTTACGTAGAGATGACACACAGGTTTTGTTTATCAACATCCTATAGCGATACCTTCAATTACCTCATTATTCTCTGTGCCGGATTACCATCGGATATTCAATCTTTTCGAATATGGAGCACGAATCATATATGGAACGAAATCTTGGATTTAAAGAACGAAGATACATTGAAGAACTCAGAATCCTGACAAAATCTACAGCACTTGATTGTTTAATCGACGAAAAATTCGACCGCATTATTTTTGTTATCAAAGGCGGTGACATGGGTTATGCCATTGGAAAGAAAGGGGATAACATCCGTCGTCTTCAGGGAGTTACCGGTCGTAAGGTTGAGATGGTAGAATTTGCTGAAAAAATGGAAGAGTTCCTGGCAAATATTTTCAAACCCGCTGCTATTCTTCGTTATGCCTGTGATGAACAGACAAAAAAGATGAACATCTATGTTTCAGGGAAAAATGATGTGGGTATTGCCATCGGGAAAGGGGGATGTACTATTGAAAAGGCACGTCTGCTTATCCGCCGGTTTTATGGATACGAAATAGGGGAAGTTTTTCCTGAAGAGGGAACTGAATGAATGGTCCGGATATCCTCAATGAAATTTGGGATATCATTGAAGAAAGGGCATGTAACCCATCAGAATCTTCATATACTTCAAAAATACTGACTCACCGGAAGGGAATAGACAAAGCTCTTGAAAAAGTGGGTGAGGAGTGTACTGAATTTATTATTGCCATAAAAAATGGGGATAAAACCCGCATATCTGAAGAAGCAGCAGATGTCATTTATCACATGATGCTTGCATTAAAAGGTGCAGATGTACCTGTCTCCTCAGTATGGGATGAACTTGTTTCCCGCCGCAATTAACGCTCTGTAGTGAATAATTCCGGATGGGATGTTATTTTTACAAGTCCTGACCTTATTGCAGTATCCAGCCAGCCATATCCATAGCAAAGATATCCCAGGGCTGGAAAAAGATCATTTTTTTTCTGTAAATTTTCTGCTTCTCGCACAGCTTCCTGGGCGATTTTGACACAGTGCTTTCCTGCAGTATGTAGTGGTGAACCAGTCGCTGGAAAATTTGATATTGAGGTAAGTGCTGTGGTTAACATAGAGAAATATCGGGTTTCTTTCTCTATTAACTGGGATGAATTGTATGTAACCGGAGATATTACAGATAAGAAATCTGTCTTATTATCCTGAGCAGAAATTATACCCAGGAAAATTGCTGCATCCAGCCATCCATGGGCATAGACAAGGGATGCATACTGGTTGACGATATCATTTTGAGATGAAAAGTAACATGAATCGTCTAAATAAGAGGATATCATCTCAGTAATTTCTTTTCCCAGAATGTGATAGGGGGATCCTTTAGGGCAGGAACAGGTGAGAGACTCACATTGCTCTTGAAGTCTTAGAAAATATTCAGGCAGGTGCATAACCGGCAAATAATGTCAGATATTCCTGTTCAATATCATGAAGCGTTGCAGGCACGATAAGAATATGTAAGGGTGGTCCAAAGTTTACGTCTTTTAGTTTCTCACTTGTACCTGCTGCGACCACCGGGTTTTCTGACCCTGCTCGGGCGATACCCACATATAAGGATATTTTTTCTGAATCGCCGGTTATTAACTGTTCCAGAATCCCTATTCCTTCCTGAACTGACATGAATGCCGTTTCCTGAATATCCAGATAAACAAGGGTATGAAGGTTCTGTATCAGATTTGAGAGTATGGTATCGAGGGGAGTTCTTGGGAACCAGTTTTTCGCAGGATATGGAATCGAACAGGATTTACCAAATCGGTAATTCTGTAATCCGGATAGTCCGCATACTGCGCTTACTATTGATGATCCGTGAATAATTCTCGTTTCAATCCCCAGGTTTTTTGCTCTGATACGAAGGTCTGCATGGGTTGTTGAAACCATTGGATCACCTCCTGTCAGAAATGCAACTTTTCCGGTTTTTGCTGCATCGAGAATTGGTTCTGGATGTTGTTCAACATCCTGTCTTTTTAAGATCTTGATCGGTTTCCCATATCTTTTTTCAAGTTCTGCCGGACTGGTTCCGGTAAGGATTGATGTGTATGATTCAAGAAAAACAGCATCTGCTTCAATTATGGCATTTTGCCCTTTGAGAGATATATCATCAAGGTCATACAGACCTAATCCGATAAATGTTAACATGGATGTCAGGGATTTAAACTGAGTTTTCCGTTATCAATAGAGAAATGCTGCCAGTTCATGGATAATCCCATGGAACCCTGCAGACGAATTCTCTTACCTTCTTCATTATTCTGAATTTCAACAACAATGTTCATCAGTTGTTTTATGATAGCCAATGTTTTCTGGTCAAATGATTCACTATTAAGCAAAAAAACGCCTATAGATCCCATTTTCCTGAGTTTAGATGTAACGACATGGAGAAACTGATAGATAACATCAATTTTCCGGAACATGAGCATTGAGGTTAATGAAAGAATACAATATCTGACAGGAGTCGGGAATAACTGGTTAGGATCATCGGTAAACTCTCCTTTCATGATCTCCTCAGTTAACTGAGAAAATTTTATGTCCATCCCGGTCAAGTCACTTGGACTTCCGACATATTTTATCTTATGAGTATCTTCTATTGTCGTCAGAGATGTCCGGGTTATCGCATCAATTACACCAATATAATTAGTATCAAACCCACAACCCGCAAAAAAGTCCAGTAAGTCTTCTGACTGGGTCTCTGTAGATAAGACAATCATGTATTCGTTTGGCAGAGGTTTAGCCAGTATTGATGCTACCTGTTCTCCGTCACTGAACGCAGGAGCTAAAACAAGGATATTTGTCCCGGGATTAACCCCTCCCTTTTGATCTATAATATTGATGCCGGTCAGGTATTTGTACATCAGTGTTTAAAAAATGGATTTGCTATCTTATTAACCCAATGATATCATACTGCTTCTCTTAGTTCTTACTATACTGAATCGAATTATTTTATACCTTTCACAAAGAAGTTATAAGGCCAGTAATTCCTGAATTTTTCTGCCTGTCAGGATCATGTTGGATATAAATAATAAAGCAACTATGATCTGATTCGGATTTCAAAATATTTGTGGAATTTTCCTGGTTTAACCCTGAGGATATAATGATTTATCAGATCTATGAATGGAGACTCCTGCGTTATCTGGACAATATTCCTCAGGTAATTTGCTTTATGATCTCGGATGAAGAGATGGAGAATGACCCGGAACAGATTGAACGAATTATCCGTTGGTGCAGTGAAATATCTGATAAAGTCCGGAAAAATAATTCCTCCTGTCCGGGAATAAAAGAAATAATTGTTCATATCAGTACGTCAAATCCGGATGAAGTTCCGGGTTACCTTTCTTATATCCGTTCATTATCATCGTTTGTTTCTCTAGATCTCCATTATGGAGATAATACCGAGAGAAGTGGCGCTGGTATTCCTGTTACTGTTGCTATTGGAAAATCAGGGCGCGAGGAGATTGCTGATGCAATTCAGTCCATGGCTCTTGATAATGTATCTTCAAAAGATGTAACCCCAGAGTTACTTGAGAAGTACCTGACATTTTCTCACAGTCCGGATTTTATGATTAAAACCGGCGGGGCACATCTTGTTGATTTTTTAATCTGGCAATCTGTTTATTCTGAATTGTTTTTTCTTGATTTAAACTGGGAGAGGATAAGAAAAATTGATCTTGTCCGCGCGTTCAGGGATTATTTATCAAGAAGCCGCAGATTTGGTTCGTAAAAAAAGGGTAGTCAGGAATGAGATTTCTTTCTCATTTCCTGTCTTTCGGAATAAACTCTTATTGCACGGAGCATATCGAGTTTCCTGAACATCGGCCAGTATGGAGCACAGAAATAAACCGCTGATTCATGTCCGTTTGCAAGCCAGGGTAGAAAATTAGATGTTCTGCATTCATTCCCTGTTCTGATTATCAAATCAACCGGGGGAATCGTAACATTGTTTCCATAGAGGTTTTCTTCAAAGAGATCCGGTGTTATTTGCTCTTTAGTTATCCGGTTATTTTGAACATCATCTAGTAATTTGGCGGTTGTTCTGAGCATTTCATTTCTTCCGCCATATGCAAGTGCCATATTCAGATAGAAGTTATCATAATGAGCAGTCGCTGCTTCTGCCTGTTCTAATGCTCCTTTCAAATCATCCGGAAGCATATCCCTGTCACCAATCATCTGGATATGAATTCCATATTTATGGACGCGCTCATCAATGCTGATTCGGGTTAATTTTTCCTTGAAGAGTTGAAACAGATTCTTTATCTCTTCATCAGTCCTGCTGAAATTTTCAGTGGAAAATGTGTAGAGCGTGATGTGCCGGATTCCAAGTTCCTGTGCCCATTCCAATACCTCTTCAGTTCTGTCTGCACCTGCCCGGTGACCGGAGGATGTTGCGATTCCCTTCTTTTTGGCAAATCTCCGGTTCCCATCCTGAATGATGGCTATATGAACCGGAATATGAGTACATTGTTTTGTAATGGTGTATTCATAGAGGTGCTCAATCAACCTTCGAATCATGCTGGTGTCACCTCGATAATGATACCGCCATCCGGGTATCGTTCAACATAATATGCCGGACCTTCGATGAAATCCGCGATATCTTCCAATATCCACCAGCCCATTTCTATCCGGTCATCAAAGCGGTTAAAAAGTGAATCATCCGGCTCTCCTGGCATGCTGATATGTCTGCCATCGCATTCCCATACCCCATAGATGACTGTACCGTCCTCAGTTATTTCTTCAAATTCTCTGGCTGTGTTTGATGCGACCCGTTTCAGTCTCATTCTGAGTTGGACTCTGTCCTTGAAATCAGAGGAACACCAGTGCACTTTTTGGTGTTTTACTATGTTCTGGGCGGATTCCCATCCCCCTTGAGTGGCATTAGAAACATCTCCCCTGAGCAGAAAACCTCTTCTCCTCATCTCATGGGCATTAGAATCTCCCCATTCAAGCTCATTAATATTGAGAAAATCTACATATGGGAGATAATGTTCAAGATCATCCAGATTTGACAGGGAAGGAACTTCAATTCCTGTATCAAATCCAAGTTCTTTTGCCAGTTGAATACTGGTATGGTAGGGGGTATGTTCAAGTTCCTTCCATAGAGAGTTTGGAGGGTGGAAACGGATTTCGTCCACCAGTCCCTGGATAGAAATGAGTGTTTCTCTGTCCGGGGTGGATGCAGTATAGAGATGTATCTGATGCTCTGGGCCAAATTCGTCTTTTAATGCCTGTGAATATTGTACCAGACGATCCGGTTTAACAAAGGGTTCACCACCTGTTATGCCGGTACCAAGGGCGGACATCCGCTTTGCTACCGAAATCATTTCTTCTGGAGAAGAAATCAGGTGCTCATTTGCATAGATACGATCCTGGTTTTTTCTGTCTTTTGAAAGCGGACAATACCAGCAATCACGATGGCAGATGCCAGTCAGGAAAAGTACGAGTTTGGCTCCTTCATAACAGAGTTTGCATCCAGCAGAAAGTCTACTATGAGGAGGAATATCTTCAGTATTGTTATCTTCCATTGCGAATCAGATATTTTCCATCTATATTGAATAACGAGAGATATATACTATCCGGAGAGTGGGGTTATACTTAAAACAGGTTTTGCATGGATCATTTTTTTCTGTTCTGATAGTGTCAGAAATATATTGTTCCAGGATGAATGAAATAAAAAAACCAATTGTGATACTACATTAAATACAATAGGGTAGAATTTTGTTGCAATGTCTGATCCTAACGTTAATAAAATGCTTGAACGCATAAAGGCAGATAATGTAAAATTTATCCGGCTTCAATTCAATGATATCCTTGGCATCCCAAAAAACGTAGCAATACCGGTTAAACAGGTTGAGAAGGCTCTGACCGAAGGAATCTGGATTGATGGTTCCTCAATTGAAGGTTTTGCCCGGATTGATGAATCTGATATGATTCTCAAACCTGATTTGGATACATATCAGATTCTCCCCTGGAGACCTGTTGACAAAAAAGCCGCCCGGTTTATCTGTGATGTATATACCTACGGTAATAAACCGTTTGAAGGTGACCCGAGATCCGTTCTCAAGAAAAATCTTGCTGAAGCAGCAAAACTCGGGTATACCTATAACTGTGGTCCGGAACTTGAATTTTTTGTTTTTAAGAGAGATGAAAATGGTCAGCCAACAACAGAATTTGTTGATCATGGAGGATATTTTGATCTTGCACCAAGTGATGCAGCAGAAGATCTTCGTCGGGAAATTGTACTTGCTCTCACTGACATGGGCTTTGAAATTGAAGCATCCCATCATGAAGTCGCCGATTCCCAGCATGAAATCGACTTCAAGTATGGTGATGCATTATCTGTTGCTGACAAGGTTATCACTTTTAAGTTTGCAGCAAAGACCCTTGCGCTGATGAATGGGCTTCATGCAACCTTTATGGCAAAACCTATTAGTCGCATTGCCGGGACCGGTATGCATACTCATGGTTCCTTGAGCAAAGATGGCAAAAACGTGTTCTTTGATCCGAGTGCAGAGAATCAGATCTCTGATGTCATGTTATATTATATCGGAGGATTGATGAAGCATGCAAAGGCAATTGCCCGTCTCGGAAATCCGACCATTAACTCATACAAGCGTCTTGTTCCTGGATATGAAGCACCGGTTTACATCACCTGGAGTGCAGCAAATCGTTCTGCCATGATTCGTGTTCCTGCAGCCCGTGGAAACAGTACCCGTGCCGAGCTTCGAAGTCCCGATCCGACCTGTAACCCCTATCTTCTCTTCTCAGCAATGATTGCTGCAGGTTTAGATGGTATCAATAATAAAATTCTCCCACCCCCGGCTACTGATGTGAATATCTATCACCTCAGTCCTGAAGAAATAAAGAGTCGTGGAATAGAAATGCTTCCGGGCTCACTAATTGAAGCAAACAATGAATTATTAAAGGATAAGGTTATCTGCGATGCACTGGGGCCGCATATTATTGAAAACCTGACAAAAATTGCAATCGCTGAAGAAGAATCATTCCGCCTCACCGTTCATCCATGGGAAGTTGAGCGATACATAAATAATTACTAAATTTTTTTCTCTTTTTTTGAAAACTCATAGTTCTTATAGTTCCTTATTAAATCTGTATATGATGGAAATTCCAAGGGAACAGGTATGTATTCTCATTCCTACCCTGAATGAAGAACCTACGATCGGATCACTGATAAAAAATTTTTTGAAAACTGGCTATTCTGATATTTTAGTCATTGACGGAAATAGTACCGACAATACCCGGAAGATTGCAACAGAATCCGGAGCCAGAGTCATTATTCAGGATGGAAAAGGAAAAGGTGCTGCATTTATCCAGGCAATAAAATATCTCTCAAAACCATACGTAATTCTTATTGACGGAGATAATACCTATGATCCAGAAGATGCAGATTTCCTGGTTGAACCACTATTGAGTGGTCATGACCAGGTTATTGGAAACCGCCTCATAAGATCAAATAATGCTGCATTTAATCGTCTGAACCTTTTTGGTAACCGGGTTTTAAACTGGCTTTTTCAGGTTGGTCATGGTAGTTACCTGTATGATCTCCTGACCGGATATCGTTCATTTACGCTTGAATCCCTGCAGAGGATGCGGTTATATGAAGAGGGATTTGGTATTGAGACGGAAATATCTTCAGAAGCTGTTCGTAATGATGACAGGATTGCAATTATTCCGGTAAAGTACGGTGTCAGGGTTGGGACAGAGACAAAACTTGATCCGGTCCATGATGGAATAAAAATTGCGAGGACCATCTACCGTCTCGCAAAAATGAATAACCCGATGTTTTATTTTGGGATAATCGGCCTAACATTTCTTGTATCTGGTGGTCTGATTGGTATCTATATTGTTCTTGACTGGTTCAAAAATATCGACCATCTTCCTTTGACAATCCTGACGATGATGCTGGTTATTGTGGGTATTCAGGTTATTATGTTCGGGATTCAATCTGACATCCAGCTTGCAAATCAACGCGAGTTTATTAAAGAAATCAGAAGGTTAAGACGGGAGAAATAAATTTCTTCTCTAATTGTAACCTTTATCTGTAATTATCAATAATATGAATGGTGCAATTGCGGTAATAGTCTAGCGGCAGGACAGGGGCTTCCCAAGCCCTTAGCCCGGGTTCGATCCCCGGTTACCGCATCTA
Organism: Methanospirillum stamsii; assembly: GCF_003173335.1. Taxonomy (GTDB): domain Archaea; phylum Halobacteriota; class Methanomicrobia; order Methanomicrobiales; family Methanospirillaceae; genus Methanospirillum; species Methanospirillum stamsii. Next base: position 112,141 of record NZ_QGMZ01000014.1, read on the forward strand.
AAGTTATATAATACTATTCTAACTTTTTTATCAATAATTAGTCTCAATATGAATGACCATTCTATTGTTTAGAAACTTGTATCACTCTAAAACTCTTACGATTAATAGAGAAGATTTTATCTGAATCATCATGGGGTGGAGAGACTGGTGTCAGAAGATAACCTGAAGGCCGTCTGCATATATGCACGTAATCAGAAAGGTGTCCTCAAAGAGATTGCCGGAACCTTTGCAGAACATAATGCTAATATTGTAATGATCCACCTTGAAACAATTCAGGGTCGGACCGAAGATGTATTTGATGAGCTTTATATTGAATATGAAGGTGTGGTAAACCAGGATGCTCTGCTTTTGTCTCTTCAATCGTTATCCGGAGTAAAAGATGTTATAGAGCATATCTCCTTTGGTGATATTTATGGAAAAAGAGTCATCATTATCGGGGGTGGAGCCCAGGTTGCCCAGGTAGCGATGGGCGCAGTCAATGAAGCTGACCGTCATAATATCAGGGGAGAAAGAATTTCTGTCGATACCATTCCATTAGTTGGTGAAAAAACCCTGACACAGGCTGTTGATGCAGTAACACGCCTCCCCAGGGTGGAAATTCTGGTCCTGGCCGGATCGATAATGGGTGGAGATGTATCACGAGCGGTTGACAGAGTTAAGGAAGCAGGTATTCCGGTTATAGCGCTAAACATGGCCGGAAGTGTTGTTGATCATGCTGACCTGATTGTTACCGATCCAATTCAGGCCGGAATTTTTGCAGTTATGCATGTTTCAAAAATTGCAGTATTTGATGTGAACCGTGTGAGGGGGAGAAAATTCTGAATTCACAAATTGAAAGGGCTATTAATGTCCTGATGCACGACGGTCTGATTGTGTATCCAACTGATACGCTCTATGGTCTTGGGGCCGACGCTCTCTCTGATGAAGCAATTTTAAAAGTTTTTGAAGCCAAGGGGAGAGAATATCATCGTCCGATCTCAATTGCAGTATCTGATGTTGAGATGATGGAGGCGGTTGCCTATATTGATGAGATATCACAGGCATGTATTGATGAGTTTTTGCCCGGCCCTGTCACCATTGTGTTAAAAGCCAGAAATATTTTGTCCCCATATCTGACCGCAGGGACCAAAAAAATCGGAATCCGATATCCTGATCATGAAACGGCTCTGGAAATCATAAAAAAATATGACAGTCCGATTACTGCAACCAGTGCGAATATCTCCGGAGGGCCTGAACCTCTCAGCATCGAGTTATGTAATGTTCCATATGATTTTGCGGTGAATGCAGGACAGCTTCCTGGAACTCCATCAACGGTAGTAGATCTTGTTGATGGGGAGATTATCCGTGCCGGGGCTGATATTGAAAAGATTGCAGCCTTTCTTGCAAAGTGGTGCTGATGAACCCGATTCGTCTTCGTGATTTTATCAAAGATAAAAACGGGTGGTATTATGCCGTTGCTGCTTATGATAATGATTCCCGGATAGGTTCTGTTTTACGGTATATCCCAGATAATTCCGGAGATAGGGTAGATAGTGCGGGCACCAGGTACCGAAAGGTGGATTTTGAAGAGGCATATCAGATAATTTCCAGAGCCCATCCGGACTGGAGTGACCTGGTACATCGGGTTCCGCAATCAGAGGTTTCCTCGGTTCTTAAACCGGATGAACGGTTCGAAGATATCATGGCATCCCACTCCAGGGTTTCAAAACTGGTCAAAGCACTGCATCTGCCTCCCTGTTCGTTTGGGGTCACCGGATCCCTTCTTTGTGGGCTTGGAAGTGTCAGTTCAGATATTGACGGGGTGGTTTATGGTGACGCATTCAGGTATGCCCAAAAACAACTTGTCCAGTCGATAAAAGAAGGGAGTATCGAGGAACTAAGTGATGAACTCTGGAATACGGTGTATAAAAAACGAAATCCTGACACTTCATATGAAGAATTCATTCTGCATGAGAAAAGGAAACTCAACCGGGGACAGGTAGACGGGACCTATTTTGATCTTCTCTATACCCGGGCATACCAGGATCTTCCGGGATTTAAAATGGAGAAAGGGGAGATCCTTGGGAAAAAGACAATTGAAGCAATGGTTACCGATGATCGCTTCGTATTTGATAGTCCGGCTATCTATGAGATTAACCACCCGGAAATCTCAAGAGTCTTATCATTTACCCATACTTACACCGGTCAGGCTTTTACCGGAGAATTGATTGAAGCCAGGGGAGTTATTGAACAGCATGGGAAGGAAAAATGGCTGGTCGTCGGCACCACCCGTGAAGCGAAGGGTGAACATATCCGATCGTTATCACTTCTTGAACAGGCCGGATAATCTCCGTGGTTCATGGCTTTTACATTTTTCTTCAAACCGGCACCATGAACAGGGCGGTTTCATTGGTTTTGGAGGGAATTCTCCATTTTCAATCTTTTGAATCTGCCTGAGGATAAGTAGCACCTGTCTTTTGTCCCTGGGTGATGGTTCGTAATATCTGATGATTCCGGAGGGAATGTATTCAATATAGATACCGGATGGCCGGCCGTTTCCGGTCTCCCATATGCAAAGAAGAAGAGCAGCGGCTCTGATACGGTCTTCCGGCCAGCATCCGGTTTTAGGTGATGGTGTACATCTGGTAAGAGTGCATTCACCCGTTCCGGCATCATATTTGTCAAGAAGTCCGTATAGGTGAAGTTTATTGGAATGGACAGTAATATCAAGATCTGTCCAGGGTCTTACCGGAGCAGTTATCATAGCCTGAAGACAGGATGTGAGAAAGGGTCGTTTATCTGGTGAAATATCCGGGTGTATCATGCAGATGGTATTCCAGATGTTCTCTTCATCTGCATCCTTTTCTGCGACTGATATTTGTTTACAAATGGAATATTTCTCCGACGATTTCCATTCAGTGTTTTTTAAAAAATAATATTGCCTGGGACAATGAAATGCCCGGATTAATGATGATATGGCAATTTCCGGATGATTTTTTTTGCCAGATAAAGATGCGGTCATTTTATGGGAATGGCTGTCACATAGGTGAGAGATGGCATCAAACGAAATTCAGGTAACCATCCCGCCACAATTAGAGCCTGTCTACAGTAATATGATCCAGATTGCGTATAAAGAGGATGAATTTACATTTCTCTTTCTCCACCAGATACCGGGGATCAACCAGGCTAAGGGAAAAGCAGTCGTCAGTATCAGCCCGACACATGCAAAAAACCTGCTAGCAGTTCTGCAACGGACCGTCGGAGAATATGAACAGAAATTCAGAACTCTTGACGCTCCCCAGGAAAAGCCACAAAATGTTACGGCAATGACCGGATATTCTTAAAAAAAATATTTTTTTGGGAGTCTTTTTAGTAGACACCCTGAGCTTTTACCCGGTAGATCTGGTAGAGTAGTCTTCCTACAACCCTGAACATCATATCCAGTTCTTCAAAGGTTGGGATACTGTGTGCATGGAGAATATGTCTTCCTCTATCCATGGATGCTCCACCAAGGAGTGTTGGAACAATTCTTTTATCCGTGGATTTTGAGAATTTCAGGATTTGGTTTGCAAGCTGCTCGGATGAAAGGATGTTATTTGGGAACCCGATGATAAAGCACATGTCCCAGAGTGCATCGTTCTTTGCAAGCACCTCAAAAGTCTTTTCAAACCGTGCCTCGGTTGCGTCACCAAGCAGATCTACAGGGTTTCCCCTGTTCCAGAACTCAGGCAGGAATGAGTCCATCTCTTTTACGAGGTAATCGGGGAGGTCAATGATCTTAATTCCGTACCGTTCTGAGTAATCAGATGACAGGACGGCAAAACCTCCTGCATTAGTAACAACAATTGCACGGCGACCTTTCGGATATCTCTTCGGGTGTGATAGCATCTCTGCTGCAAGGAAAGCTCCGGAGAGCGTGTGAACTAGGAGAACTCCGGATTTTCTAAAGGCCTCGACATAGACATCATATGAACCAGAAAGTGAACCGGTGTGAGACGCGGCTGCAGCCTGACCACGGGCAGATGAACCGGCTTTCAATGCTACAACCGGTTTATGGCGGGATACTTCATTCACTATTTCCATGAATGCTTTGCCGTTCTTGATCTGTTCAATGTACATGATGATGACTTTTGTCTCCGGATCTGCTGCTGCAGCACGGAGATAGTCAAAGAAGTTCAGATCTCCCTGGTTTCCTACAGATACAACCATAGAAAACCCGATATCCTTGGTGAGAGACCAGTCTACAACCGTGTTGACAATTGCGCCACTCTGGGAGATGAATGCAATGTTTCCGGGGTTTGGTGACTGGGACACGTAGGTTGTATCCAGACCGATGGGCGGAATAATAAGTCCCAGACAGTTCGGACCTACGATGCGGGTACCATACCGGTGGGCAATCTCAACAATTCTTTCTTCCAATAACCGGCCTTCATCACTCATCTCCTTAAATCCGGCAGTGATAACCACGGCAATTTTTACGCCCTTCTTACCGCATTCTTCCATGACTCCCGGAACATGACGGGCAGGGACGGTAATGACGGCAAGATCAATCTCTTCTTCAGGAATCTCAAGAACAGTTGGATAAGCCTTCAGCCCCTGGATGGTATCTCGTTTATTATTAATTGGGAAAACCTTGCCTGGGAAATGAAGCAGGTTGTGCATTACTGCATATCCCATCTTGGACTTCTCATCTGAAGCACCAATGACGGCAACAGACTTCGGTTTGAAATATTCAACCGGAACGGGATCACGTTCATCCACATGCAGAAGCTGGATGTTGTCATCAAGAATTACTCTGGCATCCACTGCACAGGCACCGGAGTCATAGAGCCTGATTGGATTGATGTCAAATTCGCGGAGATTTGTGTGGGATTCAAACATCTTGCAGACATTTTTAATGATTTGAATCAGGCATTCAATGTCTTTTGGTTTGGATCCCCGGTATCCGGTGATGAGTGGGTATGAATTAATTTCAGTAACCATTTTTCGGATTTCTTCTTCATCAATCGGAAGTATCCGAAGTGTTACATCTTTCATCAGTTCAACAAGAGTTCCACCAATACCAAAGGTTATAACTTTTCCAAAGGTCGGGTCGGTCTTCCCACCGATAATCAGTTCCAGTCCGGGTGCTGCCTGGTTTTCAACAATGACTCCTTCAATGTGGGCATTCTGGTCGTAAGCCCGGGCATTGGAGATAATCTGGTTAAATGAAGACTGGGCTGCCTCTTTTGTTCCTACTCCGACAATAACACCGCCAGCATCACTCTTGTGGCTGATGTTCGGGGAAATAATCTTCATTACAACCGGAAACCCGATTGCCTCAGCAGCAGATCCCGCTTCTTCGGCTCTGGTTACAATGCGGTACTTGGGTGTTGGTATCCCGTATTTTGAAAGCAGATCATATCCTTCAGATTCACTAAGCATCCATTCTGTCATATCTTACCTCTGAGTGCTCACCGGGATCTCCGGCATCAACAAATGACGTATGAAGGTTCGTCAAATTCTTCACTTACGATTTGATCCATTAAAACATATAAATGATTTGTAATATTTGATCATGAACAATTATGGGAAATAATAAAGACTTTAAGGATTTGTCCATGATAAATAATGATAATTGGAGTGAATTATTATCCCTGCTGAAGAAGTTCTAAAACCGGATCAGAAAGTCTATTATCCTGACCCCTCTTACCAGAATTCGGCGCTTATTCGCGATTATGATGAATTATATCGTGAGTTTGAAAAAGACCCTGATGCCTTCTGGCGCAGGATCGCGTCAGATCTGCTCTGGTTTAAGCAATGGGATACGGTCAGGACATGGGATCACCCACATGCCAGCTGGTTTACCAACGCAGAATTGAATATTACCTATAATTGTCTTGAGCGGCATGTCAATAATGACCGGAGAAATAAAGTCGCAATTTTCTGGGCTGGTGAGAACGGAAAAGAGAGGATTCTGACTTATTACCAGCTGTACAAAGACGTCATGCGAATGGGTAATGCCCTTAAATCTCTTGGTGTCCGGAAAGGTGACAGGGTTTGTATTTATCTTCCTGGTATACCTGAACTGGTCGTTTCCATGCTTGCCTGTGCACGGATAGGTGCAGTTCACACGGTGGTGTTTGCCGGGTATGGTGCAAAAGCTCTGAATGAACGTATCACCGGAGCCGGAGCAAAAATTGTTATCACTGCTGATGCATCGGTCAGGCGTGGGGGAAGTATTCCATTAAAACCGATTGTCGAAGAAGCTCTTATCCATGCCCCGACGGTTGAGAAAGTCATCATCCTCAGGACTCAGGAACCAAAAGTAGGTCTCCTTGATGATTTTGAACTGGATTATGAAGAACTCATATCACAGGCAGACCGGAACTGTGAACCTGAACATGTCAATTCAGAAGATCCTCTGTTTATTCTTTACACCTCCGGAACTACCGGAGCACCTAAAGGAATAGTTCATACCGCAGGTGGCTATATGGTCGGAGCATATTATACGACGAAATATGTTCTGACACTCCGTGAGAATGATGTGTACTGGTGTACTGCTGATCCTGGCTGGATCACCGGTCATACGTATGGTATTTATGGGCCGCTGCTTGTCGGAGGAACTATCTTTCTGACTGAATATACTCCGGATTATCCGGATGCCGGTATCTGGTGGAAACTTATCGAAGAGTACGGAGTAACAATTTTTTATACGGCTCCTACAGCAATCAGAATGTTCATGCGGATGGGTGAAGAATGGTCTGAAAAATATGATCTTTCTTCTCTGCGTCTTCTCGGGTCCGTTGGTGAACCACTCAATCCTGAAGCATTTGAATGGTTTTACAAACATATCGGGAAGAAAAACTGTCCGATTCTTGACACCTGGTGGCAGACTGAAACCGGTATGCACATGATCACAACGATGGTTGGTCTTCCGATGAAACCAGGATTTGCGGGAAAACCAATACCCGGGGTAGTTGCAACAGTTGTTAATGAAGAGGGAGATCCGGTTCCCCCTGGAACAAACGGGTTCCTGGCTATCAAAGAGCCATGGCCATCTATGATGAAAACCGTATATCAGAATGATGAAAGGTATCGTCAGTACTGGAATTTTGGTAAATACGGATACTATAGCAGTAATGATATTGCCATGATGGATGAAGATGGGTATATCATGCTGCTTGGCCGTTCTGATGATATCATCATTGTAGCAGGGCATAATGTGGGAACTGCAGAAATTGAGAGTGCTTTGGTATCTCATAGTGCCGTTGCCGAAGCAGCAGCTATTGGAAAACCTGATCCTCTGAAAGGAAATATTATTAAGGCATTTGTCATCCTGAGAAATGGAGTAAGCCCCACACCAAAGCTCATTCATGATTTGAAATATCACGTCAGAATAATGCTTGGACCGATATCTGTCCCCGCAGAACTTGATTTTGTAGACAATCTGCCTAAAACACGAAGTGGTAAAATTATGCGGCGTGTTTTAAAGGCACAAGAAATGGGAATTGATCCCGGTGATGTCTCAACTCTGGATGAATAATCATCCAACTCTTTATATACTGTTTTAATAGATTTATATCCATGTCTGCAACTCCTGATACTTCGCTCCGGATAGAAAATATCGTGGCTTCAGCGAAGATCTCTGAATCCCTGGACCTTCCTCAAATTGCATCTAGTATAAAAGATGCAGAATATAATAAAAAGAGATTTCCGGGTGTTGTAATCAGAATGCAAAACCCGAAGATAGCAGCTCTTGTGTTTGGATCCGGAAAGGTGGTTCTCACCGGTGCAAAAAGTATGGATAGTCTGAATAAAGGACTTGAAATTCTTGGCGGATTATTACGGGATCTCAATATTGAAATTGCAAGCGAATTGACTTATAAAGTCCAAAATATTGTCACTTCAGCTGATCTTGGTTCTGGTATCAATCTGAATAAAATTGCAGTCGGTTTTAATCTTGAACGTATTGAATATGAGCCTGAACAATTCCCGGGTCTTGTCTATCGGCTGGATGATCCCAAGGTGGTTGTCCTGTTATTTGGATCTGGAAAACTCATCATCACCGGAGGGAAAGAGCCGGAGGATGCAAAGAAAGCTGTTCTTAAGATAGTTGATGATCTCAAGGGACTCGGACTTTTATAATTATCGAATAATTCACAAAATTTTATATTTAAAATTCTATATTTTTAAATACTATAAAATTAAAAATTTATTATACCGCTATCCGGGGGATTTGTTGTGGTAATATCACAAGGATACGGCTCCTTTTTTTTTAAAAAGATTTGATGATTTATCACCGGAACTATTCTATGTTCCTGCCGGATGAATTCATAATGAAATAACTCTTGGTCCTTCTTCTTCACCAATAATTACCGTGGTTTTTTCTGAAAATTCGGCAAATATCCCGCAACAGACTACTCCAGGTATCATGTTGATTGCCGTTTCCAGATCCATCGGATTATATTTTTGTGCCGGGTGGTAATCCAGGATGATATTTCCGTTGTCTGATATGACCGGACCATCCTTTTTCACCCCATCCCGTAAAACCGGATTACCCCCCATTTTTATTAGTACGTTTTGTACATGAGAGAGAGCAAACGGTATAATTTCTATTGGGACCGGGCCGGTGAGTTCCGTGCACAATTTCGTAGGATCAGCAACGATGATAAGTCGGTCAGATATATCTGCAAGTATTCGTTCTCTAACATGAGCAGCACCCCGGCCCTTAATTAACCTGAGCTGAGGATCTATCTGGTCAGCTCCATCTATTGTGAGATTGATTTTTTCTGCCTGTTCAAGACCTATGATCGGGATCCCGAGTTCTCCTGCCCGTATCAGGGTCTGGATGGATGTAGGAACTCCCCGGATTGTTAGACTTTCATCACGTATCCTCTCTTTAAGCCTTGCCATGGTGAATGCAACTGTAGAGCCGGTTCCAAGGCCGATAGTCATTCCATCTTTGACATATTCTGCAGCTTTAAATCCTGCCCGCTGTTTTGCTTTTTCCTGTGGTGATAATTCTATATTGCTCATGGTTTTCACGTATATGATTTTATAAAAAAAGTTTTTTCAATTCATCTGAACCCGAGTATGCCGTACAATCAAGGGTAATCGGGGTAATAGAGATATTTCCCTTATGAATAGAATGAACATCAGTTCCTTCCGGTGCATCTGTAATCAGGGGGCCGTTTATCCAGTAGTACGGTTTTCCTCTTGGATCCAGTCGTTTTTCTACACCGGTTACAAACAGGTGTTCGGCAAGATGGGGTATCTCATATTCTCCGGTTATCACTGATGGAATATTTACATTGATGACATGAGTGAATGTGGGAAATCCTTTTTCGAGGACCCGTAAGATAATATCTTTTACAACCCCTTTTGATTCCAGAAATCTATCTGCCAGATGTCGTGCATCATCGAATTTTTCTTTCTGATCTTCTATCTGGAGTGAGAATGCAACGGAAGGATACCCGTGGTTTGCTGCTTCAAGTGCAGCTCCGACGGTACCGGATGTGGTTATCGCTTCATATGAGACATTTTCACCGATATTAATCCCGGATACGACAATATCCGGTTTCACTCCCAATGCAAAAAGTGCCAGTATTACCGAATCAGTAGGTTTACCACCAACTGCATATGCGGTAACATGACCTCTCTTAACGGTATTAACCCTGAGTGGCTCAAAGATTGAAAGGGATCGTCCGACTGCACTCTGCTGGGTTGCCGGGGCACAGACAATTACTTCCCCAAGTTCTGAAAGGGCTTCATAAGCTGCCCATAAACCCTCGGAATTTACTCCGTCATCGTTGGTAAGAAGAATACAGGGTTTATGAGTCTCGTGAGGGTAGTGGGAGGCCTGGGTTTCAGGAGGAAATCCTGATATCATGTATCCGGATCATTCGCTCTTCACATTCATAAATGGATGAGGAAAACAAGAACTCTTTCCAAATATTGTAAACCTGTTGTAACCCGAAAGACAGATTTTTTTATTCTATTCAGGCAAACAAGTAGCGATGAATATTCTGCTCGCTGAATATACTGTCAGTCATGACCCTGCCCTTGCACCTGAAGGTCGCGCCATGCTTGATGTTCTGACAAGGAGTTTTACAAAAATCGGTTATACGGTTTATACACCTGAAGAAGGAAAAAATTTTGCTGAAGAGATCACCCGACTTGGAAAGATTTGTGACGAAGGTCTTGTCATTGCTCCTGATCATCTGCTTGCAGGATATACAAAGAAGCTAGAAGATGTCACACGCAGCATCGGATGTAATTCATTCTCTATTGCAGTTTGTGCAAATAAAAAGAGAACCGGACAGATATTACGGTCTCATGGTATCGATGTGCCTGGCGAAGTAGAATCCGGAAAAAGAATAGTGAAACAGATATCCGGTTGTGGAGCGGTTGGAGTCAGGATAACAGACGGGCCTTTGGAAGACGGAGAGTTTGGTCAGGAGTATATCGAAGGTGAGCACTTTTCCATAAGCCTTATCGGATCCCGTGTTGTAGGAGAAACCTGCCTTTATTATACCGGTTCTGCTCCATTATTTCTTGCGTTAAATCGTCAGGATATCAGATTTGGTCCGGATGGAACGGTCAGTTATCATGGGGGTGAAACCCCGTTCCTGCATCCGAGAAAAGAGGAGATGTTCGAACTTGCCTCAAAGGCAGTCACAGTACTTGGATGTCAGGGGTATGTTGGGATTGATTTGGTGGTAACACCCGGAAGGATCGTTATTGTTGATGTTAACCCACGACCGACAACCAGTATTGTCGGAATTGCCGCCTGTATGGAAGAAGAGATAGGGCAGCTAATTCTTGATGCTTCGTATGGTAAAGCTCCTGCATCTGTCCATCTGAATGGTCATGCCAGATTTACAGCAGATGGGAAAGTTACGTATGATCGGTGTTGATATCGGTGGGGCTAATCTGAAGGTCTTTGATGGATCTGGGACGCACATTCACTACTGCCCACTTTGGAAAGAGACTCCAATCCGGGAGATATTATCAGAATATTCGTTTGCGGATAATGCAGCGGTGGTGATGAGTGGGGAACTTGCCGATTGTTTCTCCTCCAAGCAGGAAGGAATTGAATTTATCGTGAGTGCTGTCAAAGATGTTTTTCCGGGTGCATGGTTTTACGGGACAGACGGATGCTTTCATCAGGATGCTGTCCCTGAACTTGCTGCTGCAAACTGGCTGGTTATGGCAGATGTCCTTAAGGAGAGATACCCGAATGCACTCCTGATTGATATGGGGAGCACAACTACGGATATTATCCCGCTCAATGCCTGGGATATCCTGAAAGGGCAGACAGATTATACTCGTCTGAAGGCCGGGTTACTCCTTTATTATGGGTTACTGAGAACCCCTGTTTCTTCTCTTCTCCGAACGGTTTCGATTAAAGGGCAGGAAACCGGAATCAGCACGGAATATTTTGCATGCTCTGGTGATGCTCACGTGCTTACAGGAATTATTACTCAAGAAGAATATTCAACGGCAACTCCGGACTCCTGCAGTCCATCAAGGGAACATTCAATGCGACGAATGGCCCGGATGATCTGTGCAGATATTGAAGAAGTCGGTGAAGAGCAGGTTCTTGCGATAGCAGAATCGTTTGTGAATGAAGAAAAACAGGTACTAATACATGCAGTTCAGAGGATCATGGATACGTATCATTGTAACCGGATAATAACTGCCGGAATTGGTTCCCGGCTCCTTTCAACCTGGTTTGATGCCATTGATCTGAATCGTGAGATGGGATCATATTCTGATGCGATGCCAGCATGGGCAGTCCGGGAGGCTTTCTTACGAACCGTCTGATCCTTTCGTTCGTCCTCTTTTTTGGATCACTCGGCCTCAGTGTTCTTCTCTGGACTCTGGGATTTCCTTTCTTCTTTCTGTTTCTCTTCATTCCGTTAATACCATTCCTGGGACAGAAACAAAAAATCCGGAAATGTCCTATCTGCGGTTTTGAGACAAAAGGGAATGAACGATACTGCCCGTATGATGGTGTTCTGCTCGATGAAATTAATCCTGATTGATTATTTATTTAAAAATCAGGTGCTGTTGTCCGTATTGTTTTGTGTCTCCTGACGAAGGAGAGGTTCTTACAGAGCAGGGGGATTCATTGAGTGTTTTCTGTATTTTGTGATTTCTTCCTCCAACTGACTTCCTGATTTTATCTGAGAGAATGATGTACCGGTCAGACAGTGTTCCAAGAGCTTCGATGATGTTGTCATGCCGGACCGATAGCAGAACAACCGGTGCAATGTATCGTGCATGGGTTTTGCATTCCTCGGCAAGGGCAGGGATACTACTCTCGTATTCTTCCAGGTGTTCATGAGAGTACTGGATGAAGAGCAGATGTGATTCATCTTTTTTCATGGCACCGATAAGACCGGAGATTCCCTCAACATTTCTGTAATGGATACGGTGTTTAAGATTTACCGGGAGTGTAAGGAGTGGGTCTGTATATCTGAATGAAAGGTATGAGATTGGGCCATGAGTTGTCTGTACTGGGCCTGATATTAGTGCAATCTGAAGATCCCGTCCTGGAGCGATATAAACTGAGAACGTATTCTGGTTAATTTTCTGAAGTAAATCATATCGCCCGGTCATCAACTACGCATCTTTCACAAAAGGTATGTAAAGATTATCCAAACAGGGTGAAAGTGAAACCGAAATAGAATTGCGTTTATTTCCCGGTTCTTGGAACAGAAGTTATTCTCATCTTTCGAGACTTAAAAGTATATGAAATAATCTGAAAATAATCAGTACCACTATCAAAGAAGGGTCTGACCTAGTACCTGATTTTTATAAAATAAAAATAGTATTCCGGGTTTTAGATTTTCAATAAGGGTCTGAACGGTTCTTTAATTTAACCGTGGTTGTGATAAGGACACATCCAGCCAGCATAATGATGATTCCCAAAATTATGAATAATAATTCAAGAATAATTGCAGGAGCATAAAAAATTGTGATAAAGAGAATCAAAGAGATGATGGCAATTGCTAATCTACTGTAAAAACCTTCGGGTACAGCAGATTTTCCTTTCCTTATCCGGTTAAAAAGAAGAGCTGCACTAAAAAACATCCAGGCACCAAGAATAGAAATCAGGAGCAGGCTCCAGAAAATGAGGGGAATGTATCCGAGAATACATCCGAGAAAAATAGTAAATCCACCGTAAATTATCTCTTTTTTCTGATTCACAACTCGTGATCTCCAATCAATTCCTTTCACAATTGCAATAATACCTACCAGAATGACAAAAAATGGAATAATTTCCTCGAAAAGGCTAACGTACATTTTCTCCGGAGATAAGACGAAGGTTAATCCAAGGAGAATGAGAAATAATCCAAAAAGGGTGCCGTTTCTGATAAATGTTTCCTGGTTTTTTATTATATCCTGGGTATGGGTTGATCTTCCCCTGGCTTCAGAAAAGAGTGTGATTATTGTTTCTGAAATCATGAGGAACAGGGGGGCATCATCGATAAGATGAAGAAACGGGTGTTTCTTTGGATCATAACGGTCAAGATGAATTCGCCACTCTGTTTTAGTCTCATGGACATGATATTGACCATTCCGGTAACTGGCAATAGTTCCTGGTGAAGGAACATTAATGGTGGATTTTACCCATTCTTCACCGGGCAATTCTGTCACATTTTCTTTTGGTATTGCAATCTCCCATACTCCCTGATGCAAAGGTTTTAGGTAATCGTCGATTTTTGTCATAATAATCGAAAGATCTGATGGAATTTTCTATGCGATTAAGAATCTTTATTTGAGAATATTCTTGTAAATGAGTATTGTTTCAATTGATATATGAAGTAAACACATTTTTAAACCGGAAACGGTCTCGACAAATTATTTTTATGAGACCCGGTCATTGAATAATTTTCTTCTTGATAAATTCATATTCTTCTTCTGTAATATTTCCCTCGTCTCGTAATTTTTGTAATTTAATAAGTTCGTCCACGATAGAAAGATGGTTTGATTCATTTTTACTTTCTTTTTTTAATTTTATCTCCTCAAGAAATCCGGAAGCAATGATACCGGTTGGTAATGCAATGATTCCGATTCCAATAAGAAGGCAGATGATAGTTAGAAATTTCCCGAGGTCTGTAACCGGCAGAACATCCCCGTAACCCACCGTAGTCAGGGTAACTACTGCCCACCAGATTGCATTGTCAATATCATGGAATTTTTCCGGCTGTACATCTGATTCGATGATATAGGTTGCATATGAAACAAAAATAAGAAAAATGGTAAGAACGGTCAGAACAGTGAATAAATACTCCTTGTTTTTCCTGAACACGTTCCAGATGACATCTGTTGATCCATAATACCGGAACAGTTTAAAAATTCGGAATAACCGGAATAACCTGAGGAATTTTACAATCCTTGGATCAAGAGGTAAGAGGATTGCCAGATAAAATGGGAATATTGCCAGCAGGTCAATGAGCATATTCAAAGTACAGGCATATGCCATTCTTCCGGTAATAGGGTGTCTGTATTCAGGATAGCAGGTACATGTCCATAATCTGAGGATGTATTCGATGGTGAAAACAAGAATTGTGAAGTATTCAAAAGTATCTAATATCGCTTTATATTGGACATAGATTGAGACGTAAGTTTCAATAAAAATTACAAACAGGTTGAGGATGATGAGGGTAATAATAAACCAGTCAAAAAACTTACTTAGTAATCCCTGCTCATTTCCGGTATCAACTATAGAAAATATCTTTTTTTTCAATGAAATATCATGATTCAAGAAATCACCTGTGATCCGGTTAATGGCAGTAATTAATTATACCTATAGTGGGATTATGACGTTTTTACCTATGTGTAAAAGTATAGTTTTAAGAGATAGTCATATGTAGTTTATCAGAATATAAACAGATTCAATTATCCTGCCTGTTAAAACAAAAGAGTGCGAGAAGCCGGATTTGAACCGGCGAACCCCTACGGGATTAGGCCCTGAACCTAACGCCTTTGACCTAGCTCGGCGATCCTCGCATTTTAGTATGAAAATATACTCTCGTGATTCATCTGATTAAGAATCAGATGCAATCGTGCTTTTACATATTGAACTTCTTCAATATTAAGGATTTGGAATCCTCTTAAAAAAATTATGATTCCTTATATTTTCGCAATTCACGTTCACGAAGTTCGGCACGTTTTATTTTTCCTGAAAGGGTCTTTGGTAATTCATCGACAAATTCAATAATCCGCGGATATTTATAGGGAGCAGTTACTTTCTTTACGTGCTTTTGGATATCACGAATTAGCTGTTCTGATGGTTCATACCCTGATTTCAGAATAACAAAAGCCTTAATTATGAGGCCTCTGATGGGGTCTGGTGATCCAACAACCGCAGATTCCTGCACTGCCGGATGTTCCTGGAGAGCGCTTTCAACTTCAAATGGCCCAATCCGATATCCTGAACTTTTTATGACATCATCGTCACGGCCAACAAACCAGAAATACCCTTCTTCATCCATGTAGGCTTTATCTCCGGTGTAATAAAAACCATCTTTGAAAACCTCTGCATTTGCTTCAGGATTGTCCAGGTATTCTACTACCAGTCCTACCGGGCGGGGGTTTAAACTAATTGCAATTCTTCCTTCCGTCCCCTGGGGTACTGGTTTTCCTTCCTCATCGTGAAGTTCAATCTTCCATCCGGGTGAAGGTTTTCCCATCGAACCAGGTTTGTGTTTCATACAGGGAAACGTCGCAATACAACAACATGTCTCACTCTGTCCATATCCTTCATAAATCGGAAGGCCTGTTTCTTCTTTCCATATTCTGATAACTTCAGGGTTTAATGGTTCTCCGGCAGAAATACAGTGTCTGAGAGAACGAAGATCATATTTTGCAAGGTCAGCGATGATAAGCATCCGGTACACAGTCGGCGGACAGCAGAAGGTGTTAATCTCATATTTTTCAATCAGTGGAAGGAGTTCGGTTGCTTTGAATTTTCCTCTGGCATCGTAAATAAATATACAGGCGCCAACGATCCATTGTCCGAAGATTTTTCCCCATCCGCATTTTGCCCATCCGGTGTCAGAAGAGGTAAAGTGCAGATCATTACTATTAAGGTCCTGCCAGAGACGGGCCGTTACGATATGACCCAGAGGGTGTCCGTGGTCATGGAGAACCATTTTTGGTTCACCGGTTGTTCCTGAAGTAAAGTATATGAGCATCGGATCTGTTGCATGTGTCTTCATAGAAACCGGCATACTAATCGCAGACCGTGAAACCGGAGCCGGGTAAAAGAGTTCGTACTGGAAACTTATCCAGTTCGGGAGCTGACCATCAACAAGCATCCGGTGTTTGATAGAAGGACAGAACCTGCAGATTTTCTCAACTTTTTCTGCATTTTCAGTATCGGTGATGATAAAACTAAATTTTCCCGCATTCACCCGGTATTGTAGATCTTTTGGGGTAAGCATTGTTGGCGCAGGACAGAATATTGCTCCGAGTTTGATTAATGCGATTACAAATATCCACCATTCAGGAATGCGATGAAGCATCAGCATCACGCGGTCTCCTTTTTTTACGCCATACTTCAGGAGGATGTTTGCTGCTTCAACTGAGAGATTCCGGAGGTCACGGAAGGTATATTTCTTTTCTTCTCCAGTCTGACTGACCCATATCATCGCGAGTTTATTTCTGTCAGTTTCTGACCATTTGTCAATGACATCAAATCCGAAATTAAAAAATTCAGGCACATCAATCTTGAATGACTCGGTGAATTCTTCATAAGATGTCATCTGATGCGGGATCTCATATTTCATGGTTACAAAAGGTTGCGCCTTCTGCTTTAATATACCATTGAAAGGTGATGATTGGAGTTAATATAATCGAGACCGGATAGTTTTTCAAAATATTACTGGCATTTCAGAATAATCGTCAATTTACCCGAATTCACCATTAGTATTATGGTATGGAACACCCCATGATAACTGGAATGGAAGATAAACGATACGATAGCCTGAAGATTGAAAATATTGTAGCGTCTGGGGCTATCGCAGACTCAATAGATCTTGAGATTATTTCAAAAAATATCGATGGCTGTGAACTAAATACCAAACGTTTTCCGGGAGCAGTATACAGGATTGAAAACCCGAAAATTGCTTCACTTATTTTTTCATCCGGAAAAGTGGTACTTACCGGTATCAGGGATACTGATTCACTGGAAAAAGGCCTGGTCCTCATCATTGAAAAAATGAGAGCTGCAGGAATTACCTGTTTTGAGGAACCACGGGTTGCGGTTACAAACATTGTCTGTTCTTATGATATCGGAAACAAGATTAACCTGAATAAAGTCGTGATGACCTTAAATCTTGAGAATATTGAATATGAACCTGAACAATTCCCGGGTCTTGTGTACCGAATCAGTGATCCGAAAATTGTTGCACTCCTGTTTTCTTCCGGAAAAATCATTCTGACCGGTGGAAAGAATATGGAAGATATCAAAAAAGGATTAACGTTCCTCGAGCAGAAGCTCGGGAACATCATGTAACTTTTTATTGCCAGAACCGGTGTGTTTTTACAAAATTTCGTTCTGCTTTTAAAATTTCCCGCATCAGTGCATCTCCGTCTGTATATGTGGCAAGAATACGGGATGCAGTCTCCGGACCTACGCCTTTTGCAGAAAGGATAAGTATGGCTTTTTTTCCACTGGAAAGGACCATGTTTGCATTCCGGAAAAGCTTCTGCTCTAGGGCTTTTTCTTCCGGATTCTTTGTTTTTTTATTCGCTGCTGAGTATAGTTCTGTTTCGTAGGGTTTTAGTGCTGCAATGAGTCGTGCTCCACAATTTCCACAGACCGGTTGGTCAGGCACTCTTGAAACAACCGTTTTAGTCTTCCATTTTCTGCAGTTCATACACACAAGAAGTACTTCCTGTTTGTCAAGCCGGTGTTTCAATGCAGATATCACTGCCTGGTCTGCTGTTGGCGGTGGGATCTGATCCCGTGATGAGGAAAAAAGAGCAGCAGCTCCGATCATACTGACCGGGGCGATTGTTACTTCAGTTTCATCATTTTTAATTGCCCTGATAATCTCAATTGCATGTGAAACATCCATGTATCTGCTGAATAATTCCCGGTATGTCTCTTCCTGAATCTGGGGATGGGCAAGGAGGTCAGAGAGGCGATGCAGACTAAGCCGCTCGTAATCTGCATCAGGGTCTATTGCTCCAAATTTTTTTGCAATCTGGACCAGTTTCCATCGAAAGAGAGATGTTCGTTTTAGTGCAAGTTCAAGAATTCCTCTGATGTGTTCAGGCTGCAGTCCAAGCAATGTTTCTCTTACATCTCTCACAGAGATCTCCCGGGGGACCCGGAAAAGAATGCGGTATGCATCAAGTTCAAGGCCGATGGTTGTTCCAAATCTTGCAGAAAGAAGAATTGATATCACTCTCCCGAGAGCTTCGTTTGTCTGGTGCCCTGCACAATTGTTCAGGACAACTCCTTCATCTGATGGTTCCAGGGTTATGAGATGGTCTGTCGGGATTATGCCGTGGTTTTTACATACCAGGTCCAGAAAACCGTTTGCAAATGCAATTGCTGCTTTGTCTGTCGTATAATCTTTAAATGTTCTGGTCCGGCGAAGTCTTCCAACTTCCTGTGCAATCTCGAATGGGACCGGGATCTGCTCACCTTCCCAGGATGGCAATTCTCCCTCGGTATTCCTGGCAGGTTCGACAGTTACTTTTCCTTCTTCAAGGTCAAGAACCCGCCAGAGCTGACCTCGGGCGATAAATACGGCACCGGTATGAAGGGAGGTGATGATAAAAGACTCATCTAGGGTACCCACGGTTCTCCGGGTGACAATATCGTAAACCGGAAATTTTCGTTCATCCGGAATCATCGAAAGATTTCCGGAAAGGTATCTTCTTGCCCGGCTGGTAGTAATTATCTTGTTTCCATCCCGGCGGATAAGATAGTGTTCAGTCAGTTGGGAGATGATTCTTTCAAGTGTGTCTTGTTCTTTTATCCCGATGGATGAATGGGATATGATGGAAAAAATATCATCAATAGAAATTTCCCCATATTCTACTGCAATTGCTGCTATCTGGTTTCCAATAACATCTCCGGCCTGGTACGATGGAATAACATTTTCTACGGCCCCCTGCCGTGCCCGCCCCGCAATTACCAGTGATTCACACAGGTCATCAAACCCACTGGTGATTATGGTTCCGATGGATACTTTTCCTATTTGGTGCCCGGCCCGCCCGACTCTCTGCACCAGTCTGCTGACTTCCCTGGGGGATCCAAACTGGATGACATGTTCGACATGACCAATATCTATTCCCAGTTCCATCGAGGAAGTGCAAATAAGTGTTTTAATATCACCTTGTTTAAACCGGTCTTCCGCTTCTATCCGGATATCCCGCGAGAGAGAACCATGGTGAACATCCACGTTCCCATCTTTAATCAGGGCATGGCCGAGAGATTCAGCGGTAGATCTGGTATTTACAAATATCAGGGTTGAATTGTCCTTTTTTATATGCTTACGAATTGCTGATACCTGGCTTTCGAAACGTTCTCCAGTAATCTCTACATGAATGTCCAAAGTTTTTGCAACCGGAACTTCAACAATAGAGCAGGGTCTCTCACCAGTGAGAAATTCTGAAACCTCTTTGGGATTTCCAACGGTTGCAGAAAGACCTATCCGCTGAAATTCTCCTGCATATCTGCATAATCTTTCAAGAGCAATGACCAGCTGAGTTCCCCGTTTTGTTCCTGCCAGGTCATGGATTTCATCAACAATGACATATCTGATACCCCGGAGATGTTCCCTGAGCCTTTTCCCCATGAAAAGTGCCTGCACTGTTTCCGGGGTCGTAATAAGGAGATCTGGTGGGTGGAGCACCTGTTTTCTTCGTTCAGCCTGTGATGTATCGCCATGTCTGACGCCGCTGGTAAGACCCAGATTCTGGCACCACCATTCCATACGACGGAGAATATCTCTGTTTAAGGCGCGAAGTGGCGTAATATATAGTGTGGTAAACCCGCTTCCGGTTCCTTTAAGCATCCCGCTTAAGACCGGGATCATGGCACTCTCAGTTTTTCCTGTTCCAGTCGGAGCAATGAGAAGGAGATGATCCCCATTCAGGATCTTCGGGATTGCCTGTTCCTGAACTAATGAGAGTTCTGAAAATCCCCGGTCCCGGATAACATCAATAATTCTACTGTCAAGTTGTTGCTGTTTCGTCATAGTGGAGATGAGAGTGAAGACTTCCGGCGTACGTTCCGTCAGGGAGCAGAACTTCGGCGGTTTCAATAATGAGTGACCGTGAGAGCGGAGAAAACGGGGAATGAAATGTTTTCTCAATTCCATACCCGGTCATTTCGTTACATGACGGAATCATCAGGAGTGTTGTTGTTTCACTATCCATTTCTTCTGGAAAGATATGAGAATCAACCTCCCCGAGAATGAAACAGGGGGAACGAAGAGCAACTCCTACCTGGTCCCGAAGTGTAACTGTCGGGTGATGATGTCCACAGAGAATGAGTTTTCCCTGAAGCTCTTCATCCGGTATAGTATGACCATGGAGAATTCCTACCTGATCGATGATTGATCCTTCTTTCTTTCTCATTTCTTCCGGTTTTAAAAATTCTTCTATACCCGGATCATGGTTTCCTGGAGTGACATAAAATGGAATTATCTTCCGAAGAGCTGAAAAAAGGTTCCCCAGTTCATAAAATTCCTGGTATGAGGTTCCCGGGATCCGGTGTTTTACATCACCAAGGATAACCAGAATATCAGGATCTGCTTCTTTTACCAGATCACAAATGCGGGTAATCCGGTCCTGTCCTCTGGTCCGGATAAAAAACCCATGCTTTTGGAGTTCATATTCAATCCCCATATGGATATCTGCAATGAAAAGAATGCGTTTTTCTTCCTCTATCTGCACAGCCGGCCCTGAAGGAAAAAAATCAATGTTCATTCAAATTCAGAGAAGTTTAATATATCCTGGTGAGGGCTGATATACTTCATCCTCGGCAACCAGTGAATGGATTGTTTCTTTGACCTGTTCATCAGAAAGTCCGGCCTTCCTGGTGTACCGGTAAATATCATCAGTATTGATCCCTTTTGGTCCGGAATATTCCTTAATGATTGATAAAATCAGTTCGGCTGGTTCTACCGCGGGCCCAGGCTCTTTGATCACTTCAAGGGCCTTTTTCGTAAGTTCGGCGATTTTTTTCAGATATTCCTGCCGGACGTGATAATGGGAAAGGGCTGATTGTATTGATTTGGTCCCGTTTCCTGTCTGGATTGCAGTATTTGTCTCCTGAAGCCGTTTAGTAAGTGTGTCTGCTGCAGAGAGAATCCACAAATCACGTTCCTGCCTGGTTACGATTCGCGAGGTCTCAATTGTCCACCTGATCAATTTTTCGTTTTGATCAGGATTTTTTTCTCCATATCCGGTAATTGAAAGAAAAAGAGGAGGATCTAAATCTGAAGGATCTACATTCATTCCGTTTGACTGATACTTCATATGCAGAGTGATAACTCCGGTAGGATCGGCAATTCTGATTATCGTCCCTTTTTTTGATGAACTACAGGAAGTAAGGGCTCCGACCATCCAGAAATGAGTAAATTTCAGACCGGAAGGGGTGATAAAGGAGGAAGTCGCTCCTGAAT
The DNA here is from genome assembly GCF_003173335.1 of Methanospirillum stamsii. Taxonomy (GTDB): domain Archaea; phylum Halobacteriota; class Methanomicrobia; order Methanomicrobiales; family Methanospirillaceae; genus Methanospirillum; species Methanospirillum stamsii. The sequence goes on from NZ_QGMZ01000014.1 coordinate 133,764, forward strand.
CATAAATAAAGTCAATCGTATCCAATTCAAATGCAAAGACGGGCACATAAACCGGGAGCATGTCTGATGATTGGGATTGATGGATGTTGAGATTATTATTTGTCACGTATGCCGTTTTGTTTGGTGGTGCTGATTGATAGATGCATTGGTTAGATCTGCGCCGCTGTAACATTTTTGCGCTAATATTTTGAATGAAAATTTTGAAAAATAAGGTTGAATAAATCCGAGTACAATTATTATGGGGTAAATTTCGCGGTGATTTTGAAAAAAAGGTAGAATTTCTCCTGAAAGTTTTAAAATCCGAATTTTGTTCATAAATAAAATATCATCCTACATCCAGCGTGGTTCTCAAATAGCCAAACTGAATTTTTCTCCGAATGACCAGATCTTTCGATATGTTTTTAATCGTTTGTGATTTATAGATCCGTATAGATAATTTCGACCGCGGGTAATTTGTATGATGGGGAATGCGAAGACTGTGTGGTGCCTCATTCTGGCCATATTCTTATTCTCAGGTACTCTTGTATTTGCAGATGAGATTGCGGACGAGGATACGAAGGCTCTGCAAGCAAATCTGGCTTCAATGCCCCTTGTTTTTATTCAGAACAATGGGCAGTTTGAAGATGATGTATCGTACCAGACCCGTTCCACAGACCAGGTAATTACGGTCTTTGAGAATGGAATGGAATTTAATCAGAACCCGGGAAACAGTTCTGTGTTCATGCTTTTAAACGGGTCTAACCCGGAAAAGAAGATCATAGGTCTGAATCCGCTTAACGGAACAGCCAACTTCTATCATGGAACTGATCCTTCTGCATGGGTGACCGGAGCACAGCTTACGTCCGGTGTCATGTATGAGGATGTCTATGAAGGAATTGACTATACGGTGTCAGGAACGGAAGGACTTCTGAAGAGTGAGTTTTTCCTCGATGCCGGAGCAGATCCGTCACAGATCATGCTGGTTTACCAGGGACATACTGGAATCAGTCTGAATGAAACAACCGGAGATCTGGTTATTGAGACGCCGTCAAGGCAGATAATTGATGAAGCACCGGTTGCGTACCAGGAGATTGACGGGAACAGAACTGATGTTGCCTGTTCTTATGTGCTTGGTGAGAATACGACGGTTACCTTTGATTTAGGTGAATTTGATCCCTCTCTTCCGTTGGTAATTGATCCGGTTCTTCGGTACTCTCTCTATTTTGGAGGTGACGGCCGGGACCAGGGCAATTCTATAAAGGTAGATGAGAATGGGTATGCGTACTTCATTGGAACTTCCTGGTCAGATCATCTGAAGTATTTTGAAAAATACGACAAGGACCCGATCTCAAATCATAATCCTCCTGCAGTTGAAGCTCTCAGTACTGGTAACATTTCAACTGAAGGAGCCGGAGGTCCTGCACCCGGAAGTATTCAGCCATACTTTGGTGGCGGAGAAAAGGATGCATTTGTTGTAAAAGTCAATCCGGATGGAACTGAACTTGTATATATTACCTACATCGGTGGAACAGGAACTGATGAAGGGACCGGTCTTGTCATTGATGATGAAGGAAATGCCTACATCACCGGTGGAACAAACTCGCCAAATTTCCCGGTAAAAAATGCTTACCGGAGCGAAAATGCAGGGTCATATGATGCCTTTGTTGCAAAACTGGATCCTACCGGAAATGACCTTGTCTTCTCAACATATTTCGGTGGAGTACACGATGACTTTGGTTTTGATGTCGATATTGATAAAGACCATAATGTTTTTGTCACCGGACAGACTGCTTCGTGGAACTTCCCGGTAGTGAACCGGTACCAGCTTTCACCATATGGCGGTCTTCCTGATGCATTCATCACCAAGTTCACCTCAACAGGAAATTCAATCGTTTATTCCAACTTTATTGGAGGATCTGCATATGATGCAGGTTCAGCAGTTTCAGTTGATACGAATGGATATGCCTGTATTGTGGGACAGACTGAATCCCCGAATTTCCTGACTATCAAGCCATACCAGGATAAACTTCGTGGTGGTTTTGATGCCTTTATTACAAAGTTTGATCCGGAAGGGAAATATCCGGCAATGTATTCCACCTACTTTGGTGGATCAGGAACAGATGATGCCCGTGATGTTATTTCCCTCCCTGACGGAAGCCTGACTGTTGTAGGTACAACAAAATCAAAGGACCTTCCAACGGTAAATCCAATTCAGGGTGAACTTAAGGGACTTCAGGATGGTTTTATCACTACTTTGAATGCCGATGGTTCAGCACTTACCCAGTCATCATTCTTTGGTGGTTCACTTATTGATTCAATAAGTGGTGCTGCCCGTGATGGACAGGGTAATATCTACGTTGTCGGGACGACCGATTCCACCGACCTGCCGGTTACCATGGCCTACCAGAGCAAGCCGGGTGGCAGTTCTGATGTGATGATTGCAAAGTTTTCTGCTGACATCTCGGAGATCGGCTATGTAACATACCTTGGTGGTGGGAACATTGATGAAGGTCGTGCCATTGATGTGATGTCAGAAGGAGAAGCTTATCTGACAGGTTACACTCAGTCAAAGAACTTCCCGAAGGTCTGGCCATATCAACAGAACTATGGTGACGGTGACCGTGATGCATTCATTGTGTCCCTTTCAGAGCATGACATTATTCCATTGCCTGATTTCATCGGAGTTCCGACTGAAGGCGATGCACCGCTTACCGTTCAGTTCACTGATAAATCACTGGGTATCCCGACATCCTGGTCCTGGGAATTTGGTGATGGTGGAACCTCTACTGAAAAGAACCCGCTCTATGTCTATCAGAACCCCGGCGTATATTCAGTTACTCTGACTGCAAAGAATATCGTGTCCAGTCAGTCTGTTACCAAAAAGGACTATATTACCGTTTACGAGCCAATCAAACCGCCGGTAGCAGACTTTAATGGAAATCCGACTTCCGGTATGGTACCGCTGACCGTTACGTTTACTGATCTTTCAACCAATGAACCGGAAACCTGGTCATGGATATTTGGAGACGGTGGCACGTCAGCCGAACAGAATCCTGTTCATACATACACTGAAGTAGGTGTCTACACGGTTAACCTGACAGTCAGTAACCGGGCAGGAACTTCATCCAAGGAGAAACCAGAGTTTATTCATGCACAACCATCGGTTATTCCACCGGTAGCAGACTTTAATGGAAACCCGACTTCCGGTATGGTTCCGCTGACCGTTACGTTTACTGATGCATCACAGAATAATCCAACAGCATGGTCCTGGAAGTTTGGTGATAATGTAACATCAGTTGAACAAAACCCGGTTCATACATACACGGTACCTGGAACTTATCCGGTCACCCTGAACTGTAGCAACAGTGCAGGATCAGATGAGATAACAAAACCAGAATTCATCCATGCACAGCCATCAGTAATTACACCGGTCGCAAAGTTTGTTGGTGAGCCAAGAAGTGGCACAGTACCACTTATGGTTACCTTTACTGACCTATCAGAGAATAACCCGACCAGTTGGGAATGGAACTTTGGAGATAACAAGAATTCATCCGAGAAGAATCCGGTTCATGTATATGAATCAGCCGGTAGTTACACGGTTTCTCTTACGGTGACAAATTCTGCAGGTTCAGATACCCTTGTTGAACAGAATTATATTGTCGTAACAGCGCCCATCCTCCCACCAATTGCTGACTTTAACGGAGCACCCCGGGAAGGAAAAGTACCACTGACGGTAACATTTTTGGATCTTTCAAAGAATAACCCAAAACAATGGTACTGGAAATTTGGTGACAACACAACCTCTGAAGAGAGAAATCCGGTTCATACGTATACCGCAGAAGGTATCTACACCGTTGAACTGACTGTCAGCAATGAAGGTGGAGCAGATACCAAGATTGCAAATGAATACATCACGGTTACTCCGGCAGGTTATCCACCGGATGCACAGTTCCGTGGAAATCCAACATCAGGTACTGCACCACTATCAGTCAGCTTTACTGATCTTTCAACAGGAAGTCCGACTTCCTGGCAGTGGGAGTTTGGTGATGGTGGCACTTCAACACAGCAGCACCCTGAGCATACCTACAATTCACCTGGTGAATACACGGTTACTCTGACGGCAGTCAATGCCTTTGGTATGTCTACTGAGATCCGTGAGAAGTATATACGGGTCTTTGAAAAGCCGGTACCATTAAAAGCGTCATTCATGGGTGAACCGACATCCGGAAAAGAACCATTAACTGTCCAGTTTACTGATCTTTCTGCAGGAAATCCGGAAACATGGATGTGGAACTTTGGTGATGAAGGAACGTCATCTGAAAGAAACCCTGTGCATGTATACCAGAAAGCAGGGACCTACACTGTATTCCTGACGGTTACCCGTGGAGAAGACAGATCCAGTGAAATCAGGTATAATTATATCACCGTTCTTCCAGCAGGAAAGCCACCGGTACCAGACTTTGTTGCCTCTCCGACGACCGGCTATGTTCCACTGGATGTTCAGTTTACTGATCTGAGTACTGATAATCCGACAGCATGGAGATGGGACTTTGGTGATGGAACCTCTTCATCAGAACAGAACCCGGTTCACCGGTACACAACTCCGGGATCTTACACCGTCTGTCTTGAAGCATCGAACGAGTTTGGTTCAGCAGCAATCTGTAAGGATAACCTGATTAAGGCAACCGAGGCACCACTTGAACCAGCCGAGTTCTTTGGTGATATTACCATTGACGGAAGTCCAGGCTTTATCGGAACCATTGTAGAAGCACGGGGAAGTGGCATTGACACCGGAATCTTTGGAAACCCGGTCACTACTTCGATAGAAGGTTGTTATGGTACACCAGATCCACTGGTGGTAAAAGGCAAAATCAAGAATGGTGAACTGATTACCTTCTGGGTCAAGGGTCCGGGTATGAAGGACTTTGTCCAGGCTGATTGCTTTGATGTCTATGGCGGAAATGAATGGCAGAAGTCATTCGCTTTCAGAGCAGGTGCCAAGACCCGTCTCGACCTTCGGTATGGTGAAGCACCAATTCCACCAATGCCGGTCCTTCCGCATGAATTCTATGGAGAAGTAACTTCCAATGGAATGGCAATGCCGGTAGGGACCATGATAATGGTCAAGGGTGAGAATGTGGTTGAAGGTCACCGGGGTAACCCGCTTGCTGTTACTTCACCTGGAGTTTACGGATTTAATGAGCTGAATAAACTTGTAGCACAGGGAGACCTGAAAGCCGGACAGGATCTTACCTTCTGGGTAATTCCTGTAGGTTCCGGAGAACCAGTCATGGCTGAAGTCAGGGACGTTGATGCAGGTGGAGAATGGGCAAATTCATACCCATACATTGAAGGAGGTCTTACCAGACTTGATATCCGGATTGAAGGAGGTACACCTCCAATTCCGGTTGTCCCAATGACCTTTACCGGGACGGTAATGATTGATGGAAAACCAATCACACCCGGATCCATGGTTACCGCTGAAGGTAAAAATGTAAGAATTGGCATTGATGGAAACCCTGTATCTGTCGGTAATGATGGTAAATTTGGTGACGGAAGAAAACTCACTGTACAGGGAGAGATTGAAACAGGAAGTCTGATAACGTTCCTTCTGTATGATGCTGCCTGTGGAAACCAGTATGTTGCTGAAGTGAAGGATCCACAAACAGGAACCTGGGTTCAGTCGATTCCATTTAAGCCTGGAGCAGATTTGCAGATTGAACTTCGAAACAGTGGAGTGATTCCAGCAGATAAAAAGAGTCCATCAGATGGTCCTGCTGAACCTGTTGATGATACCCCGATAGTTGCAGCATCTGTTCAGTAATTCCAGAAAATCTAATAATCTTTTTTTGACCGATTTATAGTCGCAAACTTTTTTTCACTCTTGTTTTTAGATGATGTGAAACAGGATACTAATGGAAAATATAATCGTAAAAAATTACTAAATCGAATAATCCTGAATTTTTTTATTCACATTAACAAATCAAAAGGATTCTGCGATCACAAAAAAAATTCTGTAATGAATATCCGCTATACTCTCTTTTCCTATTTTATTATAATGTACTACATATTTATCTAAATGGAAAGCGAACTTTACTTTGCAACGTTATTCTCCTGACAAACAGAGATTTTGAGTCTGGATAATTATTCAGGAGCTATATTTCCATGAACGAAGAAATTCAATCACTAACTACCCGGGCAAAGGAATGTGCAGATCTGCTCATACCTCTGGAACATGAGATAGGACAGGTCATTGCCGGACAAAAACCCATTCTTGAACGGCTTATTATGGCAATAATTGCTGATGGGCATGTTCTTCTGGAAGGGGTTCCGGGAATTGCAAAAACCCTGATGATCAAGACCCTTGCACAGTGTATCGACTCCGGATTCTGCCGGATACAATTTACTCCGGATCTTCTTCCGGCTGATATTACCGGAACAAAAATATATAATCAGCAGGACTGTACCTTTAAAACAGTAAAAGGTCCTGTATTCACGCAGTTTCTCCTGGCGGATGAAATAAACCGTGCTCCTCCGAAAGTGCAGTCAGCTCTTCTTGAAGCAATGCAGGAGAGACAGGTCACTATTCAGGGAGAAACCTATGAATTACCTGATCCTTTCTTTGTTCTTGCTACGGAAAACCCGATTGAACACGAGGGAACCTATCCGCTTCCTGAAGCCCAGATGGACCGGTTCATGTTCAAGGTACTCATGGGATATCCCTCAAAAACAGAAGAACTTCTCATTCTTGACCGTTTTACAGAAGGAATTCATTATCATCCAAAATCGGTAATCACGGCATCGGATATAAAAAAAATTCAGGCAGTAGTTCCGATCATTTATGCTGATCTTGAAATAAAAAAATACATCACTGCTCTTGTTGATGGTACGCGAAATCCTACCGATTATCAGATACCACTTGCATCATACATTCGTTACGGTGCCTCACCTCGTGCCTCTATTTACCTGATGCTTGGAGCAAAAGCCCATGCCCTCCTTCGGGGACGGGGATTTGTTCTCCCGGATGATGTACGTGCAGTAGCCCCGGATGTCCTCCGGCACCGGATACTTCTCTCGTACCTGGCGGAAGCAGAAGAAATTACTGTTGATACAATCATCGATCAGATAATCAAAACCGTACCGGTCCCCTGAGCTGGTGGAGCCATGCCGGATAATGATACGTATTCTGAGTTGATTCAGAAGATAAGGACCATTGATATCCTGACCCGTGCCAGAGTATCCGGTCAGCAGGCAGGAGTTCATATCTCCCTTTTTAAAGGGCAGGGTGTTGAATTTTCTGATATCAGGGAGTACATTGCCGGAGATGATATCAGGGCAATAGACTGGAAGATAACGGCACGATATAACATTCCTTATGTCAAGGAATTTGTTGAGGAACGTGACCATATTCTGTACCTCATTGCAGATGTATCAGGATCCGGATCATTTGGCTCAAAAGTATCAAAATTCAGCACCCTTCTTTCAGTACTGGCAACTCTTGCATTTTCAGCGGTAAATTATCATGACCGGGTTGGTCTGATCCTGGTATCTGACCGGATAGAAAAATTCATCCCTGCACGAAGTGGAAGAAACCATGTAATCCATCTTCTACAGTCGGTTATTACTCATAAATCAGAGTCCAGGGGTTCAGATCTTCGTCCTGCTCTTCATCTGATACTCCAGCAGGTCAGACGGATGTCAACTGTTGTTCTGTTATCTGACTTTTTTACTCCGGATTGTTCCCGTGAATTATCTATGGTAAAACGCCATCATGACCTCCTTTCTATCCGGGTATCCGATCCCCGCGAAGGAGAACTTCCTGATGTTGGTTTGATAGAACTGGAGGATGCCGAAACCGGAGAACAGATTCTTGTTGACACATCTGATCCTGCTATCAGGGATCTCTACATGGAAGCTTCAGCAAATCACCATAATGAAGTGTCCCTGATGATGAAAAAATACAAAATTCCCTTTGTAAATATTCGATCCGGAGAAGATTTCGTGCCTTTATTAAAGCATCTCATGATGGCCAGACCTGGAGGTGAATTATGACCGGTTTTTATCACCCGGAGTGGCTGATTGCATTGGTCATTCTACCGGCACTCTATTACTATTATATTCATGAAACAAAAAGAAAAAAACAGGAAGCAATTGTATTTTCAAATATCGGATTTTTAAAAAGTGCTCTTCATGGCAGTTCCCAGTCATCAAGACCTAGAACTCTTCTTCTTCTCATCCTAGCCTCGGTCGGTTGTATTATTATCGGTCTTGCTGATCCGCATATCCCTCTTGAGCAGGCTAAAGAGGGTGTGAACGTCGTTCTGGTAATTGATGTCTCCGGGAGTATGCAGGCGAATGATTACCAGCCGACAAGACTGGAGTCTGCAAAACGTTCAGCTGAAATTCTGCTTAAATCCCTTGATATCAAAGATTATGCAGGGGTTATAACCTTTGAGACCGGTGCAACAAGTGCAGCCTATCTTTCTCCGGATAAAGACCGGGTCATTAAAAAATTACGGGCAATCGAACCAAAGGAAGGAGCAACTGCCATTGGAGACGGTCTTGGACTTGGAATTGATATGGCAGAATCTATTCCGAATAAGAAAAAAGTTGTAATTCTCCTCTCTGACGGAGTGAATAATGCTGGTGTTATTGCACCAGAAGAGGCTGCACAATTCGCCCGGGAAAAGGGTATTCAGGTCTTTACCATTGGAATGGGTTCAGAAAGTCCTGTCGTTCTCGGGTATGACTGGTTTGGAAATCCTCAGTATGCAATGCTCGATGAAGAACTTCTGCAATCAATTGCCGATAGCACTCAGGGAAAGTACTATAAGTCTGTGGATGACCGGACTTTATCAGAAATTTACAAAAATCTCAATAAAGAAATTAATCGTGAAAAGGAAGAGACCAGTATTGCAACCTGGTTCTTTACCCTGTCAATGGTATTCATGGTGGGAGAAGTCCTCCTGCGATATGGACGGAGGCGGATTATTCAATGAAGATGAAAATAGTATGGTTAATTCTGACCGGATTTATTCTTCTGTCCGGATTTAATGCACTGGCAGACGATATCTCCATGTCATCAGAACAGACTGATTATTACTTTCTAGCCGGAACTGATGCAAAGGTTCCTTTCATCATTGAAAGTTCTTTTCAGAATACTATTCCCGGACAATTACAGTACAGTCTGACTGAGCACCAGGATGGCGGAGGGTTTTCGCTTTCAAAAATCAGTACACAGTCACAATCATTTCCGATTGCACCGGGTAGATCAAATCATGGATTGTCTCTTTCTTCAGAAACGACAACTGATTTCGATCTCTCATTGATTCTTCTCTATTCTCGGAATACCCAGGATTATGCAGCAATATTACCGACAATTTCAGTCCATTTTGTATCTGATATGAAGGATATAAAACAGGAGAAAAATACTGTCCGGTCAACCACTTCCGAAGCAACCAAAACACCTTCTTCATCCTCTCAATCGGATCCATTTGCTGCTATGGATGAACAGATGGAACAGATGAGGCAGGAACAGCAACAACTCATGCAAAATTTCATGTCAATGAGTAGTTCTTCTTCCAAGATGAGTTCGTCTTCTCAGCAATCCTCACAAAATCCACAGCAAGCCCTACAGAATAATCAGATGTCTTCTTCAGGCGAAGCTCTCAAACAGCAGATGATGGCTGAAAGCCAGCAGTCAAAAGAAGAAAAAGAAAAATTATCTGAATCACTGGAACAGGATCCCCTCCTTCAACAACAGGCATCTGAGCTTCGGGATGCCGGATATAACCAGACAAACGGAAGAATTGTTTCAACAGGTCCGGATAGCGGAGAGGTTTCTATTGATTTTGAAAATTATGATAGTGAGAAAGTATCCCTGACCGGAAAAGCAGAAGATAGTAAGATCTCTTCTTTGAAAGCAGAGAAATCGGGAGAAATTCCAGTCCCTCAGGAGCTTGCTTCGAACTCCACATGGAATGACATGAAAAATGATTTACATAACAATTCTATGACTCCGACATCCGGTACTGTTACCCGGACTCCCAATAATACAACGGTGAAGCAGAATTATTCAGCTCTGGACGGTAGAAATACAACTCTTTCAGCCAGAATCGTAAATGGTACGGTTGAAGAGGTAATTCTTGAAGAAGAAAAGGAATTTCCGGTATTTTGGTTATTGGGGATTCTTCTCATAATTATACTGATAGTCTTATGTGCAGGTATCACCTGGTGGTATTTCTCTACCCGAAAGGATGAAGTCATGAGTAATCAGGAGATCGTGATTCCGGTAAGAGATTTTAAAGAGGTTGTTTGGGAACTTATCGGGCATGCTGAGAAATCGTATGTCTCCGGTGATAAAAAAGAAGGATATGCTTTGTTAGGTCAGGCTGTGAGAGTTTATATCTCCGGCAGATTTGGAGTTGGTGAATCATTCACGAGTGAAGAGATTGTATCTGGGAAATGTAATCTCTCTATCCCGGAAAAAGACCGGATTTATCAGATTCTTAATGCCTGTTCCACAGTTGAATATATCAGGGGAGCTCCGGTTGATGATGATTTTTTCGCGATGTTATCAGATATTAAAGCTTTTATCTCTGATGGTCCTAAGAATTCACTCAATTTATAATTCATTTCTTTTTTCAAAGAAATCAGAAAAATTTATCAGCATACGAAATTTTTTTCATCAGTATTTGAATGATGAGCGAAGTTAAAAATTCTGAAGTAAAGTACTATCCGGGAAATTATGGAAATTCCTTATGGCAATGAAAACATCTGTCAGTTCTGTGGCAAACCTGCAATTGGTATCGAAATACTTGGTTGCTGTAAACAGGTTGTTTGCGAAGAACATGCTAGTTCTTTTTTAAAAAACCTCTCACCTGGTGAACATCTGAATGCTGATGCCTGTTACTATGTCCGATATTTATAATAGTTCCGGATTATCATAGTGGGAGAATCATATGCAGAGTGAAAATAAGGATCTTATTTTTCTTCTCCTCATTACCGGAGGAATAGCTGTCTTTGGTTTTTCAATATTCTCTCTTTTCCAGGGAATTTTTGTATCAGATCTCATGGTGAGTTCGTATGATGCCACTTTTTCATGGGATGGAACACTTAACGAATCATATGTCTACTCCGTTAATGTTGATGATCAGTACAGAAGTCTGAATAGAAATTTCAATGTTCCTGTTTATACAAGTCAGGGCTCCGGTTCCTATATTCGGTATCTTTCCATGATTCCACCTCCCGATACTATAGGATATCTGAAAGATGCATCGGGTAAAGTAACTCTCACGAGAGAAAAAAACCAGTATTTATCGGTAATTGAGAGTCGTGCAGGAAAAAATGAAGCCGGAGTATTTAATCCGGTTTATTATTCCCGTGGAATATATCCGGTCTCTTATGCCTGGGATGTGGTGCCTCCCATTGAACGGGGCAGTGACTCTGACCATCTCAATATTGATCTGGCAACAATCCATATACCTTATGAATCGGTCAGAATAATTATACCCTCAGAGGGAGTAATCGCTCTCTATCCTCATCCGGCTGACCTCAAAGTGCAGAAAACCGATGATTCTTATATTCTTTCCGGAGGTGTGGCTGAAGATATTCCCCTCGGATTTGAGGTCCTGATTGATGAATCGGTTACCAAAAGCCTTGATGGAAAAATATCTTCAGTTTCCGGAACGGTAAAGGATTTGGCGGATAAGGCAAATCCGGGATATGTTTCGTATATAAATACAATTTACCGGATACTTTCATGGATATCACTCGGTTTTATATTCTTCATTCCTGCTGCACTATTATTAGTTTGGTTTTTGTTTGGGCGGGAAAAATCCTTTTCAGTGCCGGAACACCTGAGTTTTGTTCCTGATCCTTCCCTGAAACCTTGGTTGGTAAACCTAATATTCGCCGGTAACCCCCAGAAGTTTACTGAAGAAGGTCTCCATGCAACACTTCTTGACCTTCACCGGAGAGGGGTAATTGTAATTGAGCCACAATCAGACAACGGGTTTACGATTCGTGTACTAAAAACTGAAACCGGAGACCAATATGAAGAACAGGTAATCAGGACCCTTTCTGTTCTGTCAAAAGATGGTGAGATAACTCAAAATACTTTTAAGGATATGGCTGAAGATGCCAATTCTAATTCCACAATGAGGAACCAGCTTTTGGAATACCAGAAATCATTCAATGAAATTCCGGCAGGCCTTTCAGACAGTATGGTTTCGCAATATATCAGGGGCGGTCATTCTCACCTGATTCCCCTCCTCATTATTGCTATCGGGTTATTTTTCATTTCACTCGTGTTAATTCTGATAGGCCCCGGGGACAGGCTCATTCTAGGTCAGGCGGTATATTATTCCTGTCTGAGTATTCTACAGGTAATCATTGCCTTTTTATTCCCTATTTCACTCTTTGGAACATGGAAATCTGATTACTATAAGGAAAGATTACAGTGGGAATCATTCAGAAATTTCCTCTCTGATTCGGTAATGATGCAGCGATATAAGCCGGAGGACATCTCCATGTGGGGTACCTGGATGGTGTACGGAACAGCTCTTGGGGTGGGGGACCAGGTATCAAAAGCCCTGAAGTCTCTTGATATCCATGTTCCTGATCTACCATCAGGAGGATGGTATGCCCCTGCGTTATTGCATATCGGATTTTCACCCATGCTTGCATACGTCCCTCCTTCATCAGGTTCAGGTGGCTCATTTGGAGGAGGAGGCTTTGGCGGTGGCGGTGGATTTGGTGGGGGAGGTGCTGGTGGATGGTGATTTTAATAGTTAATGGCATAACATTTTGAATGTCTGCCTTAATCTATGAAGTGCATTTAGCGTCCAGGCTTTAGAATAACCGTCGTTTTATTTCGATTATTCTAAATCCTTTTATCTGGCACTATAAGAAACACCTATCTGCCGGTGCAGCCAATTTTATAAGGAATTTTTGAGGAAATATCGTGCAAGAGGTTACCAGCAGTTTTACACCCAGGGATATTGAAAACTCTGTTCAGAAATTCTGGAACAAAGAGGACATCTATGCCAGGGTAAAAGATCAGAACCGGAATGGAAAAACATGGTTTTTTGTAGACGGTCCGCCGTATACAACCGGTCATATTCATCTCGGAACAGCCTGGAATAAAATCCTCAAAGATAGTATTCTCCGGTTTAATCGGATGCATGGACTTAATGTAATCGACCGGGCAGGATATGACATGCACGGACTTCCGATTGAAGTCAGGGTTGAACATGAACTCGGGTTTGAAAATAAAAAGGATATCGAGTCATACGGCATTGGTGCTTTTATTGAGAAATGTAAAAGTTTTGCCTTAAGTCATAAAGACATCATGTCCGACCAGTTCAGGTCTCTTGGAATTTGGATGAACTTTGATGATCCCTATCAGACTGTCATGCCCGAATATATTGAAGCGGCATGGTGGACCCTGAAACAGGCACATGAAAAAGGACTCCTGGAGCGTGGTCACCGGGTGGTAAACTGGTGTCCCCGGTGTGAGACAGCGATCGCTGATTCTGAAGTTGAGTACTGGGATGAAAAAGATCCGTCAATATTTGTAAAGTTCCCAATCCATGGTCTTGAGAATGAATATCTCGTCATTTGGACCACCACTCCATGGACCCTTCCGGCTAATGTAGCTGTTGCTGTTGATAAAGATTTTATATATGCCCGGGTTGAGGCTGTAAAAGATGGAAATAAGGAAATCCTCTGGATTGCCAAAGACCTTGTTGAATCCGTCTTAAAACGAGGAAAATATCAGAACTTTTCAATTCTTAGTGAAAAGAGCGGTTCTGATCTTTCCGGAACCAAATATTCTTCTCCGCTTGCTCACCTTATTCCACGTCAGAAGGAAATTGATCATAAAGTTGTAATCGCCGGTTTTGTTGAAATGGATAACACCGGAATGGTCCACATCGCACCCGGACATGGATGGGATGATTATCTTCTTGGCGTTGAAAAAGGGCTTGATATATTCTGTCCGGTAGATGGAGCCGGATATTACAATAAAGAAGGTGGGGTATATGAGGGTCTTTTTGTCCGTGATGCAAATGATAAAATTTTGGAAGACCTTGGATCCCATCTTCTTGGACGGATGAAAATTACCCATCGGTATGGTCACTGCTGGAGGTGTAAGACCCCAATTATCTACCGGGCAACTGAACAATGGTTCATCTCGGTTCCGAAGATGAAAGAAAAGATGCTATCAGAGATAAAAGCTACTTCCTGGTATCCGGAATGGGCAGGAAGTGCCCGTTTTTATGATTTTGTCTCTGATGCACGGGACTGGTGTATTTCAAGGCAGCGATATTGGGGTATTCCGATTCCGGTCTGGCAATGTTCATCATGTGGTGCCAGCCGGGTATTTGGAACAGTTGCAGAACTGAACGAAGCAGCAGGTAGTAATCTCACTGATCCTCACCGGCCATATGTTGATGAGATATCTGTCCCCTGTTCCTGTGGCGGGTCAATGAAACGGGTTGAAGATATCTTTGATGTCTGGTTTGACTCGGCAATGGCATCCTGGGCCACTCTTGGGTTTCCCCGGAATGATGCCCTGTTTCATGAGATGTGGCCTGCTGATTTTATCACTGAAGGACAGGATCAGACCAGAGGATGGTTTTACTCACAGCTTGGAGCTTCTACCATTGCATTTAATCGGTCACCCTATAAGAGCGTCCTGATGCATGGGTTTGCTCTTGATGCTGATGGCCGGAAGATGAGCAAGAGTCTTGGAAATGTGGTCACCCCTGAAGAAGTAATTGAGAAATTCGGGGTTGATGTTCTCCGTCTCTATATTTTATCATCCAATGCACCATGGGAAGATCTGAAATTTAACTGGGACGGCGTATCTACTGTGAACCGGACGATGAATATCCTCTGGAACGTGTACCGGTTCCCGCTTCCCTACATGATTCTTGACGGTTTTTCACCTGCTCAATCATCAGACGGGATATATGATGATGAATACATCGTTCGTTCCTATAGAGAGATGCCGGAGATTGATAGGTGGATAATCTCTCGTATTAATTCAATCACCAGACAGATCTCTGCCGACATGGGTGAGTACCAACTCCATAGGGTCACCCGTCAATTGATGAATTTCATCCTTGAAGATCTCTCAAGGTGGTATGTCCAGATTGTCCGGCCCCGGATGTGGCTTGAGGAAGATTCTCCTGACAAGAAGTTTGCCTATGAAACCATTGCATACTGTCTTCGCACTCTCTGCAGACTTCTTGCCCCATTTGCCCCCCATATCACCGAGGCAATGTATGAAAATCTCCGGCTTTCTGCAGATCCGGTCTCGGTTCACATGCTGGCATGGCCTGCAGGAGATATCCGGCTCATTGATGAGAACCTTGAACGTCGGATGGATGTGGTCCGGTCCTTTGATGAGGCAGTCGCAAATGCACGGCAGGCAGGTAAGAGAAAACTTCGCTGGCCGGTGGAGAATGTGATTGTTGTGACATCAAGTGAATCAGTCACCGAAGCCTTCAGTTCGATGGAAGAACTGGCAAAGGATCGTGCCAATGCCCGGAATATTGAGGTCATCCAGGGATCCTGGGACCGGATGCGGTATAATGCAGAACCGATCATGAAGAAGATCGGACCATCGTTTGGGAAGAAAGGACCGGTTGTAAAGAGTCTCATTGAGACTGCTGATGGTTCTGCCCTCAGAAAACAACTGGAGGAGTCTGGTTCGGTGACCCTCAGTGACGGAACTGAAGAATTTGTTCTCACGGCTGAGCATATGACGTTCAGTCAGCATCTTCCGGAAAGGATCTTTGGTGCAGAGATGCCTGATGCGTCGGTATATGTTGATATAACCCTTACTCAGGATATAGAGGCTGAAGGCTACAGTCGTGAGATCATCAGAAGGCTCCAGGAGATGAGAAAACAACTTGATCTGAATGTCGAGGATAATATCCTGATTGATGCGGTCATTGGGGATGAACATCTGCGGGAGCTTCTTTCTACTTCATGGCAGGATCTCATAAAACAGGAGGTTCGGGGGAAGATACTGAAGATTCATGAATCTGTAAGTGGCAGGGATGGGTCAGTATTGTTCCAGCTTGATCGGGATTGGGATATTGAAGGAGTGAATGTTACGCTGGGGATATCTCTGGCCGGATGAGATATCCATTTTCTGGACTTCAAGTAACGATAAAATTATTAAAACAATCCCTTTTTTACAAGCCAATCAAATATTTTCCGAAAATGAAAAAGGTGTTGGTTCTGTTGAACCGTTTATGGGAAAATCATGATTGTCCGGATTTTCAAAAGAATGATTATGCCATGAGTCATGGATACAATATCAGACAACTAACAATAATACGAAAAGAATTTTTCAGATCTCTTATCCCTCTGGAAATAATGTAAAGTTATCTGAAAATAATGAAAAGTCATCTGAAAATAATTCATCATTCTTTTGAGAATTCAAATTAAAAAACCGCGAATCATCTTTCAAGTTATATACCTGAATCCGGTTTGTTATACAGTCGGTTAGATATACGAATCCTGAACTGTTGATGGCAATTTCATCCGGACACCGGAAATCACCCTCATCTGTTCCATATGATCCCCATTTGGATAGAAAAATTCCATTTGCATCAAATTTCTGTACCTGATGGCGGGTGAGGTCAGTGATATATACATTATTTTGAGTGTCTTTTGCAATTGATCCCGGATTTAAAAATTCACCATTTTTCGTTCCGGATCCTCCCCATCCGGCAAGATAATTTCCCATCAAGTCAAACTGCTGTATCCGGTCATTTCCGTTATCAATGACATATAATGTTTCGTTTATGCCTGATACTATTCCTGTGGGAAAATTGAACTGTCCGGGAAACCCTCCCTGAGATCCCCAGGTCATGAGAAATTGTCCATCTCCGGAAAATTTTTGAATTCGGTGGTTATTGGTATCACAAATATAGACATTATCAGCATTATCCACGGTTAATCCACAGGGATTTTTAAACTGTCCCTTCTCTGATCCTTCTGTTCCCCATGTTGTCTGAAACATTCCGTCTGAATTAAATTTCTGGATACGTCTGTTTCCTTTGTCTATCACATACACATTACCGGTTTTGGATAATGCAACAGATCCCGGATAAATAAAATTTCCAGTACTATTCCCATATCCTCCCCATTCCCTGATGAGAGTTCCATCAGGAGAAATCTTTTGGATAACATTTCGTGATGAGTCTGATAGAATTAGATTATCTGCTGAATCAATTGCAAGGGCTTCAATCACCGGATTTTCCAATTCAGAACTTCCTGTAAGTATCATATCGGAAAAAAATGAATAATACTGGGTATTCTCTCCGGTTATGGAAAAACAATCAATACAGGTATCGTCTCTTCCATTTGGTTTTTTTACGGTCAGGTTCCAGTAACCTATCGGTTCACCGGTTAGATCGAATTTACAGGAAAGGGTATTATTCGTGAGCATCTGAATGTTTGTTGCATATATCGGGGAAAATCCTTTCCTGGTTAAATAAATGGAATCCCCATATGAAAAATGGGTGATATTGAGTTTTGTAATATTAAAAATTTCCGTATTTGGTCCTGTAATTGGTGATATTTCTTCAATCTCCGGTTTGTTCGGAGTATGAATTGTAAGTGCATCATAGATTCTGGCAGTTTTTCCATCAGGGTTTGTTACCCCTACTGAAAAAGTATCAGAGGGCAGGTTAAGGTTTGAAAATATTGCTGAAATATTTTTTCCTGAAACAATTGTGGCGTTATTGGAATAAATCTCTCCATAATCCGTTCCTTCTATCCATACTTTTGCACCAGGAAGGAAATGTTCTCCGTAAATATTTATTGAAAAATTCGTCTGGATATTTAAGATATTCACCGGATGAATTTTAGAAATGTTTGGATATTTTGTCTCGGTTGGAGTGGGCAACTCCACATGGAGAAACAGGTTGTCAGTCAGGTTGTCAGAAATGGGTAAAATTTCTCTTTTCTCTGGAATTTCTAAATCATTTCCCTGAGAAAACCCGGTAATAATCCAGGGTTGTTCTTTTTCGGAAAGAAAACTGGCTCCCAAAACCAAAGAGGTTTTATTTCCGGAAAATTCGGCGAGATTGAGATAAGCGGTATTGGAATAATTTCCAGGAGGAACAGAATAGATTTTGATATTATCAGGACGTACAGTATCTTTAACTAAAAATGCTAAAGAATCCATAATTGAAATATTTCCAT
Organism: Methanospirillum stamsii; assembly: GCF_003173335.1. Classification (GTDB taxonomy): domain Archaea; phylum Halobacteriota; class Methanomicrobia; order Methanomicrobiales; family Methanospirillaceae; genus Methanospirillum; species Methanospirillum stamsii. The sequence goes on from NZ_QGMZ01000014.1 coordinate 151,971, forward strand.
TTATAAAAAAGGAAAAACCCGGTTTATTATCTGGAATGGTTACTGATGAAAATAAGAGGATACCTTTCTCATGGGTTGCAGGAGGTATGGTAATTTTTTTATTAACCGGATTATTCAACTGTGATGAAACGATAATTGTTCCCTCTGGTTCGGTTGATAAAATCCAGTCTAATGGAATATCTCTCCATCGTTCCAGGGGGATATATAATTCGTTACTATTTGCATCATGAGGAGAATAAGAGTAATTATCCCCGATTATCTGAATTGAATCAGAATTTTTTTGTAAATCCCGAATGTCTTTAAATTGATTCGGGATTTTTATTGAATTTTCCAGAAAAAGGTTTTGCTTTAGGTAAGCCTGGTTTTCATTATTCCATGGAAATGATAATCCCAAAATATTATTTTTTATTTCTGGATTCGTGGAAATATTGTGAATATATTCAAAAATTGCCCGGTCTGGAATGAAAGCACTGGCTGGTATCTGAATTGAAAACAGAATTAAAAAAATTATTCCAACGATGATTGCCCCATTGCAGATGGATTTTTTCATAAATATCTTTGTATTTTTGGTAGTTTTTCATGAAACTCTGTTATTGCATATCACATACATTCCTTATCAGTCCGTTGATGAGGTTTTTTCCCTCCGGATTTGTAAACAATGGGATATCCCTGTCTATTGTAATAATATTTCTTAATGCTGTTACCTGCTTACCAGTTTTCGGATTATATCCATCCTTCTGGGCAACAGTCCGGTACACCAGAATACCCCGTCTTTGCCAGGCGGGAGTCATGGCAAGATTTACTCCCCGCTGAAAACAGAATTCATGAATATCAGCAGCTTTCATAGCATGGAGCATGGAGGCTGTTTCCTGAGATGTATATCCTTCATCCTTCAGCAACTTCTGGCTCCAGCCGTTTATGTGGTTTCGCCATGCCTCCTGTTGTCTCCAGGAAAGATAGGGCAGGACATGATCCGGTGTGACCGGAATGATTCGTGCATCAAATGAGACTGGCTCTTTTAGTTCTAACGCTATGGTGAGGCTACTCGAAGCAAATGAGGCAAGAACCGAATCAATCTTTTCTATTCGCCCAAGAAAGGGACTTTCAGTAAAATAGAGACTTATCTCGTCAGAAAAAGTAAACCCAAGTACTGGGGCAAATCCCGCATCACTGAGCAGGCTTTTCGTAACTTCAGCCATCGCAGATGAAAAAATCTCATCAAAAGGTTCTGAAAAGGAAAGAGTTTTGGTAACCTGATGAAATGCTCGTCCGTCAAGACGAACCATAAGAGGAGAGAGAGTTTTAAGGTCTGCATATATCTCCCTCTCTTTCATAAAAACCTGGGATTAAAGTTCTCCACCACTATTAAACATATGAGGGATGTGTCTTATTACAATAACATCAGATATGCTCTTTACCAGACGGTATGGAATCTTAACACCTTTATGGGTTTTTACTTCTACAACCTCAGGGTTGAGTTTACCTGCCGCAAGAGCATCAATACGTTTTGAATCAATATCAAGGACAACATCTTCTACTTCTCCGATAAACATCCCGTTTTCCGAATATATTTTCAGTCCGATCAGGTCTGTTATCTGATTCTTCATATTGCATTGACATTACTACCGGATAGATAAAAATGTTATCGAATTTATTGATAGATTTTAAAACTGTGGGTTTATCCCGGATCGTTGAATAACAGGGTTTTTATTGAATAGTTGTATTTATAGGTATTGATGAAGAATTCCCTGATATTATGAAAATGGATATTCTGGTCAGAGTAAAAATTTTAAAATGTCAAGGTATTCATCAGTTATCTGGTCTTCAATATGTAAAAAAAAGACTGGTTTATATGCATAGTAGTAATTTAAGAATGAGCGAGGATTTGTAAGGAACATATGGGACTTCATGGAGATTGTCCAGACTCTCGTGAGTTGAAAAACCTCAAAAGCGCAGGTTATGATCAGTATTAGTTATCGGGTAAGGAAGTTATGAGAATTGGAAGTATGAGATACTTATACTGGTTCTCAGAGACTATGATTACAGGATAGTATGGATGGATCATTTAAACTTGGCCGGCTTTTTGGAATACCCGTCCTTATTCATTTTACGTTTCTTCTCATCATTCCGTTATTTGCATGGATAATTGGTTCAGAGATTACATTCTACACTGAAATTGTCAGCAATACCTTTAGAATATCTATAGATGAAACCATTATTACCGCCGGATTTTTTCCATATATTCTGGGAGTCATCATTGCTCTTGGGCTTTTTATTGGGGTTTATATTCATGAACTTGCTCATTCTCTCATTGCTATCAGGGCAGGAATCCGTATTGACAGTATAACTCTCCTGTTTTTTGGGGGAGTTGCTTCGATTGAGGAACAGGAGCCGGAACCTGGAACAGAATTTGTGATGGCACTTGCAGGTCCCCTCACCAGTCTTGCAATTGGCATAATCTGTTCTCTGCTGATGTACCTGACATCATTTGTTTTAACAAATGGTCCACAAGCAGGAGTTCTGGTTTTTATTTTTGGATATCTGGCAATACTCAACTTCCTGCTCTTTGCATTTAATCTCCTGCCTGCTTTTCCTATGGATGGCGGCCGGGTTCTTCGTGCATATCTTGCCAGCAGGATGCCTCTTCATCAGGCGACTTCTATTGCTTCAACTATTGGTAAAGGATTTGCTGTAGCCTTTGGTCTTATAGGGCTGCTGCTCTTCTCGCCTATTCTCATTCTGATAGCATTTTTTATTTACATCGGTGCCGGGCAGGAATCAGCGGTAACCAGGTATAATTTTCTCTTAAAGGATGTTACCGCAGGTGATGTCATGTCAAAACCGGTGATGGACCTTCCCCCCCAGATGCCTCTCTCTGAAGTTTTAAATCTGATGTATCAGACAAAGCATCTTGGGTTTCCGGTTACTGATCGGGGGATATTATCTGGTATTATTACTCTTACTGATCTTGCCCGGACTCCGGTTCTTGACCGTGATGCAATGCAGGTACGAGACGTGATGACCAGGGATGTTGTAACTCTCCCTCCTCATGCTCCGATTATGGATGCTCTCCGGATTATGACACGTCAGGATATCGGCAGAATTCCCATAGTAGAAGACGAGAAAATCGTTGGGATTATAACCAAGTCTGATATTTTCACCGTTATTGAGCTCAGGGAACTGTAAGATCAATAAATCCGGGTGGAAAGGTTAGTCCCGTTGCTTTTTCAAATGCTGGTATCGTTTGAAAGGGCCGGTTTGCGAGTATTTTGACGATGCCCTTTTTAGATAATCCAGGTATCCATTTTAGAGCCTTATGAGGGAGGGTGTTAATAAGCACCGGATAAGGAAGAGCTGTTAGAGATCGCATTCCGTGACTTATTACAACTGTGTCAATAACACTCCCTTTAGGTATCGACATGGGAATTCCTACAAGAATCGGATACGATCCCATCTGCCTTCCAAAAGAAATCTCTCCTTCTTCTTCAATCACTACGGATTTCAGTATTGTCTGCTCCGGGAAAACCTTTCGAAGCATGGGGAGATCAAATTGTTTTCGTGTCCATTCCTTAAAAGTATGAAAGGACTTTTCATTGACCGGAAGTTCATTCAATGAAAAAGCCTTTGTTCCTTCAAAGGGCATGAGTTGCCGAATATTCACTCTTCTGATAAGGTATTCACTCTGGAGAATTTTCTCTAAAAATTCACGGTTCAGCTCATATGTCCGGGATGTTTCCCCTGCAAGGCCGGCGATAAAATTAAGACCTGGAAGGAGTTCCGGAATTCCATCGTTTCGTATATTTCCTGCTTCATTTACTATTCTGATGGCTTCAAAGACCATATCCGGAGTGGCCTTAAGATTATTTGCTTCAATCACTGCTGGATCTGCGGTTTCTAATCCGAATGCTGCAACGTCACCTGGAGTATGATGTCTAACAATGGCAAGAAGTCCTTCATATGCAAGTTCCTGGTGACGTGCAATCGTTCCAGGATTGACATTATCAATATGCAGGGTTTTAAGAGATGGAGCTGCAATCCTTATGGCTGAAAAAAGTTTTTCGATAAGATCTGGTTTAGGCTTTGGAAATTCTCCTGAACCTGCCTGCCATGCCAGTATGTCCGGTTGTCTTCCAATTCTGAAATGGATCGCACCAGATGATGAAAGGGCCGCAACTTCAGCCACTATCCCCTTTTGTTCCCGGTATTGGGGTTTACCATAAAACGGTTCAGTACAAAATGCACATCCACCGGTTACCTCTCTGCTACATCCCCGGGCAGTTTCAATTTCACACATAACATGGGGATAACATGGATGCTGAGTAATGATGGAGGCACCCTTAACAGACCATGGGTCTTCTATGTGGTAATCAAATGTTGCTGATGGGGTATTACCTGAAAACCATCGCGAAAGAGCTCCTGCTGGTGAACCAATAAGGTGTGTATCAACATGGAAATTTTCTTTTTTTACTGCAGTCTTTCCTCCGCTTTTTCCTGCTCCAAAAAGAACGGGTCCTCCAAGAAATGTATGTGGTCCATTGAGAGCTGATCCAAGTTGTTCTATTTCCTGCCAGGTTGCCGGTGTTCCTCCGAGGTATTTTCCCGGAACCGTCATACCGGCGATAATCACTATATAATCAACAGTTCCCGCTTCTATGAGGAGACCTGGATTTTTCTTAATCTCATCAATCGTATGATAGGTAACCGGAATCTCTTTATCCAGAAATACTCCTGCTACGGTCCTGATATATGGAGAGATGTATGGGGGGACACCAAGACAGGCCGGTTCATCAACATACCCGTCAATAATCCAGGCTTTAGCACTCATATCCAAGTTTTTTTAGTAGTCTTCGTGCCCACAAGAGTTTTCCTTTTTTCATGGGTGTTACATCCTGATCATCAAGGCAAAAGCCCACAAGATTTACTTTTCGTGCCTGCATGGCATGTGCCAGGAAAACCGCCCGGTCTCCGTCTGTAAACCCACCAAAATTGTATACATTACCAAAGGGTTTTCCCTGCGTGGTAAGGACCAGTGGCCCCTCAAATTTTAAAACCCATGAATTGATTCGGGAAATATTATCTCCATGAGCGTGCACCACAAGGATAGTCCCGTTTTTATTCAGTTCAACTGCATAATCATCGATACCGTCAAGATCTGTTACAATTACGTCCGGAGTGATATCGTTTTTGATGAGGACTCCTGAGGCGGCGTCTGCTGCGATTATTATCCCCGAAATTTTATTTATCTCATTTTCAAGGGTGGGTGCATTACCACAAACGGTAACTACCTGGTTATTGATAAGAGTCCTCAGTTTTTGTGTTGCATCCTGATTTGTCAGGTTTGAAAGAATGTGTGCTGCCTTATCGTCTTCAAGGGGATCAAAGGAGAAGTAATCACATATTTCATGGTATATCGGTTCCCATTCTTCATACCTCACTCTCCTCATCCTCCAAAAGTCCCACCAGCCGGTAAAAATTTTGTAAAACCGGGTCGATAACAAGTTGCAGAAGGTCTTCTTTCTCTTTCACATTGGTGAAAACATAGAGCGGAATGCTTGCTGCAGCCATCGTCGCATGTCCTCCGGCATCTCCGATATCAGAAAAAGCCTCACTCATTACATTTCCAAGGTTCAGACGAAGATCCCGGTTTCTTCCGGACATAATAATCGCTTCATCGGTTATCCCATAAACAAGAGCGGTGCTGATTCCTTCAAGATTTATCAGGAGATCAGCAGCCTGAGGGAGGGCATCCCTGTTTCTTACATATCCCACATTAGAAAAGAGATAACCATTCCTGGTTTTCCGGTTGCGGATTGAAGCCCCGATAATATCAATGGTTTCATGAGAATACTGGGGTGACATTATCTTTTCAAGAAGGTCCGCATCACTATATTCCAAGAGGAATGCTGCCATTTCAAAATCAAATTTTGAAACATTTCTCCGGAACTGTTTGGTATCTGCCCTGATACCATAGAGAAGGGCCGTTGCTACTTTCTGCTCTGGTTCGATATTGAGTTCTTTCAGGTATTCTGTAAGGATTGTTGCACAAGCGCCCAAATTTGGCCTTATGTCAATAAACTGTGTTTTATCAAGAGATCCGACATCTTCCTGATGGTGATCGATAATGATATCAACCGGCATAGAGTGGATAAGACCGTTATTGGTTCCCGGACCTTTGCTGTCCACCAATGCGATATGCGTACATTCATCCAGGGTTTCCGGCCGAATTCTTTCCATCCTGATATCAAGAAGATTTACCAGTGTCCGGTTCTCCTGGTGTCCGATTATCCCGTCATAAAAAATTCGTGTTTCAAGATTTTTGTTGGCATGTTTTGCAATTTCTGAAAGGGCCATGGCACTGGCAATTGCATCCGGGTCAGGGTTTGTATGGGTGACAATTCCAAAAACACCTGACCATGAGGAGAGAAGAGCATACAGGTCGCGTGATAAATGGTGTTTTTCAAGTCTTTGCAGGTGTTCTATTGCAGCTTTTGCCACAACCTGTTGCGGGTAGAGAACCAGATCCGCGCCCTCCTGCATGAGAAGTTTTTCATTAATGGGATCCTGCGCCCGGGCTACAATGTGAACTCGAGGATGGACTCTTCTGATGGTTTTCAGCCCTGCAAGATTTGCTTCATGATTATCACTCACCACAAAAACGATGTCAAAATGGTTTAATCCCTGAAGCATTTCAGGATCTGTCAGGTCACGAAGATAAGCTTCTATTTTCTGCTCTCGTAATTCCTGAACCCGTTCAGGATTGCTATCCATGCAGAGCAGTCTGCCTCCTTCTTTCTTCAGTTCTTCAAGAATCAGATATCCGACACTTCCGCAACCGCAGATAAGGTAGGTTCTGATTCCAGGTGAGGATGCAGGGCTGAATCCAGGCATATTCAGGTATAGGTTGGATTATAGAGGTATAAATGGGTGCAAGAAATCTTTATATGTTCGATATGCTAACATGTATTGGCACAACGGGTCTGTAGCTTAGTCGGTAGAGCGGCGGACTCTTAATCCGCAGGCCAGGGGTTCGAGTCCCTTCAGGCCCGCTCGTTGTTCACTTTTTTAGAATAATTAGATCGATTATTTATCTTACTCTCTCATAAAATTCTCTGATGACTGGTGAAGAACCAGAATATGTAGAAGTTACCTGCCAGCATTGTGAAGGTGCTGGATGTTGTTTTTGTGATACGAAAGGTACCGTGAGTGTAAAATGGCCAGAGAAAATGTGCCGGCATTGTAACGGAGTCGGCTGTATCTACTGTGGTTACACCGGATGGGGCGGACTTCGTGGTAAATACGACTGATGGTGGGTATTCTGCAATTCTGAATAATTAAGTTTGATGGGGATACGGGGGATATGAAACAAATCTTCAAACCTAATCCGGAACGGATGAGACTAAAAGGGGATCTCAAAGGGCTACTCAAATTACTGGATTCAAAATATGATAATTCTTTGAGGTCTGAAGTAATTCTGGCACTAGGCAGAATGCAGACACCGGCTGCTGTTGATTTTCTTATCTTGCTCTTTCAGGATCCTGATCCTGCCATCAGGGCTGCAGCTTCGAATGCGCTCATCCATATCGGGGTTGATGCATTGGATCCGCTCATTTCATCCCTCTCAACCTGTGACGAGCAGACCGCAAGAATGGTTCATATCACTCTCGCAGAGATGGATAGTGTTGCTGCCAGGGAGATTGTCCGGAAAATTCCTTTTCTTCAGGGGATCGGATATGAAAGAGCCGGGTTTGTGCTCAACTTAATGGGAATTGATGTTATTCCGGTCTTAATTGATGCCCTTGATACGAGGGATCCGACAACAATTCGGTTTGTTGAGGGTCTTTTGGAAACTTTTGGAAGAGCGGCCATTCAACCGTTAATTAAAGGTCTTGCACATGACAAGGAGGAAATCAGGGCACGGATATCTGCTCTGCTCATCGTTCTGGGAGAACAGATTGTCGGGGATCTTTTAAGTTCCTGTGGACAGGATGAAGACTGGCTACGCGAGCTCAAATTTTATATCATCAGTGAAATTGGAAAACCCGCTTTAGATCCCTTATATCTGGCTTTGAAAGATCCAAATCCGGTTACCTCTTCAATGGCTCAGAAGGCTTTTTTGGAATTTGGAGAATCTGCAATAGTGCCCCTCATATCAGGTCTCTATGATGATGATTTTGAAATCAGAAAAGTTTCGGAAAATGCTCTTGCCAGAATAGGAGAGCCTATTATTCCTCATCTGCTGGAAGAATTATCATTTAAGAGTGAACCTGAGAGAGAGCCCCTTATTGGAGTAATTCAGCAAATCGGAGAACCTGCAATTCCCTATCTAATCAAAAATCTGGTAGAGGGAAGAGGTGAAGTCAAAAAGACGATGATTCAGATCCTATCACGAATGGGTGCAATAACGATTCCATATCTGATTAATGCAATCAGCACCGTTTCTGACACTTCATCTCTCCGGGATGCATTTCTTTCAATGGGACGTATTGCATATCCTTTCCTCGAAGAAGCATCAGAAAGAGAACGGGGGAAAACCGCGGTTTTTACTGTTGACATTCTAAGGCAGATTGATCCGGTAAGGGCGGTTGAACCTATGATTACTGCTCTTTATCATACTGATCAGGAGGTCCGGGAGACAGCACTTGAAAACCTTGTCGAGACCGGAGAGATGGCAATTCCCCGTCTTGTTCAGGTTCTTGGGTCCGGAAACGAAGAAGCGGTAAACCTTGCAAAGACAGCTCTTATCCGGAACGGGCAGCAGGCAGTCCCTCACCTGATTGATTCTCTAACCGACCCGATGGGTTTTGACCATGCAATAATTCTGGATATTCTTCGTGAGAGTAAGACCGATGCAATTCCTTATCTTATTCCTGCTATGGTTCCCGGAAAAGATGGGCATGATGAAGCGATGGCTCTGATATCAGAGAATGGAATTGATGCTACCCCGTACCTCCTTGACGGTTTACATGGAGCAGCACCGGATCTTGAGCAGGTAATTAAAACACATCTGGAAAATCTGTTCAAACAGAATCCGGAAGCCTTTTTGAATCTGCTTTTTTCCGGAAATGTTCTTGATACTGATCTGATGTACGAACTTGTCAGCTCTAATCCTGATCTGGTAATCCCGAACCTCATTGAAATATTCCAGGGAGACGATAATGAAAAAGCCCTGGTTGCAGGAGATCTTCTTTCACGATTTGGAGAAGCTGCAATTACTCCGTTTATCACTGCACTCCGGAATGAAACGGATGATGACCGGAAGCTGGAAATTACCACATTTTTAATAAAAATCGGTCCTGATGTGGTTCCTGAGCTTGTCAGTCATCTTGGTGATGAAGAAATTGCTCCGTATGCAATGGCTGCATTAAGTGCAATTGGAGAACCTTCAGTTCCGGCTCTGTTACCATTACTAAAGCATTCTGATACAATTACACAACAATACGCAATTCATGCCCTGACACGAATTGGAACTCCTGCTGCTTCTGCTCTCATGACCCTTATGCAGGAGGATGAAAGCCTTGTTCCCCTGATTACCCGGATTCTGGCAAATATGGGTGGGGCTGCCCTTCCTGACCTGATTCAGGAGCTTCAGACTCTGCAGAGCGTCGGAGAAGAAGGAAGCAGCAGAGGTATTGCAGTTATGTCACTTATTACCGAGATTGCACTATCTCGTCGTGATGACCTGCAACATCTGTTTACCATCCAGGATCCTGCTCTGAACATGATGTTTGAAAGGATTCTGATTAGTAAGGGCGATCAAATTCTAAATCCCTTATTGGATGCAGTGATGTATGAGCCAGAGGTTCCTCCCCTTGCATCTGCTATCTTCTCTTCAATGCGTCCACAGACCCAGAATGCCGCGACAAATATATTAAAATCACTTTCCCCCGGAGACAAAAAGAAGATTGCACTGCTTAAAGTTCTTGGGCTGCTTAAGGATCCATCATCTGCCAATCTTATGTATGAGGCCCTCAAAGACCCGGACCATGATGTCAGAATGACAGCCATCCGGGATCTAGGGAAATTTGGTCGTGAAGCGCTCGAACCACTCACAGATGCGATGCATGATAGAGATCCGGATGTACGGGCGGCAGCAGTGCAATCGTTAGGTGATATCGGCCTTCCTGTTCTGGACCAGCTGATTTCAGCATTAAAAGATAAAGATGGCAATATCAGGGCTGCTGCAATTACCGGAATCGCAAAGATAGGTGAACCCGGACAATTCATGCTTATTCAATCCCTTGATGATAAGGACCGGCAGGTCAGAATTGCTGTTGCTAGACTCCTGGAAAAGAGCGGGTGGAAACCAAAATACACAACCGACCGGTTAAGTCTCCTGTTTGCAAAAGAGATGTTTGACGATCTGGTAAAAATCGGACCCCCTAGTGTTGACATTCTTGCACGTGGTCTTCACGATGATGATCCTGAAATTCGTGAAAAATCAAGAGACGCACTCGCTACTATCAGAGATTCAATTCAGACCTAACAACAAAACATACTAGCGGAAATAAATCATTAGTACCTGTACCGGAGGAGAAGACATACGTCGATGAATCATATCATCTCCATCCATGATCTTGACAGGGACCAGATTGATCATATTCTGTCAAGAGCTGGAGCAATTACCACTGAATATGCAGGAAAAGAACCGTTAAAAGGAAAAATCCTGGGTCTTCTCTTTTTTGAACCCAGTACCCGGACCCGTATGTCTTTTGAATCAGCAATGCTCAGGCTCGGGGGATCATGCATGAACCTTGGCGGAGTGGAAGTCAGTTCTATGGCCAAAGGTGAAACACTTGCTGATACTATCCGGGTGGTCAGCGGATATGCAGATGCCATAGTTCTCAGGCATCCAAAAGTTGGAGCTGCACGTCTTGCCAGCGAATTTTCAGATATCCCGATTCTAAACGGGGGAGATGGTGCCGGTCAGCATCCTTCGCAGACGCTAATTGATCTGTACACGATTCGCCAGTCCATGTCTCTTGACAATATTAACATCGGTCTTATCGGAGATCTGATGTACGGACGAACCACCCACTCACTGGCATATGCACTGACACATTACAATGCCAGGATCCATACCATCGCACCCAAAGGTCTTGGTCTTCCTGATTCGATACGCGACAATCTTGAAGAAAAAGGATCAAAAGTATTTGTCCATGATTGTATTGAGGATGTGATTAACGAACTCGATGTGTTGTATATTACCCGTCTTCAGCGTGAAAGATTTCCTGATCCGGCAAAATTTTTTGATATCTCTTCCAATTACCGGATAACTCCCAGTCTTCTTACCGATGTAAAAGAACACCTTGCAATCCTTCATCCTCTTCCGAGAGTGGATGAAATTGATCCTGCTGTTGATAGTATGCCGTATGCACGGTATTTTACCCAGGCCAGGAATGGAGTTCCGGTCAGAATGGCAATGCTCACCGAGGTGATGACATGACTGGGGAAGAACCAAAACGCACTCTTGTCATCAGCACAATTGAGAACGGGACCGTGATAGATCACATAAATCCCGGTGAAGCACTCATTGTTCTTCGAATTTTAGGTATAACAGGAAGCACAAGGGAATGCGTCAGTGTTGCAACGAATGTAACCAGTAAGGCTCACGTAAAAAAAGACGTGGTCAAGATTGAAAACCGGGAACTGAAGACCAAAGAAGTTGACCGGATTGCTCTTGTGGCACCAGATGCGACGATAAATATTATCCGCGATTACAGGGTTATTGAGAAGAAAGGAGTTATTATTCCTCCGGTTCTGATGGGTGTTCTCAAATGTCCGAATCCCTGTTGTATCACCAATACCAATGAGCCTGTAATGAGCCGGTTCGAAATGCAGGGAAAAAAAGCAGTGTGTTCTTATTGTGATGCGGTAATTTCATCAGATATATCTGCACATATCATCTGATTATTCTGATTTTTCCTCTTTCTGGATGATTTTTCCATGAATATCAATTTCTCCGCGCCATATCCGGGTACTTGAGATCCATCTCCCGTCTTCTGCCAGAACACAACGGATCATATGGATTTCGACGCAGGGTTTTCCTCTCTCCCGCCTTAAGTGGTTGATATTTTTTCCGACCGGAAATGTCTCTTCACTTACTACAAGTGCATCAAAGTCTGTATCCAGGCTTGATCCATATTGATCATGTAATTCTTCAATCTCCCATGGAACATCTGTATTCAGCGATGTTATACATCTGACGAGGTCTTTATATCGTTCATTATAGGGATGAATCGGATGGACTTTCCGATTTGCGAATGTGTCATTGGTAAGGCCGATAATTACTTTACCATCCGGAGAGGCAAGGTCAAAAGCGCGCTTAATGAGGAGGCGGTGTCCATCATGGAGAGGATCAAATGTGCCCCCTACCATTATTTTCATGGAAATAATGTTTCATGCAATTTTATAAAATCTGATTACATTTGTTCATCATCATCCTGACATCTACCCAAATATTTCTCTTTGAAAATTCATCATAGAAACAATCAGAATGGATTTCACTGATGCTATTATACTATGTCATTCTAAAAGTATGAGAAACAATTATCAGTAATACCCGGATTCCGGGATGTCTGATAGTTCATTCCATGTGGACGTCTTATGCAGATTCATAAAAATATCCCTCATGCATCCTTTCTGGCACCAAATGCAACTGTTATTGGTGATGTTGAGGCAGGTCCGGATGTCAATATCTGGTATGGAGCGGTTATTCGTGCCGATAAAGACCGGATTTTGATTGGTGAACGTTCAAACATCCAGGATAATTGTGTCGTTCATACCTCAAAGGGTCATCCGGTCATAATTGGTGATGATGTATCGGTTGGTCATGGCGCAATACTTCATGGCTGTACGATTGGTAATACGGTTCTTGTCGGCATGGGAGCTATCGTATTAAACGGAGCGGTTGTTGGAGAAAATACAATCATAGGGGCCGGGGCACTTGTCTCTGAAGGGAAAACTATCCCGCCAGGTTCACTTGTTATTGGTATTCCTGGAAAAGTAGTCCGGCAGATTACCGAAGAGGAAATTGCCGGAATAAAGACAAATGCCTCCGGTTATGTAACTCTTGCAAAGGAACATGCACATGAATAATGCAGTGGTTATCGGAGGAGGAATTGCCGGAATTACTGCAGCCATTGACATTGCCTCTCATGGTATCCATGTCTCACTTATAGAACGTGAGCCTACTATTGGCGGTCATATGGCAATGCTTGACAAGACTTTTCCTACAAATGACTGTTCAATGTGCATCTTAAGTCCTAAAATGGTAGAAGCACAACGTCACCCGAATATTACTCTTTATACCTTAAGTGAGGTCACAGGTGTCGAGGGACAGGCTGGTGATTTTACGGTTCATGTAATCCAGCATCCCCGATATATCAGGGAAGAAGATTGTACTGGGTGTGGGGACTGTGTTGAAGTCTGTCCGGTAGAGGTTTACAACCGGTTTGATGCAGGAGTCGGGGTGAGAAAGGCAATATACAAGGCTCATCCGCAGGTTGTTCCGAATATTGTAATCAGAGATAAGGAACATTGCATAGATTGTGGGTTATGTTATAGCATCTGTGGCAAAAATGCAGTTCTTCATGATAATGAAGATGAAGGAAAGGAATTTCTTCTGAATGCAGGAACAATTGTTATTGCTACCGGTTATGAAATCTTTGATGCAAGGAGAAAGTTACCCTATAAATATCTCTCAATTCCTGATGTCATCACCAGTCTTGAATTTGAACGGTTAATTAATGCAAGTGGGCCTACCAACGGGAAAATAAAACGGTTATCTGATGGAAAAACTCCGAAGGAAATTGTGTTTATCCAGTGTGTTGGTTCACGGGACATACCTTTAGGGTGCACCTCGTGTTCGGCTGTCTGCTGTATGTATGCAATAAAAAATGCCATGCTTATCAAGGAAAAGTATCCTGACTGTAATGTTACCATATTGTATATGGATATTCGGGCATATGGAAAAGGATACCAGGAATACTATGACCGGGCAGAAGCTCTTGGGGTTAATTTTGTTCGTGGATTGCCTGGAGATCTATATGCTGGTGACGGAAAAGTAATTCTTCAGGTAGAAAACAGTGAAACACAGGAGGTAAAAAAGATTCAGGCCGATCTTGTTGTTCTTTCTGTAGGTATCCGACCGACGAATGATGCATCTGCTTTAGCTGAAAAACTTGGTATCACCTGTGATGATACCGGATTTTTTGAATCTGCAGATGTGAAATGTGGTCCGGTAAAAACACTAAAGCCCGGAATTTTTATTGCCGGGACCTGTAAGGAGCCAATGGATATTCCTGATTCTGTAATGGAAGGCGGGGCTGCAGCAATGCAGGCGGTAATCGCAACATTTCGTGGATGAAAATGGAGCCGCTTCGTCCTATTCTTTTTCATCCTCATATCCCGGAGATTGAATATATTGAACAAACACTTCTTCCGGATATCTATGAGGTCAGAAAAGCACAAACCGTTGAAGAGCTTGCAGGAGCTATTCGTCGTCTTGGAATAAGGGGAGCTCCTGCTCTTGGCTGTGCCGGTGCATGTGGGGTTGCTTTATCCGCACTAGTGGCAAAGGCAGGAACATTTTTGGAATTTCTTTTTTTGGTCAGATCTGATGCTGAGCGTCTCCGGGAAACCAGACCAACCGCCGTCAATCTTTTTTATGGTATAGATTTTGTTTTATCTGCAGTCCTTACATCATCATCAATCGAAGAAGCGAAATGTAATGCAGTTGATGCAGCAAAAGCAGTGATTGATGCAGACACCAGAACCTGTCATGCAATCGGAAAAACCGGTCTTTCTGTAATTCCGGACACCGCACGGATACTGACTCATTGTAATGCCGGGGCACTTGCCTGTGCAGAATGGGGAACTGCTCTTGGTGTTATCAGGTCTGCTCATGAAGCTGGGAAGAATATATCCGTATACGCCTGCGAGACCAGGCCACTTTTACAAGGAGCAAGACTTACGACCTGGGAATTACTCCGGGATGGTATTGATGTAACGCTCATTACCGATTCGATGGCAGCGGTCCTGATGAGAAAAAGAAAAATTGATCTTGTGATTGTGGGCGCTGACCGGATTGTATCTGATGCCGTCTTTAATAAAATCGGTACGTATATGCATGCAGTATGTGCAAAAGCTCATAATATTCCTTTTTTTATTGCAGCTCCCCTGTCTACCTTTGATGAAGAAAATTCTGAAGATAAGGTGATAGTTGAGGAACGAAATCCTGATGAAGTCAGAAAATTCCGGGGCTGTGTCACTGGTCCGGAATTGGTTCCGGTCTGGAACCCTGCATTTGATGGAACTCCTGTAGATCTGGTAACTGGTATTATCACAGAATATGGAATTTTCTCGCTTCCGCGTGACATTGAAACCATAAAACAATTAAAGCGGGGAAAAGATATGGGGGAGACATAGAGCGATGAGTATTGTTGGACCATATCTTCCGGTAGTAACGCTCATTGGTGAACTTACAATCCTTATCATCTCATCAATCATATTTTGTGGATTTATCCTGCTAATTCTCACCTTTTATTCCATGAAGTCCGGGAATATCCTTTTTCCCCGGTTTATGAGAGCCGGTCTGTTGTTTCTTGAAGGATTAATGCGGGCGCTTTTCAGACTTTTTGGATTTGAAGATAGTGATTTTTTAAAAATTATCGTGACCCTTCAAAATTCTTTGAATTGGAAGGCATTTCTTGCAATTCCTGTCCATGATCGAGTTGTTTTTATCCCTCATTGTCTTCGATCCAATTCCTGTCCGGCTCATCTTCATGACGAAGGCCTTAAATGTCGTGAATGTGGATTATGCCGGGTCGGAGAAGGAAAACGGTTTCTGGAAGCTCTTGGATACCGGGTTTTTATCATTCCGGGTTCCTCGTTCATCAAACGAATGATAAAACGGTATCATCCGAAAGCAATTATCGGGATTGGGTGTCTTATGGAGGTGAAAGAAGGACTTGAGATGGCTAACCAGGTTGATATTATTGCAATGGGTGTTGTCAATTTATCAGATGGATGTGTTGAAACAACAGCGGACTGGGACCAGGTGTATAAGATAGCCCTTCTTGGAATTCCCGCCAAAAATGTTCCGGATGAGATGAAAAAATATCTTGATTGATTATAATAAGACTGCTGATCCCAGGAATACCAGGAGAGAAGCAAACATTCCCATTTTTAATTTCTTTGAACTTTTTGTCTGAATAATCTCTTCTGAATTTGTTGCTTTTATTCCAGATATTGCTCCATACAGGATAAATGCATCTACCAGTGATATAGCAATAAGATATGTTGTGCCCCATTTTGAAACCATAAAGAGACTAACTAAAACACCAGCAATCGCACATCCCAGAGCAAGGTAAAGTGTTGGTCTGATACCATAAAGCAGGGGAAATGTTCGTGCTCCATGTTCATTATCGCCGGGCATATCCTCAGCATCCTTAATCAGCTCCCTTGCAAGCATGACTCCAAAAGTGGCTCCTGCAATGGGAAGTACAGATATCAATCCGGGAATACCTTCAATAGCTCCTCCAAAAAGGAAAATACTGGCCGCAAGATATGAGACCGAAATATTTCCAAATAGTGGTGTTACTTTCAGGTATGCTGCATAAAGCCAGAGCAGAATTGAATTTACCAGAGCAATACCTGCTAATGATATCGGAGTAAAGGCAATTGCAATTGTATTCCCTGCCATGAATAGAATAGCAGCATAAGCCAATGCATTTCCTGATGAGATGAGTCCTGAGGGGATTGGTCTTTCAGGCTGGTTTATGGCATCAATCTCCCGGTCATAATAATCGTTAATTACATTCCCTGCACCGGTGATAAAAAGAACAATAAGAAAGATGAATACGAATATCGATGGAATTGTTCCGGTGGCGATGATAACTCCCAGAATTCCGGCAAGACCGGCAACAACTGCATTGACCGGCCTGATAATAGAAATATAAGCTGCGCCGTTCATTTCACACCTGTTTCAAAAAAGTGATACGGACGTGGAGGGATTTGAACCCCCGGCATTCAGCTTAGGAAGCTGACGCCATATCCTGACTAGGCCACACGTCCTTCCCCACTATATGGAGCAGGGATAGGTATAAGACTATCGAACGCCATTTTTAGCGGAATGGACCTCACCCAGGTCACGGAAGGCAGGACCACGATTGCTGTGCCCTGCCAGAATCCTGACGTACCCTTTCCTCCCGGAACGGCGCCGGTCTTTTACAACTCCCGAATGGCGCTGAACCGGGATACTACTGTTCTTGTTATAAGGCAGACAACTCCGCATTCCTACCTTGATGCCATGGCAGCTTCCGGTATTCGTGGTCTTCGGGTAGGATATGAAACAGGCGTTCCGATAACTCTCAATGATAAAGATCCACTTGCAATTGATCTCATCACGCATAATGTGAAAGCCCTGGACCTTGATGCCCGGATAACCTGTCGGGATGCAAACAGTCTGATGTCGGATGAAAAATTCGGGTTTGTAGATCTGGATCCCTTTGGGACTCCGGCACCATTTATTGATGCAGCAATACGGTCTTCCGGAAAGTATCTTGGTGTCACAGCAACCGACACAGCACCTCTATGTGGTGCTCATTTAAAAGCAGGCATCAGACGGTACATGGCACGACCGCTCAATACTGAATACCATACCGAAGTGGGTCTTCGCATTCTTCTGGGTAATGTTGCCAGACATGCAGCAGTATATGACAAAGGAGTGAGTCCGCTTTTCTGTTATGCTCACGAACATTTTGTCAGGCTTCATCTCCAGCTGAAAAGTAGTGCATCAGCTGCAGACAAGAGTATTGCACAGCTTGGGTATATTCACCAGTGTCCGAAATGTCCGTATCGGATGGAAGAACAGAGATTTTTTCCCGGGGTCCACACCTGCCCCTTTTGTGGAGTACCACTAACACCCACCGGACCACTCTGGACCGGTTCAATCCATGATCCGGATATTCTTGCCGGAATGATAATGGATGCTGATACATTTGTAGCCGGAGATAAGGCAGGACTTTCAAAATTGTTACCGGTGTGCAGGGATGAGCCTGATATCTCCTTTAGTTATGACTATCATAAACTTGGGAAGTTTTATCGCCTTTCACCCGGACCGATTGATGTGCTGCTTAACCGTCTGAGGGATAAAGGGTACCATGCTGGCCGGGTCCATTATTCAGGGTATGGTATTAAGACCGATGCACCGTTGGATGAAATCAGGGAATGTCTTAGTCCCTGACCCGGTTTAGAGAGAAAAAAGGGTAACTTGGCTTTGGAATGAACATATCAGCACAGATTATGCTGATATCCCTTCTGTAATTCTGTATTGGTATCGGATAATTATCGTTCGATGATGATTTGTAGGATATCCTCATCTGCAAGGCTATGTGCAATACCTACCCGTTGTGCCTCATGCTTGACGGATGTTCCCCAGATTCGTGCATATCTGAATTTATCAACAAAGTCACGATGAAGTTTCCGGCAGACATCTTCAATTTTTGAACCGGTTCTCATGATGAGTGGTTCGTCCAGATCCGCAGGTCCTGATTGTGGTTTGAGGAATATCCTGATGAACCCAAGGGCATCGTACACAGCATCCTTTAATTCCTCCATATGGTATCCGGTTGCTGCAGATATCATAAGCGGGTTTTGTCCAAACCGCTCAGTAAGATCCTCTTCGATCTTCTTTCGGTCTGCTTCATCAATAAGGTCTACCTTGTTTACGGCAATTATTGCCGGAACATATACTCTGCTTCCCATTATTGCATCAATGAGGTCATCCTGTGTTGCATTTCCTCTGATGAGGATATCAGCACTTGCTATCCGGTTTTCTGTCAGGATTGAACGAACTTCTTCAATATCCAGATCCAGTGATCCAACCGCATTTAATCTGACACCTCCGCGTGAGGTTTTTTTAATAGTGATATCCGGTCTTGGTACATTGACTCTTATTCCGGCATCATAGAGTTCACGAAAGAGGACATCAACATGCTTTTCATTGAAAACGTCTACTAAAAGGACGATCATATCGGCATTCCTGACAACAGCAATGACTTCTTTTCCTCTTCCTTTTCCCATTGCGGCACCTGCAATAAGCCCGGGGATATCCAGAAGTTGTATCTTTGCGCCTTTATGTTCAAGAGCGCCGGGAACCACTGTCAGGGTTGTGAACGCATATGCTCCAGTCTCACTTTCAGTCCCCGTGAGCACATTCAGGAGCGTGGATTTACCTGTAGAAGGAAAACCGACAAGAACCACCGTAGCATCACCGGATTTTTTGACGGCATATCCTTCACCGCCACCTCCGGCTTTCATTGCACGATTGACGGCGTCTTCTTTCATCTTGGCAAGTTTTGCCTTGAGCCGTCCGATATGCTTTGAAGTTGCTTTATTATATACGGTATTCTGGATCTCGTCCTCTATTTCCTTGATTTGATCCTCAATACCTGCCATGTATCCTAATAAGTTCCTCTCTGTGAGAGATATATCCTTGGGATCGAATTGAAAAAAACCGGTTTGTTTATATGAGTAAAGTGCTAACATTTAGAGGCACGGCTGATATAGTGTAGGGGTCAATCATGCAGGACTCTCACTCCTGCGACTGGGGTTCAAATCCCCATATCAGCACTATAAGGGACAATCAAAGTCCGTTCTTGTTTTCGTAGAAAATTTAACTAATTTCTTATCCGGTTATTATTCAGATCATTAGTAACTACATAATCATACCACTTAGCCCACAAAAGATGATTGTGAGCCGTTTATTAAATCGATCTCATGATTTATGCCGGAATCGGAAATCCTACTTTGTTCCCGGTTGTGTACTTGACGGTCAACGTTTTCTCGTTCTTGCCGTCTCGGAGAAAATTGGTGAGGTTTTTCAGTTCGCGGCTCATAGTTTCACCTTCAAGAGTATATGGGTCGTTTGAGTGGTAGGGGATCATTTTTGTTGTGTATGCTTTTTGGTGGTACCGGTTGGAAAATCAAAGACTTTGTTGTTGAGAGTAGTGCCTCAACTTGTGACCTGGTTGATTCGGTATGGTATGATACCAGTCGTCGCTCCCCCGAGTAGTCTCGTGATAATATCAGCCAGGTTTAACGCCGCAACATTTTGTTGATATACTGCATGTACCTGCTGCAATAGTCTCATATAATCCATTAATATATAAGGAATAGAAACTGCTCTTTATCCTTCCTCTATTCAGTAAGAGACTTTGCGGACATGGTTTTTCTTCCCTGCCCTTAGTCCTATCTTTGTAAGGGCCAAGAAATTATTGTTCAAAAAACAAAATTATTTAGAGTAAATATTTTCCCGCTTGCCGATTTCGATAACGATGATGATGAGTTTGTCATCTTCGAAAGTAAGAAACGCTCGATAGTCTCCGATCCGGTATCGATATGTCGGAACGTCTGGTATTCCTTCAACTTTCCGGAGATATTTTCTGGGATTGTTTACCTTTTCAAGCCACTTTATTTTATCTCGAATTCTGATGGCTACATCCCGCTGAAGCCGTTTTAGATTTAATTCCGCTTCATCGGAAAAAAAGACGCGGTAATGCAATCAGATCCCCATTTCTTTGGAAATTACATCCAGAGAACGGTATCTTCCATGTTTCATATCTTCGAGTCCCCTGCGAATCCCTTCCATAGTCCTTTCATCAATAGGTTCTTCCAGTTCGTTCGCTTGTTCCATGAGTTCAGCGATGATTTCCGCTTCTGTCGGGTCGATAGCACTTATTAGGCATTTATGAAGGACTTCACTATCAGATGATGCATCGTCACGAGCTTTCAGTATTTGAACAAGCTTGTAATCTGATTCGCTCAGGGATACGGTGACGGTCATAATAATTTATTATCCCCAATGTATCATATAGTCTCTATCAGTTTTCAGTAAAAGTTGGATAAGATTTATCGTATTTTTTGTGATATTTCATTAATATGAGTAATCGTTTCTATCATGTCAGGAAGTGCATCTCCGAAGTATTTTTCTTCATCCAGATGAGTAACCGTTTTAAAATGACAATGCAATCGTGTTTCGTATTCTTGGAAAAATCCCGACCTTTCTGGTTTGAGGCCTTGCTCAGGAGATTGATGGCCATGTATTGATCTCCCTTCGTGAGATCCTGACATTCTATCTCAATCAGCTTATTCTTTCTCCATCCGAGTTAGGTGGAACCGAGTTTAAGCTACCGGGCCTTCGAAAAATGATACCGTGTAGTTATTTTTGCAAGGTATTGAACAATAAGAGAATACTCGGACTTTGTGATTGCGCCCGTTATTACGGTCTTTTCCAGTACGGTTGATTCCTTCCGGGAATAAAAGCCCGAAATTGACCTGAACTCTAATATGTTCGTCAGTGCATTAAACATACTCGTCTAATGCTCTATTATTCCTCTTTTCAATCATCCGGATGATGAGGTCTTTGATGAGGTATTTTTCCTCATTAACAAGGATGAATCCTATGCCAGTACATGAACTCATGCCTCACATCCATTCTGAAAGTGCCCAGGAATTAGTTGGAATATTGAATGTTCTCGCCAATAGCTGAGATATTTCTGTTATTGAAAAAAATTCTCATCCAAAAGAGCATCCGGATAATGATATCAGAGAAACCGTAGAATGGGCGATAAATTTAATTATTAAATCACAAAACGAAAAATCTATAACGATATGACCTGATTGTAGAGATAGAAAATATAAATGCTCTCCATTTTTCTATTGGTCCGTAGTAAGAGTATATTGGACAAAGAATTCTTTTGTTACTATTATTGATTCTGTCGGATTATTATTCAAGATCTTCTCTTGAGATTCCAGCCTGCTTTAGGATTTCTAAAAGGGTTCCTTTCGGGATCTCACGTCAAGGGTGAACTGCAACAATGACCATGCGGCCGGAATCATGATGAATAAATATGTGGTGACTCCCCTTTAGACCGGTCTAACCTGATTCCTGCATGATAGAAATGCTGATGATTTGTTTAGGGGTGAGACGTGGCAATTTGCTCATTTTCAGAGATTGTTAATAGATATTCAAGGACATTTCTTTCAGATGGTATTTCCTCCCCATGAGCGGTTAGGCTTTCAAGATATAACTCAATAGCCTCTTTGGCATTTCCTATAGCCTCATCAAGAGTATCTCCCCATGTTACACAGCCTGGAAGGAGTGGGACAGTTACCGTGAATCCCCCTTCCGGTTCTCTCCTAAGGAGTATCCGATATTGAATCTGATTCATCGATGTATTTGAGAGTATGTGCGGACTTCATGAAAAACTTTTGAGTCGCAAATTCGTTGTTTACTCTATTTTTTTCGTGATTAAATTCTTGTTAGAAAGTGTTGTGCGAATTTAGATAATAGGCCAGGTCTGTAAAACTTATTCATGACCCGGAGTTTCAGGAGACCTTTCCAAATTGCCACTCTTCCACCGTTTCTCTTCCTAATTATTGAGCAGGCACCGAATGACAGCGAGGTTTTGTCGCTGGTTGATGCAACCATCCGCCTGTAGAAGGGAGACTCAGTTCATCCGGGGAAGGTTTCGATCCGGGCGATCAACCCGGAAGAATTCAGACCGGTGGATGGCTGGCCTGACAAGAAAACGTGTATCGTCTGCGGGAGAAGGCCGACCCATTATCCGGAACGAACGAAAGGGAAGACCCAACCTGTTACGCTCTGTAAGGTTTTTTTCCACCGGAATTGACGATTAAATCCAGCCAGCTTTGGACCATTCCCGGCATTATTGATCTCACCCGACTGGAGAGATGGACCGGTTCTTAACTCGCGGTGATATCTGTGATGGAGATGCGATCGCCTGGCAGGATTCGGGTGATCACTTCGGGATGTGTGAGACCTGCTATTCCCAGCTATGTGAGTCAGAGGTGAGAACGTTATTACTCCCCTGGCTCTGGACCGGTCACCCGTCTTCCGGAGTCTCTATTGCCCCATACTCTCGGGCTAAGCTCGCTTCACCAATGGCAGATGAACTACCCTGGTTTGAATCGAATACTCCCGGATGTGAAGACGTGCATACTGAGTCACGATGCTCTGCAATCTTCCAAATAAGAAATTAGTTCAGATGTTCTTTGAATTCTTCAAGGGTGATAGTGTTCGGTTTCACAAATCCTGCATCTTCCAGATTTTTGGGAACCCGATATTTTATCCGATTCTTATCTGAAGTGATAAACAAATCGCATCCATATGCAAGAGCGTATATCAGATGAACCCGATCCGTGTTCTCTACCCGTTAATCCACCCCTTCTGTTGCGAGCCGATAACAAATCTCTACAACTGCGGGATCAGGGTACAAAGAGGTGATATTCCATTCATCAAAAGAACGGACCAGTGATGATATTAGACGAGAGCGATCAGATTGTTTTCTCATCTGATCAATAGCTTCTCCCATTACGGTTATCGATGTTACAAGGGGAAAATTAATATTCGCTGCGTGATTCAATATGGTTTTATTTTTTGAATTCAAAGCACATTCAAAAAAGATACAGGTATCTAGAAAAGCAGACTTTACCATTTAATAGATTTGAGTCTACGCATTTTCTCATCAAATTCTTCTTTCGTAACTACAAAAGAAATGAGGCCACCCCGCCCAACTCCCCCACCATACGGTCACATACCCCGCTCGTATGGCTTACCGATATTCTCCCGTGGGTCCAGTTCAGCTTCCATTACTAATACATGGAAAAGGAGTAGAATTAATATTTCTTTTCTATCCCTCGATTATGACATCGTTCAATCTCATCTGTCTGGCATACCATTAAGAAATTTTAGCGGCCGATACCCTAATCCTGCACGCTATAGCCCATGAATGTTAGCGGGATTCTGCCGCCGGCTGCTGCAACCACCCACCAGAGTAAGGGTGACTCCGCTCATTTGGGAAGGGTTACGATCCGGGTATCAACCCGGAAGAATTCATATCGGTGGATGGCTGGCCTGACAAGAAATCGTGTATTATCTGCGGGAATAAGTAGGCCTATTACCCGGAACGAACGAAGGGGAAGACCCAACCTGTTACGCTCTGAAAGGTCTGTTACCATCGGAGTTGACGATGCAGTCCAGCCAGCTTTGGACCATTCCCGGCATTATTGATCTCACCCGGCTGGAGAGATGGGCCGGGGCTAAACAGCGGTGATATCTGTCATGGAGATGCGATTGCCTGGCAGGATCCGGGTGATAATTTCAGGATGTGTGAGACCTGCTATTCCCAGCTCTGCGAGTCATAGGTGAGAATCTGATCACTCCCCTGGCCGTGGACCGTTCTTTTGTCTTCCGGAGTATTTATTGTCCCCATACCCTTGAACAATGCCCGCTCCGCCGCTGGCAGATGAACTGTCTGGCCTGTGACCGGTACTCCCGGGTGAGGAGGATGGCATACAGAGGGTCTGTCCGCTGGAGGAGGCCTGTGCAGCTTGCTGATGCCCTCCGGCTGGTCCGGAATGAATACCAGGTCTTCCGACACCGGAAGAAATCACGGGCATATTATCATCGGAACCGTGAGAAGATCCTGCAGAAGAGGAGAGAAAAGAAATTTCCGGGTTTATTCAGACCGGAGGCTGTAATGGCCTGACCGGAAGGGGTTCTTCTCCTCCGGAGGTGTGTTGTGGGAAAGTTTGCGGTTTTTCGTGAGCGTTCGTCCCGTTCCCTGGAGAAGGTCGGCCGGTTTCGGATTGAAGGGGAGAATATTGTGAGATACTTGGATGGTATGGGAACGTATCAGGTGAGGAGATCCTGGGAGATCCTGGTTCTTCTCCGGTTAGGGGATGAGGTGATCCGGGACCTGGATGGGGGAACAGTCGGGATGATGAGCCTGTCCGGGAGTGGAAAGGGAGTGAAGATGGTGATCCAGGAGCGGTTGTATGTTGCTCCGGGCCGGAGGGTGAAGCAGGTACTGGAGGGGAAGGAGAAGAAAGGGGCGGTGTTTGGGGTAAAATTGATGTGATATTTTTACTTAGCTTTTGAATGAAACAACAATCCTACCCGATCCTGATGAATGAGTTGTAAAAAATTCACTCCGGGCAATGTCATCCATCGTGATGGAGAAAGAGAAAGGAAATGCTATCAGTAAATCAATAATCTTAGAAATTTCTACAGGATTACTATTTGCTTTGATAAGAGTTGCTAATAGCCACAATTGGAGTTCCCTATTATTGCTGGATAGCAGATTTTCTTTCGAGTACTTGTATTTTTTTCTCTGTAAGAGATTCCATTCGAATAATGTCAATGGAACAAGACAAGTTTGTTTTTGAACACAAGAACGTTCACCCCATGTGTTTTTTAATTCATTATATATCATCGGTGAACTTACTTCGTCATAAAACCCTAATTTGGTTGAGAGAATTCTCACTATATCACATACAAAGGGATAAGCAAGAATTAACAGTCCATAATGAAGCCATATACGGTCTTTAGTTCGGATATTTTTTAATAAATTACATGCATAATCCCTCAATTGTTTATCATCATCTGGGACTCTAATCCATATACGAAGTAATATTGTTATGATTTTTTTTCTACCTGCCTCATTTGGATATTTTTCTGAAAGAAACTCATGAAGAAATTTTCGGGTTAGATCTAGGTCCTTTGTTTTGCAGTAATGATCTGCTGTAAGATCAATCAAATCATGTGGGATTTTTCGATCATATCCAATCTGTTTTTTCTTCACATTCTCACCGAAGGATTTCAATAAACGGAACTAATACTTCTTCAATAGAAATACCGCCATGACAAAGAGAGGAATGATTTTTTTTATCATATGACCTGGTTCCCGACATTAACAAAGGAAATAAAAAATTGTTGAAATTTGATGATGGCCAAATAATTTGTTCATCTAATTTACTCAGTCCTCTTGATTGGAATGCCTTGTCTTTAAATATTTTAGCCCGCTTACTATTTTCTGTTAATAATTCACCTTCATTATAATCTCCAATCCCTTGGGCTAAAATATGACCATGATCTGATGTGATAAAGATATTAAAGCCTCTATCTTGCAGGGTGTTAAAAAATTGAGAGACAAATCCTTGATCTAACCATTCACGAATTTTCTTTGGCATAAGAGTGTATGAAAAATTTTCTTCATGAATGAACTCGTCAATGGTATTAATTACTAATCCAACAATGTCAGATTGATAAATCTCTTGAATTTTTGATTGATCAGTAATATCTTTTAAACGAATTCCTGTGAAATGAGAAATCCTTGTTCCTCTCGGTTCAGATGAGGACCAATAATTGATCCATAAATTTCTCTCTTTACTTTGTGTAATATCATTTATAGAATTTGATTGATGATCACTATTCTCAAATAGATAAAATGGAGGAACTCCAGAGAAAATACTTTTTCTTGATATCGATGTTAATGTGGGTATATGGGCGAATACTGGAATAATTTTAGGGTTATCATTTTTTAAAATTTCTTTTTGAATTAGTTCCCATTCATAATATGCTAATCCATCTATTACAATCAGAGCGATTTTGTCACCATTCTTCCGTTTTGATTTAATATATGGAAGAATATGATGAACCATAACTGGTTCAGGAAGATATGGGGCATTAAGGATTAATGGGTATGATTTTTGAATCCAATGGAGAAATAATTCTTCAACATTTGATTGGACAGCATTAAATTTCTCAATGTGTTTTTGATTTTGAACCTTCATTCTTAAATTTAGAATGTCAGCCCATATAGAGCAAATTTTTTGCCAATCAGAATAATGGTTTGCAATATTTGCCAATGATACAGTCCGATGTAAAAGGTCAAGAAATCTGTTCTCTAATGTTTCAGCTGAATCATGAGCAACACCGATTCTTAATCGTGGTGGAAGATTCTCGATCGATTGGGATGAAACAGGTCTTATTATCCCTTCAATAATCATCGAATCTAAATATACCCATATTTCTGTTTTTTCAAGAAATATTTTAGGTCTTTCACCATTAATAACCGAATCAAGATATTGATTCCATAGAACCTGCAAATGATCAATAAAAGAAGAATAATCAAATATGTCTATGCCATCAACTTCTGAAAATTTTTTAGTCTCTAATTTTTGAAGTATATATTCTGAATAATCTGAAGGAAGATATATCCGTTTATAATGAATTCTTATAAGATTTTCAAAGAGATCTTCAATTGTATTAATCGCATCAATGTTTATCGAAAAGACTAGCCGAAGAATTAATTCTGTTGTTTCATTAGAACCAAGTCTTTTTTGGGGTAGAAATGTCTGATATGATTCGTAAAATTGTTCAAGTAATGATACATCTAAATTTTTTACTACTGGAGTGGACAATTTATCGAAAATACTAGCTAATCCTACCTCATATGTTTCTGCATGAATGAAGATATCATACGGAATTTCAGGTATGGGAATTTCTATTCTGACAATAAAGTGGAAGGAATGATCAGAATTATAGAGATTTGGGCGAATTTCTGATTCATACCAAAGTCTAAATGAAAATGGATCAAAAAATTGAAAAAATTGATAATTCAGTGAAATTATCTCCCTTTGAATCGATTCAACGAGGAGTAATTGGTCTGGATCATATACAAAAATAAACCTATGGCGTGAGTACTTTATTTTTTCTAATACTGCATCAGGTAATGATTTCATGCAGTGTCTCCAACTGCAAGTAACAATACTGGATACTTTTCAGAAGTACTATCTACATTATTTGAACAGAATTGTTCAACTGAATTCATCAGGTTTAAATAAATTGCCTCTTTAAACTGCGTCATCCCAGATATCTGAAATGTTCCTCTTCCCAGGATCTCCCATATTTTGAATGCTGTTGTTTGAAAAAGCCTATTTTGATAATCGAGGAATATGGGCAATACCTGAATATTTCCGGATGAATTTCTCAAATGATATAAACCGAAAGTCCCTTTTACCGATCCTATTCCTTCTAATTGAATTATTGGGATATCACAGGTTTCTGTTACTCTTACAATTTCGGACAGGATTTTCTGGATTTGAGGGGTTTTTAAAGTTGCCAATTGTGAATGAGGATCTTGTGCCTCGTCAAAATCAAAAACTAAGTTATAATTTTTTGATCCATCTGGCCAAAGAACCTGATATCCAAATAGGTCTGATCCTATCTTCCCTCCGGATAATGGGACAAGGTTGTGAACCATTTGAGAAAGCCAATACGGAAGAGGATGGTGCATTAAATCATAAGCCTGTTCTGGGGAAAGTTCTTGATCACTGATAATCACATCCCAGTATCCCCGTTCTTGGTTGGCCCTACTTTTTATAATATTAAGTAGCCGGTCAATTTTCTGTTGTAATTCACCGGGATTTAACAGCGCATTTATATAAAGATCATCAAAATTCTGTTCTGCTTCTGATGAATCAAGAATATCTGATAATTTATCAAATCCAAGTTCTTGTAAAATAATCCAGAGTTTTTTGTTTAAGACTTCCCAAACCCGCTCATCAACAGTATCCTTGTATACTAAGTTATATACTTCAACATCGCGATTCTGACCAATCCTATCCACACGGCCGATTCTCTGTTCAACTCTCATCGGGTTCCAGGGAAGATCATAATTAATTACTATATGACAGAATTGCAGGTTGAGTCCTTCTCCTCCGGCCTCAGTGGAAATGAGGATCTGTATTTTTTCAGAAAAGAGACGTAGTGATATCTGTCGTTCCTCAATATCCATACTCCCATTAAGACAGATTACTGAAAATCCTCGTTTCTCTAAGTACTCTTTCAGCATCATTTGGGTTGCTACAAACTCAGTGAAAATAAGAAATTTAACCCTGGAATCAGATTCCCGGGAAATAATCTCTCTTAAGATAGCTTCTAAGGATTCAGCCCTGATGTCTGGTCCTGTCCGGGTGCAACGTTCAGCGATGGCTAAAATCTTTTGAATCTGTTCATATTCTTCGGTAAGAGGAGAGGGAGAAGTTTGAAGTAGATATTCAAGTAATTCCTGGGTATCGGTCTCAAGCATTTGTTCCAAATCTTTTGGAGAATAAGAGCACGATACTAATGATGATTCAACGACTAATGAGCGACGACGCATTGTCTCTAAAATTGCTTGAGTGCTTGAAGAAACGAGCCTCTGCATAAGAACCATGAGAAATCCGATTCCGGTTCTTTTTTCTCGTTTTGCATAGTCGTACCAGTATTTTACGTAAAAGGTTACGGCATTATACAACTCATGCTGGAGGGGCGATTCCTTGAGAGAGACAGCAATTGTTTGGGCGTGTCGTTTTCTGAATAATTGCTTCCCTTCTGCATCTATTGCATTTCGTTTTTCAGTCCGAATAACGTATTCTGATACGACTTCTCGTTCTACTTCCTGAGCCGATCTGAATCGTTTCGGATCCAAATGACCCATTAATCGAAGAAAGGCGTCCGTCTTCCCCTGGTGCGGTGTAGCAGATAATAAAAGAAGATGTTCTGTTTTTTCGGTGAGAGTTTTTGCTAATTTATATCGAGCAACCAGTTCAGATGTCCCTCCCGTTTTATGGGCTTCATCGATGATAACAAGGTCCCAATCAATAGAAGTAACAGCCAAAAATCTGGCACGATTATACTGATCACATTCTTCTGGAGTCCATCCTTTTCTTTCTTCTATTGGCTTGATAACATCAATAGAAGTAATAATCTGATTGTACCGCATCCATGCTTCTGGGGAGGCTTCAGCGGTTTCTCCAGGAATTACAATAGTAAAATCCTCATCAAATTTTTCAGATAGTTCCGATCTCCATTGCCTGATAAGACCAGCAGGGGCAACGATTAATATCTTTGATATTTTTCCTCTGACCTTTAGTTCCTGCATTATCAGGCCGGCTTCAATTGTTTTTCCAAGACCAACTTCGTCAGCTAATAGAAATCGAACCCTGGGGGATGCATATGCTCTAGCCAAAGCATATAATTGATGCGGGAGAGGAAGTATTCGTGAAGAGAAAGGTGAAATCAATGGTTCTTTTTGAATAATATCCCTTAATTTTTCTGATGCAGAAATTCCAATGATACGCTCCTTCACCCAATAATTGGAAGGGATATCACTCAGGGAAGTATTCTCTCTGATAGCTACGGTATCAGTCGAAGGAATCCATACCCGGTATTTCCCCTGTTGTATTAGAGATATTATCTGGATGGATTGATGATCATCTGATGAGTATAACCATGAGCCCGGAATTATTTTCTCATTTTCCATAATTTTTCCATGTGTTCATAATTTTTTTAAAAAATGGAAAAAAGAAATAAATTATACATTACTCATCATCTATTGAAATTTCAGGTTCTGAAGCTGCATAGATGGTTAATAATAACTCACTATTATCGATGAGGGCATATTTTGGTTCAATTTTTGAAAGTTTTTTACTTTCTTTTATAATTAATGGAACCCCTTCTCCTCGTTTTTCCATGAAATGCTTTCGACCTGGAACTCCCGGTTCATCTATTGTACATTCTGAAAGTAATTTAGTAATTAATTCATTTCGAGTAACTTGTCTGAAGGCAAGACCTTCAATAGTCAGGGTATTGGGTAGTGCTCCTGGAGAATAAATCTCTAAACGGTCACTAAATATGAAAAATCTGATTTTAGATCCTGATATCGAATAATCACGATGAGCAATTGCGTTTACAATGGCTTCAAAAACTGCAATATCACTAAAACGAGGATAATCTATTCTTTCCGGGACTTTTTTTGCGCTGATATAGTTATTTCTTTTAAAAAAAATTATAGCATCCTGTATCTGGTGATCAAGGGGGCCAAAGATTCGTTTCGAATCAACCTGATAATTTGAATCCTGATCAACTCCCCTATAACTTACTGCCTCAATGAAAGCCCCGGGGAGGTATTCTTCTGGATGATCACTACACATGAGAAGACCAGCAACGGATGCACGAATTATGCCATCTTCATCTTTTGTCAGCAAATTTCTTTTTAATAAAGTCGTCTCCTGATCCCCTTCAATACCTTGTATGAATCTCTCTAACAGATCGGGTTTCAAGGTTCGTGATTCCGTTCCTGGAACGCTTTGTTCTTCAAAACGGATTACTCTAGCCTGACTTCGTTGCTGAAAAAGTCTAGCTAATAAATCTGGTGCCATCTCCCTTTTAGAGCTTCCATGTCGATAAAAATAACCCCCAGGACTTTTATGAACAAAAAGACTTCGAGGGATATCTACCTTAATTACCGCTCGTTTTATTCCCGTAGAATCTGGGAGTTCCATTCGGTAAACGCGAACAGTTACCGCAGGTTTTATTACGTCTGTCGTAATTTCACGGACATAATCCTCAACAAGATTTAATTTGTCAATAGGAATCCCAATAATCTCTCTTGATTTATCATCTACACCCAATACAAGGACTGCACCTGATGTATTAGCAATGGCTGCGATCTCATCGGCAAGATCTGATCTTGAAGGTCCAGCAACTTTTTCACCTCTAAATCTGACTTCCTTCAATTCAAGGGAGTTATCTTCACCAAGAAAAATTTTCCTTTGAAGTTCTTCCTGACTATCAAACATCATGGCCACCTGCAGTTAATCGCTTATACCTTTTTTCAAGAGCTTCATTTCCACCTTCCATTATGGTGCAAATATCATCCCTTACTTTTTGATTTTGCAGACTATCTTTGCAGGAAGGAATTGTCAGGCCACTGGTATTGATTTTCAAAGCAATAACTAATTCTGCATCGCCATTTACAACAATGTTTGGATTATGTGTGACGATTATTATCTGTCTGTTGGTTTTCTTCTCTTTAATTTGTGAAACGATAAGCGTGTATATTAATTGATTATCCAAATCATCTTCGGGTTGGTCAAGGATAAGGGGTTCATTTCCATACGATAAGAAAAAAGCAAGAAGCGCTGCAGTCATCTGTCCTGGTGAACCCTTTTTTATTGATCGAAAACTTTCCCGTGTGCTTGTTCGATATTCTATTTCTATTCCATCTTCAGGGAACCAGCAATCAA
This sequence comes from Methanospirillum stamsii, assembly GCF_003173335.1. Lineage (GTDB taxonomy): Archaea > Halobacteriota > Methanomicrobia > Methanomicrobiales > Methanospirillaceae > Methanospirillum > Methanospirillum stamsii. Next base: position 183,909 of record NZ_QGMZ01000014.1, read on the forward strand.
GCCTATCAATCAGCTCTGGAGATACTTTTTGAAGTCGCTTTTGAAAAGATAATCCAAATGACTTCGTATCATTCCCATTATATATCAACCGGATATCATTTTTGATTCGTTCTAATCCCTGTAAAACATGGTTTTCCAGATCATCGGAATCACAATTTCTGTGATTATGAGGATACAGATCTTTGAATAGGCCTGTATTATCCTCAATGGAACCAATATCTTTTTCAAATTTTTCTGGTTCAATTCCAAGAACTTCCCTGAAATTTGCTTCAGCATTCTTTCTATCATTATATGGAGATATTATGATTCGGACAACAGGATTATTACCCAATATCTCATTCGCAAAAATTATTCTCTGCTGAGTAAGTTTTTTTCTGAGTGTATAATAATTATTAAGACAGGATTTCGCCTCTTTTTCTACATTACTGTATGTTTTTTTTCTTGTTGAAATATCCAGGAGTGATTGTTCAAGATAATATTTCTTCTGTATGAGAGAACCGTAGTCAGAAGGATTAATTACACCTGAATCTGCCATATTGGAGATCAATTGATGATATTTTTTCTCATCTTCGGCAATTTCTGCGATAGATGCAGATTTTTCTTTACATAGGGTCCAATCTTCCCAAATCGAGTCAATTTCACTTGCATTAGTCTTAATTATATCCGAAATTGTTTCCAATCTTTTTGTAACTGCAATAATATCTTTTACAAAATCTGGTGGATTATCTTCCAATTCATTAAAATCTGAAGGGAGGATGCGATCGGCTACTTTAAGTAAAATATCTTTGTTATTTTGCCAGGATTCTTCCCAATTAGATAATTCACGGCGAATCCTTTGTCCTTGCTGATATTTTTTTAATATATCTGCATATCCAGATGTTTCAAATATTTCTATTCTCTTCGTGATATCATCGAGTTCACCTTTAACTTTAGATTCATCCTTTATCTGATTGTAAATTTCCCGAAGAGATGATTGCAAAGAGAGATATCGCGACTTTTCCTGCTCTATTTTTTCTCTGATCTCGATTATTCCACTATCTGGGGCATTATCAATAATTTCCAGAATGCTTTGTGGATTTTTTGCCATTTCAAAGATTTGTTTTTGGCTGCAGATTCGAACAGGAAATCGTTCAGGGATAATACCATCAGAGGTTCTCCTTGTCCCATCACCGGTAATTTCCTGAATTGAAGGTACTGTTCCATCAGGGTTCCATTGAATACAGTACGAATACTGATCTTTATAAAATTGAACGTAAAAATGAGAATTTTGAGTAATTAATCCATCATCATCACGAGTTTTGGAGACGGCTGAATATTTTTTTTGTGTCTCGTATATCTCTTCTAATTGTTTAATTTCATCTTCACGCCGTAATGCCAAACGAAGAAATTCAATGATACTGGATTTACCAGTACCCCTTCCACCAATGATGGTATTCAAACACGGATTTAATGAAAGGGTAAGTGAAGAACCTCTCCCAATATATTTGGCATCTTTGATAGTTATTGAATGGATGTAATTCTGGGTATAGTAATTTGGATCTGTTTGGACTGAATCTGACCGTTTTATTGATTCATTACCATCAAGGAGAGCTAGGCATAACCCCTCAAATGAGGGAGTATTTCCCATCTTTATCCAGGTATAAAAACTTCCCGGGATCCTATCCTCTGGGTTTCCATATGGTATGTGCGAATCAGAACATAAAATTTCAGAGAATGAAAATTTATTATCATAATATAATGGAGGTTTTGTGGACTGAAGATCCCTTACCTCAATGGCACGTATATTTTGGTTACTCAATTTTTTTACTAAAGATATTCCATCTATAACCTGATTATGTTCAATATAGTGATGAAAAATTCCTTTTGGAGTATCAACGTGGGCTAATATTGCGATACCGCCTAAATCTGCTATAGCATTACAAACATCATCAACTGATTTTAATGTTCTTCCATTATGATCACCAATTTGATCATCATAATTGATTTTCCCAAAGAGTTGATAAATGATCTCACTTCTCTTTTCCGGACTAAAGATTCCCAATAGGTGAATCCCATCTGCGGATATTTCTACTCCAGGGAGAATACATATTTCTCTAAATTCTGGATTATTTTCATTTTTAAGGGATTGATATGCATCCTGGATTTGAGATATCCATTCACCGGAGTTGTGATCAGTTATGGCAATGCAATCAATATCTGCCTGCATATACAGAAGGAGCCATTCTCTAGGAGTAATAGCATTAAATCTTTCTTTATCGGGTCCATTACCATAGTCAAGAGAGGCGGGAGTATGAGTATGAAGATCACATCGCCACCATTTTGCCCCGGCCCAGTTTCTGTAATTAACAGAATCTTCCATCATCTCGACCCCATTTATATAGTATAGGAAATTGCAAGGATATAATTCTACTCGCTCTCATTCTCCCCCTCTCATTACCGCATTATCGAAGTACATCAATAACTGATCATCTTCCTGGAGAACCTTTGGCGGGAGTCGTTTTCCAACCGAAACAATAGTCCCGTAATCCCGCTCCTTCCATGCCTTTGCAAATCCGGCCCTGACAGCCTCACTCCTGAAGAGTTTCAATTTTCCTTTACCCTGAACATACGTTCCAAACTCCCGAAGGAGCGAGCGTTCACGTATTTTTTCAAGGTCAGATGTCTTTGATGGATTTGGAACATACCATTTTCCCTGGTCATCTTTAAGGAAATTCTCTTCAAGAACATCAGATAATTCTGGAAGAGCCTCATGGGAATCCTGATGTAGTTGCCTTAAAAAGGCTGGCTGAATCTCCTGATAGGTCTGTGGAGTTGCAAGCTCCTGCCTGAGCCACTGAACCGCACTTCGCTCATCATGGACAAATATCGAAAGTTGTCCCACATCATGTGCCTGTAATCTCGCTGAATCATACCCCTCAACCTGTTCGGGGAGGAAATACATAGTATCCCGCTCCGGGTATCTCTGGGCAAGACCAGCATAGAATTCGGCAGAAGAAATAGGCACGGTGATACCACGCTGGACATGGAAGGCGACCATCCGGTCAAACAGAAGATAGTTTTGGCGCTCTGCTATCGTTTCGATGATACCTTCTTTTTCAACAACCACAGGGAGATGTTTAAGATGTTCATCGATAAATGTCCAGACTCCTTCTTCAGTACCGGCAGTTAAGGTGAATGTTTGTTCGAGAACTGTAGAGGGTTTGTAGGCGGATATGATAAGATCTTGTTTAACGGCCCCTAAAGTTGATGATTGTTTTATTGTTCCGCTTTTCTTGTCTAAAATTCTAACATCAGCGATAATAAAACCACTTTTTTGCATTGCTTCCTGTATCGCAATCCACACATTATTTGATGAATTATGAAATTCGATAGTGATCCAACGATTAGGTTTTAATATAAAAAAATTTTTAGAAAAACAAGATTTCATTAATTCTTTATAGTCGTCAATTGACTTTTCTTGTGTTTTGTTAATTATCGCTTCGGTTTTTTGATTAGTAAACACTTTTAGCCAAGATTCCCACAAAAAATTCACTTCGGAATACATTATATTTGCCCCAAATGGAGGATCTGTGAATATATAATCAACAGTATTCTCGATGATATTTAATTTACTATTAGAGGATGTTTGAATTATCACATCAGAATTTTGTTTTCGACGATGAATATTCAAAATATCTAAAAATTTACTCTGAAATAATTCTAAAATATTTTGTTCACACATCAATGCAGGTATATATAACGTGCCTAAAAGCGGTCCATTTATTCTCCCATTAGGGTTATGTTCGTTAATTACGAATCTATTTCCAATATATCCATTTCGCTGTATAAAACTGGTAAGTATACACTTAATTGAATTTTTTAGGCCTTTATTGTCAATTTTATCTATTTTTGCTAAAAATGCTGATATTATGAAAAGGTTTCTTTTTGTATAGAAATGATGAACTCTTGTTAAACCTAAATGTGTTCCTTTTCTCCAAATATCTCCCCAATTCTCTTCTTTGAATAATATAGGAATAGTGGGATGAAAATATGGAATTGAAAGTGAATCTATTTTATTTAGTAATGAAATGTCATTTTCATCAGGTTCCTTAATAATTTTTTTTATTTTATTACGATACTTAACAGAATATACAATTCTTACAGGCACTCTTTTCGGGTAATTAATTACCTCATTTAAAGAATGATCAAAAGTTGTTGTCAATACCTTATCAAATTCAGCTTTTTTTATTATTGAACCGCAAATAGAACAATTAAACTCTTTCTTTACCTCTGAATGTTTAAAATCAACTGCAGAATCCCAATATATAAATTCGTTAGAACAGGATGGACAATAATATGCATCACTCCAAACAACATATTCTATTTTTCCGGTAATAATTTCTCTATTACTTTCTGTATTTAAAATATCATTATCTTCTAATAAATGGTTTGTTTCATACATCCATCCACATTCAGCCTTAACCTCCTCTAATATTCGTTTTGCTTCTCGCTCGAATTCATCAGAATCAACTGGATTATTATAATTATATGCGATAAAAGTTGCAGCCGGAGAAAGATCACAAAGAATTGCTCTTCGTGCCCCCCATTCAACTTCAGGCATTTCCTTTTCAATCTTCTCTTTAAATTCTGGATCCGGACAACCACACATCTGGGCAGCCACCCCGGTCATTCCGGTCCCACAAAATCCATCAAAAACAATATCCCCTGGTTTGGTATAGTGAAGGATATATCGCATTATCGCTTTATGAGGTACCTTTGTGTGATAGGAATGAGCCATGTATATCGGATCATTCTTGCCTTCTGAAACATCAGCAGAAAATGGTTCTCGGTTGTAACCATCATTGGGATCATAGGGTGTCCCATACATCTCGATAAATTCTCCAATCCAGGGATTCGGGCAGGCGGTATAAAACGGTGGATCAGAAAGAGCGATAATATCCTCGTCTTTTCCAATGGGAAATCCATCTATTGATCGAAGAGAATCCAGAATCTCTTTTGTCAAAACATACTCTTTCTTATCTTTCACGATCCACCCCGGGTCATAGAATTATCATAGTACATGAGCAATTGATCATCTTCCTGGAGAATATTCTCTGGAAGTCGTTGTCCTATCAGGATAATTGTCTGATAATCCTGTTTTGTCCAGGCTTTTCTAAATCCGGCCCTTATTGCTTCTGTTCTGAATAGTTTGAGCCTTCCCTTTCCGGTCCGATACGTATCAAACTCTCTCAGAAGAGCACGTTCCCGTATCTTCTCCAGGTCCGAAAGGCGTGAAGGGTCGGGAGTATACCATCTCTCTTCATCTGTCTTGAGGAAATATTGTTCAAGAATGTCTGCTAATTCAGGCAATTTCTCAAATTTATCTAGATGTAATACCCTGAGAAACAGAGGTTGAATCTCCTGATAAGTCATCTGTTTATCGGAAAGAAGATGGGTAAGCCATTGAACGGTAGATCGTTCATCATGGACAAAAAGAACCGTCTGTTCGATTCGATCAACTTTAATCCGCTGCTTATCATACGTGGCCACCTGTTCATCAAGGAAATACATACCATCCCGCTCAGGGTACCGCTGTTTCAGGCCGGCATAAAAATCTCCTGATGAAATTGGTATTTGTGCACCCCTCTGCACAAAAAATGCAACCATCCGGTCAAAGAGCAAATACCCCTTCCTCTCCTCAATAATCCGGATAATCCCCCCCGTCCCATCCACAATGGGAAGACGCCCCAAATGTTGATGAATAAACTCCCAGACCGTGGATTCATCAGAACTAGCAAGATGGGCATGTGTTTCAAGATCGTGTTCTGGCTTATATGATGTGATGATAAGATCCTGCTTGACAGCACCAGGCGTATTCTTTTGGTAAAATGTTCCCTGTTTCTTATCGAGTACACGGACATCGGCAACAACAAAACCGGCTTTCATTAAGCCTTCCTGAATTGCCATCCACACCGAATTTTTAGAGTTATGAAACTCTACTGTCATCCATCTGCCAGGTTTTAATACCCGGTAAAATTCTCTGAAACATGATTCCATGAGAGTCTGATATTCTGAGAGACCTTTCTGGCGAAATTTGGTGATGATAGCCTCAGGTTCATCATTTGTAGTAACTCCAAGCCATGATTCCCAGAGATAATTTAATTCAGCGTACTGCAGGTTCCCACCAAAAGGAGGATCAATAAAAATGTAGTCAATCGATTCTGAAGGGATCAGACGAAGGTCTCCTGAAGATCCTGTTGAAATGCAGGCATGATGTTCTGGATCCATCATTTCATACATATTTCCAATATCTCTGAGCTTCCTTGGAAACACATCGAGAGGAGATACCTCTACAGAAATAGTAGGGATGAAAAAGGTTCCCTGAAGTTTTGGGGTTCCACCCGGTTTTACCGGTTGATAGATTCTCATCCGATTAATATGAAGATGAATGGAGGATAAGATAAACAATAATGCTTTATGGTCTAGCTGTTTTGCACGATGAAAGAGGGCTGCAAAGATCCAAAGGTTCCTTTTGGTATAATATTGATGAACGTGAGTAATCCCATGTGTTCGTTCAGGATGTTTTCGAAGTTCCCCTTCATGCATCAATCGGGTTGGATACCAGTAGGGAATGTGTTCTGATAAAATACGTTGAATAATGTCTAAATCATGTCCATCAGGTGCCTTGTTATATCTGGTTATTTTCCCTTTCGAATCGGTTATTGAATAGTTTATTTTAACGGGTACTTGTTTTGCTCGGGTTACTGTCTGCTGCAAGGAATCATCGTACACCGATTCTCTGACCCGCTCCATATCCTTCTTTTCAATTATTGCCTCACAAAAAGGACAGGAAAGATCATTATGAAATGTACCGTCTGGCTTTATTGCAATATCCCAGAAGATTATATCTTTCATACACGAAGGACAAATAAAAACGTCGCTCCAGATGATATAATTGATTTTTCCGATGATTGGAACTTTTTCTCCTTGGATATCTGTTTGATATTGTTGGTTGCCTTCAATTACGTGGTATGTTTCAAAAAGCCACCCACATTCTTTCTCTACTTCCAGAGCGATTCCTGAAGCATCTGTAAATAATTGCGATTTTTTAATTGGATTATTATAGCCATATGCAATAAATGTAGCAGCAGGTGAAAGATCAGATAATATTGCTTTTCGAACTCCCCATTCAACGATACTATTTTCCTTCTCAATGAGTTTTTTAAAATCGTTATCAGGGTGTCCACACATATACGAAGCCACCCCGGTCATTCCGGTCCCACAAAAACCATCAAGAACAATATCTCCAGGACTGGTATAATGGAGAAGATATCTCATTATTGCTTTATGTGGAACTTTCGTGTGATAGGAATGGACATTATAGATAGGATCATTTTTTCCCTCCGAAACATCTGCAGTATATGGAGTCTGATCATAATCATGAGTGGTCCCAAATTCCTTAATTCCTGATGATATGAATTCGGATATCCAGGGATTAGGACACGCTGTAAATACTGGAGGATCTGATAGAAATATTATATTTTCATCATTTCCATCAGGGAATCCTTCAATCCCTTTTAATTCAGTAAGTAATGAATCTGAAAATTCTAATTTTTTCTGCATTATTGTCACTAATTCACATGAAATTATAGGAGAAATGTAGTTACAGTGTCACCCTGAATATCTACTTACGGGGATTTTTTCTCTAAAACTACACGTATTTTTTTCAAATCAAGACCATTTGTTTTATCTTTCATAAATTGGACAAATCTTTTATCAAATTCTTCTTTTGGAATCGGAGCCCCTGAGCCGCTTAATGATTTAATTAAGTCTTCTTCGAAAATTACAACCCGGGTTAATCCAGCAATTGCTTCTTTCACTGATTGAACAAATTCCATAGATATTGGATCGGGGAGAGCACCTTCATTAATAAATAGTTCAACAGTATTCCGATGTTCTTTATCCATCAGACTCAGCGTCTCTTGTACCATGGGATCTGAAAGATCCTCAATAAGACGGTGAGTAACTTCTTTGTACATTCCGTCTAATTCATCATCCAATTCATAGATCTCTTCCCGAACCGATCCGAGGATCTGTTCTTCTGATGGCTTAAAATGACAGTGAGGACAAATCGGAGAAGATAATAGATCATCCTGAGTTTAATTGAAACACGTTTTGAATGTATGAGTTAATTTATTGGTAAATACAGGCAATAGAGGATTATTCATGCCTGTGTTGGCAAGCTGTTGAAGGGCCTTAAGACGAGGATCATTCAGAAGTTTCTTCTTCTCTGCGTCTTCTGAAACTCCGAGACGAGCCCGATTGTGAAGAGTAAAATACCTATTTGCATATTGAGTTTTTACTTTCTCAAGATCCGTTTTCATAGTACGAATCTCTTCAGAAGAGGGGGGAGTAGTCCAGCTGCGAATCTTCGATCTTGCGTTATCGATTTCTTTTCTGATCTCTTCTCCTTCCAGTGTTGGAAGGATGATACTTACTTGCTGAATATATGAGGTAATCGGATTTAACTCGTTGATTAATCGGGAGTATTCTGAAATAATCTGTAGCGAGGTGATACATTTTTTTATGAGATCAACATCATCACGGGAAAGATTGAAATTTTTTAATTTACCCACACTATTAAATCTGCGGAGTGATTCAAGAAGTTCTTTCCCTTGTTTTAATTCAATAATGAGTGAAGACATCACTTCATCTGAAGGAAGAGGTTCAGATAGAATAGAGACACGTTTATTAAGTTGATCAAGAGCTACTGCAATGTTTTTCGCTTCTTGTTCTACCTTCCTTTGCAGTGATTCAACTGCACTTTCCTGTGTCGCTGGATTTGAAATTTCTCCAGGTCGAAGACCAATGGTTGTAAAAAGATATTCTAATAATTCGATTGGAGTCGTTTTTGGAGGTTCAAGATGTTTAAAGGCAATAAGGTCATCTCCAGCCATTTTTGCCATTGTATCGACATTACTGGCATCGATTTTTCCTTGCACATATGAAATTACAATGGAACCTCTCCAAACGAGTGCTGATAAGACAACCATAAACAATTCAGGCTCTATCCTGAATTTCTTATCATATTCAACACCATTGAATAACCCTATCAGATCCTGACGGTTTATTACTTGACCTTGTTTTTCAGAAAGAGTAGTGAGAATGTATTGTGAATATCGAGATTTTTCTGGAGTTAAGACTCCTTCAGTCATTAACTCTAGTCCCGCTAATACCTGTGATCCTGATTTCGTTGTCCTTCCTTTTATCCAGGATAAGGCATCTATTACCATATCATGTCGGTTTGTCGAGGTGATAGTTACTGAGAATTTAGGATAATCAGGAGATATATCATTGAAATGGGGAGATACACAATAAGAAGCGATTTCATTTATCGCACGATGAACCTCTGGGCCCAGAGGAATAGTTGATTCCTTACTCCATTCAACCAGTTTCTTTGTTTGACTTTGATAAGTTACTTCAAGTGAATGACCCATATTGGCACTAAGCCATTGGACAATATCCTTGAGATATCCTTGAGCCTTCCTATCATAATCTTGTCTGTCTTTTACATTTGTAATAGCAGACATCTCTCTGGCACCACCATATTTCCGAAGTGCATCAATGAATGCATCATCTTTTTTAATGAGCCTAAAGAAGATTTCATCAGGTTTATGTTCATCATTAAACACTGGAGGATCAAAAGGCTGAATGAAATAAAGATAGAAATCTCTGGGTGGTTGGGCTGTGGATCTCTCATTAGGAGCTCCAAAGAAGAGGTATCCCATCCTACCCACATTACGGTCTCTCCATATGAGTTCATGTTCCCAGATACGATATCCACTTACATAGGTTGTATCTGGTCTATCCATCAAACGGGTGAGAGCTTCAAAATAGTATTTGTCCAGTTGATCATCATTGAGACCATCACCTTTCTCCTCAATGAGCCGCTCAATATCAATACTCTTTTTTAAATCGATATAGTATTGCTTACTTTCTTCATTCTTTGAGATAAATTTCCCAGAAACAGTCGTAACGATGTCTTTTATGATTGATTCAACAGTCGTAAGGAGAAATTGTGATTCTTTTTCGGGTAAACTTTTCAGAAAAATACATAGTTCATCCTTGATTTGTTCAGAAGTCAGACCTGTTGGTTTGTCAACATCGATTGTTTGAAGCCTTGCAACCAAGAGCCCATGAATGATCCGAAGTGCTGCCTCTTTATACTGTGGTTTAGGAAATGAACGGGAAATGAGATTTTCAAGAACTGTTCCCTTTTCTATGACATCACGAACATTAGGATCAGATAATAATGAAACATCCTGTTTCATTACATTCCAATACCGATCAAAAGAGATAAGACCTGGAGCATCCTGAGGCACTTTCTCCTCCATGAGGCCTGTGAGATCTTTACTAATTGACTGCAAAATATGTCTATTTTCTACGATGAACAAAAGCTCCAGGGTCTCAATATATGATGGATGAATTGGATATAGTGAAACAAATTCCTCCATGCGCTCAGCCATTTGGGAGTATAATGAGGAATACTGAGAAAGATGTTCACGGACAATTGCTTTTTGTTTATCATCCTTTTTAAGCAATCGTTCGGAGACAACATAACTGATGTCTTCTTTCATTATCCGTATCTGCTCATACCGATCCTTTACCCTTCGAAGAGTATCTGCAGCAAATTGAAATCTGGGAGATTCAAATAAACTCTCTTGAATGCCTGCTAAAAATCTAAAATGAGAATATTTACAGGATTCTCCTAATTCCCTCAAAAATATTAAATCATATATGAGATCCAATTCAGGTCTTTGACGAAGATATTCAAGCATTTCATCAATAGCAAATATCAATCCAGTATCGGGATATTTTACCTGAAATGCTCCCATCATGGCTATGAGATCATCTTTATTATTCGCTTTTTTTGTCTCATCGGCAGCTGGAAATTTGTAATTGACTCCTATTTTCTCTAGTTCTGTTTCCAGAACACTGCAAAAAATATCTCGAATTGGTCTTTTTACTGCCCCGATTTCTGTCCTGATTACTTTATACTTTCCCGATAATGGTTCAATTTCATTTCGGACCCTTTCATTTGTAATATATTTGTAAATATTAGGATACTCAAGTACACTCGTAAGGACAGACATCATATGAGATTTACCTGTCCCGTAATTACCCACAATAAACAGGCCTTTTCGATCTATTGTCGTAGTTAAACTTAATTGTGGTATGATTTGACCCACCAGTTTTTCGGCCATTCCTTGAGATATCACAAAAGTTTTTACTAGCCTCTCGGCACCTGCCAGTTCATCAGCATCTCTTAACTGAATCGTTCCTTCAATTGAATCGAATTGGACAATATCCTTATACTTCATAGAATCCCCCCTAAATCCACCGTTCTGTATCTAATGAGAAAATTTGTGCATCAATGTCTTTTCTGCTGATTTTTTTATAATCTACATGGCCAGTATCTCCAAAATAAATGAGATCACCTTGAATTCGTGCTGAAACAGTCATGATTATTTTCATATTTTTACTAATACTCGAAAACATTGAAAAAGGTAGTAAATCGTTAAAGGGTTTAGAAAAAACCACTTCAGTATTGTCCAAACAAATTGTATTATTCCACTCTTTCCGAGCATGATTTCGGAGAAATAGATCTATATTTTGTGAATCTGGGTTTAGTTCATCGGTATATATCTTTTCAGAAATGAATCGATTAAGATTAATGATCTTACAATTAATACTTGCAGAAATTTCTTTAAGAAGAGAAGTTTTGCCTGAACCTGATGGGCCTATTAAACAGAACAATCCAGTATTATTATTTTCAAAATCTCTGAGGACTTGTAAGTCCATATAAAATAGTTTTGATTTTTAAACCAAATATGAATTTCTTTTTTAAACTGGTGCAGTTACAAAATTCTTGATCTTTATCCCTTTAAAGAATCAGTTAAAGGAATTACTCTCAATTGTCGCTTCTGTCGCTCCATTCATCGATCTCTCCACTCTCCTCCCCCAGTTTCAGATCCCTGTTCATCCATTTATATACTCCCGCCAATTTCTATTCAGCCGTGAGAGATCACGGCATGGGTCAATCGAACATGGCAGATTTCACACAGACTGCAACGGTGAAGACAGCAGTCAGGGAGCTTGCAGCTCCCATAGACAGCATGGCAGCCTTCACCTCAATTATCGACGACATCCTGACCAATAACCCATGGGGATGTACGTCCTATGAACAGGCCGGAGTCACCCTTCCAGGTGTTTCCAAGGCATCCGAGTCCTATACCGGCCGGGTCATCTACGAGAATAACGAGGCCAAGACCGTCGGGACCATCAGCATCAAGGCTCCGACACCGTCAGCTTATCACTGATGTCAACATGATCATCGACAACATCGCCCTGAATACCGCTAATTAGGGGCACTCCTTCTCATGACCGCCCACAGGGCTTTTTCAGCTGCACCCATGTGTCATCACTCCAATGGTGAGCTCTACTCGGTCTGATTTTCCCGTGACTTCATTACCCTCTCATCCTATGAGACTGATGCCATCCGGATCGGGCATGACCTTGTTGCGAATATAACTGCACTCGCATAAACATAATAATCTCCCCGTTATTCCCTTTCCGAGGTACGGGAATGAATTGGTACTACGTAATAGCCGGAGCGATCTGCCTCTTTATCGGATGGCAGTTCTCTCAGGCTGATATGATATCAACCTCCATCAGTTGTGATGGAGCAGCTTTGTTGTCCGGATCATTCATCTGGCTGAACCAATCGTACAGTCAGCATCTCTTCACAGATGACCGGGCGGTCCTTTCCCGGGATCTCCGGTTCACCGGACCGGCTCTCTCCACCATCCGGGTGAACGGTTCGGGGGCGATCGGGTATGATGAGTATGCCGGAAACTACCGGATACCGGATGTCTCTTCGTTCCTCTGTTCCTTCATGGGAGTGAAGAATGAGGAGAGGCGATCCGAAGAATTGGCTTCTTCCGGCCTGATGCAGAACGGACAGATCATCTCGACCAAACAGGTCGGGGAAGAGGGAACCCGGTCCCGGACTCTGATCAACGGGACCGGCCAGATGTCTCTCTCAACAGAAACCCGGAGTAACAATACCACAGAGAACAGCCGGACCTATGCCGCCGGTCCGATGCAGGTCTCTGAAGTGGTTGCCCTGGGAGGAGGTGAGTATGATGGATGGTAGTCTCGTTCTGGCCCTGGTCTCAACCGGAGCAGCCGTTCTGAATGGCATCGGGCTCCTGATGACCTGGATGAAGTACCGCAGCCTGGCATATGAATCGCTTATATTTGCCAGCGAGGTGCTCGGTGCTCTGCACGGTGAGGAGGAGGATTATACCCCTCCTGACCTTGCAGCCGGAGCACTCTGGATAATCGGGAAGATATCTACCTGAAAACAATGAGTACTACCCTTTTTATGGATCAGTGGGGATAATTCAGAAATGCTTCTCACTTATGATTCTTCGGAATGACATAACCTTAAATACCCATGAAAAGAGACCTCTATCTCATTGAAGGTTTATCGATGAAAATATTCCATCTTGTTTTGCTGATAATGGTGCTTAGTATTTCTACCTGTGGCAGTGTTCAGGAGACCACTATACTGTCTAATAATACTCCATCATCTTCCGCAGCTGCCACACAGGATCCGGATCCAGGAACGGTTCAGCCTCTTGCCACATTATCAAATGATCACCCAAGTACAAGCTTAATGCTCGATCCCGGGGTTATCCTCGTTTCGTTTCAGGCTGAAGGCCCCCAGAGAATGTCATTCGATCCGAAATGTAAACACTGCTGGTTAGAGCCTTCAATTAGAGAAATAACCAGTCCCTTTCAAGGCAGTCATGCATATGGAATCCCGGAAAAAGATGAATGTACGTTCAATATATCCGGCTCTGGTATCTGGACAGCACAGGTGAGCCGGATGGAAATGAATCCTTCCCTTCAGCCTCCTGTAAACCTGTCTGGTTCCGGAACCGCGGTTTCACCGGCATTTTATCTGGAGAAGGGACATTATATCTTCCAGAGAGAAGAGGCCGGGGAAGCATCACCGGTGTATGACCTCATGTTCTCTAACGGGAGTTACCTTATGGATGCGAACAACACCTACGTCCAGCCTGGATTTGGTGATGTCTACGATTATTCTTCCCCTGGTAAAATCAGGCTCTTCGATATTGCGGAATCAGGTACCTATTACCTGAGCGTATATGCAAAAGAAAATCCAAAGCCTTGGAATGCGTCAATCAACATCCTGGCCCCAGCTCCTGTTATGGGCCCTGGTCCGGCGATTCTAAAGTCCACTTAATTTCGGACAATTTTTTCCATTTTTCACATCCTGATACCGAAAAGGAATAGTGTTATGACGGCATTTTTGGAATACTTCGATTTTTCTGATGTTATTCATACCATGAGCAAGGAACACGATGCTTTGCATAGGGGGGAGGAGGAGAATCCGGTGACCTTGTGCCCGGAGCACTCTCGATCATTGGGAGGGTCTCTTCCTGAAAATAGTCTGACCGGTTTTCGAAACCGGGATATTTTAAGCGTTGTGATACGTATGTGCCGTGATTTGTAGATTTGAGAGTATTATTAAGTCACCCCAATTACTGGTCTCCCACTATAGCATAATGTAGCCTTTGATACTCTGACATTCATGGTCATCGTGAAAACTCATGTGAATAATTCGGTAATCCGTGGAATCAGATGGGGAATAATGAATTGATATTGATCATACCCTCTTCATTCCTATCAATCAACCTTCATCCCCGATCAATGTAAAACCCAGTCAGCCAGACAAACATACCGAATCTGAACACCACTCACCATCTCAATACCTTCTTCTTCCAGAGTAATAATAATCCCTTCAGAGAGGTTATACTTTTTAATGGCTTCAATAAGGCCCCGGATCTCTCGTTTTCGGGTTTCATCTTTTTGCAGAGATGCACAAACCTGGATCACCTGAATAGGCTCTCCATTCTGAGTGACAACAAAATCACATTCATACCGATCCTTATGATACCATAGAGTGTTCCCCCTTTGAATAAGAGTTGTGCATACGAGATTTTCCATTATATGTTCGATATTATCCGAAAATGCATATGCAACTGCATTCATAAGCCCGGTATCAGCACAATATACCTTTTTCGCATGACTCTGCTGATTCTGGGCAGAATAATCAAATTTTCGAATCAGGTGTAAAAGATATGCATCCTCTGCATAACCGATATACTCCTTCACGGTATCGGCAGAAATCTTTAGTGATCCAGCAAGTCTGTGAAATGATACCAAATTCCCAACCTGTGAAAGGCATATGTACAGTAATGAAATGAGACCCTGAGTGGACCGGATGGTCCGGGGTATGAGAATATCTTTAAGATAAATTGTTTCGTAGTATTGGCGTAACAGGACATCCTTTACTTTTTCATTCTCTTCAAGTACTATCCTTGGAAAACCCCCATATCTTAAAAATTGCATCATAAGAACATTTTTTTCTACCGTTGAGGGATTCTCTTTTCCAATAAATGTGAGAAATTCGGAAAAATTTAATGGATAGATACGAACCGGGAGATATCTTCCTGATAGACGAAGACTCATTTCATGCTCGATTACCTGGGAAGTTGAACCGGTTGCAATTAATTTTATGTCCGGTATAGTATCATAGATAATTTTCACAGTAGAAGCCCAATGTGGACAGAGTTGAACTTCATCCATGCAGACACAGGAAAGACCGTGATGCTCAATTCTGTATCGCTCGATAATATCCATCAAAAAGCCGGGTTCTTGTGCATGTGCATTAAGAATTGGTTCATCAAGATTCAGGTACAATATTGATTTTGGTTGGACCGTCTTTTGTATCATGTCCGCAATTATTTGATATAACAGAGTTGACTTACCTGTCCTCCTGGCTCCAAGAAGAACCAGTACTTCACGTAAAGAAAGATACAAATCAATGTCAGGGTATCGTGATAAACGGGGAATACCTGTTGGAAAACTCTGGTTCTGCCACCAGGGATTCTGTCGTTCAATTGCAATCCTGACAGATGTGTCCAGGTTTCAATTATAGTCTGTGATAATACATATTTTTTCCTACTATATTCTGAATTCTAGCAATAAACTGTAAATCTCGATTGAGGATTGAGAGTTACGAAAGGCATTACTCATTATATTTGAATATAATCTCTTCAAGATTGGAGTACCGTACAAAACGGGAGAAGAAGAAAAAGCGAGGTTATAGATTCGTTGATATTTTGACACAGTATCATATACCTCCTCATGACATATTCTCATACTTGGGAAAACATGGCACCGAGAATAGAAGGATATTGTACAGAGATCATCAACTTTCTCCCGGATGCAACCTTTGTAATCGACCTTGACGGGAAGGTAATCGCCTGGAATAAGGCCATGGAAAGGATCACAGGGGTACCAGCATCTCAGATCCTGGAAAAAGGTGACTATGAATATGCCCTCCCATTCTATGGCGAACGAAAACCAATGCTTGCCAATCTCATCCTCCTTCCGGATGAAGAGGTTGAAAGACGGTATAATCATGTCATTCGTGATGGTGATACCCTCGTTGTAGATATCTTCATTCCTTCTTTTGGCAAAGAGGGGACTTATTTCTGGGCCAAAGCCAGTCCACTTTATGATTCTGGGGGGAATATTGTTGGTGCTATTGAGACAATTCGAGACATAACTGACCGGATAAGAGGAGAGCAGGAGACAAAGCAGACGGTCAGGAGACTGGAAGAGATCATCAGTTTTCTCCCGGATGCAACCTTTGTAATTGATCTTGACGGGAAAGTAATTGCCTGGAATAAGGCCATGGAAGAGGTGACCGGCTTACAATGTGCAGATATCCTTGGGAAAGGTGACTATGAATATGCCCTTCCATTCTATGGGGAACGAAAACCGATGCTTGCCAACCTTATCCTCCTTCATGATGAAGAAGTTGAAAGACGTTATAATCATATCATTCGTGATGGTGACACCCTTATCGTAGATATCTTCATTCCTTCTTTTGGCAAAGACGGGACCTATTTTTGGGCCAAAGCCAGCCCCCTTTATGACAAGGATGGAAACCTTGTCGGTGCGATAGAGAGCATCAGGGATATTTCTGATAGAAAACGGGCAGAACTGGAATCTGAAAATGCCCGGGCAAAGTTTGCTGAAATCATTAATTTCCTTCCCGACGCAACGGTGGTAATAGATACCAACGGAGTTGTGAAGGCATGGAATCATGCAATGGAAATAATTTCCGGAATACCTGCTTCTGAAATGGTAGGGAAAGGAAATTATGAATATGCACTTCCCTTTTATGGAGAACGGCGTCCAATACTTGCCGATCTCGTATTCAGACCAAAGGATGAACTTACGAGTAAGTACTCTCACATTGAGCAGGAAGGAGATACCCTTGTAGTTGATACCTATCTCCCAAGATCAGGAAATAATGCCATATTCTGCTGGGCAAAGGCCAGTCCTTTGTATGATTCGAATAGAAATATTACAGGTGCCATCGAGACAATCCGGGATATTACTGACCGGAGAAGAATGGAAGAGAGACTGGCTCGATCTAAAGCGGAACTTGATATTGCATCAGAAATACAGAAAAGTTTCCTTCCTGATACTCTTCCGGTTATCAAAGGATTTGATGTGGCTGCTATTAGTGTGATGGCAAAAGAAGTTGGGGGAGACTTTTTTGATGTCATTCCAATGGAACTGGTACCCCTGGAAGAAGGGTCCTATGGAATTCTTATCGCTGATGTTTCTGGAAAAGGAATCCCTGCAGCCTTATTCATGGCCTTATCCCGGATTGTTGTACGGGTAAATGCCCTGTGGTATCAAGACCCTGCAAAAGCTATCATATCTGCAAACAAGATAATTACGCAGGACTCCAAGGCCGGGATGTTTGTTACCCTCTTTTATGGAATTTTATCCGAAAAGGATAAGACCATGACCTATGTAAATGCGGGACATAACCCGCCGCTGGTCTACCGTTCCCAATCCGGCATATTTGAAGAGTTGTTAATGACAGGAATTGCAATAGGTGTAATAGATGATGAAAATTATGAAAAACAATCAGTCTATATCGGACCGGATGATATCATCGTGCTGTATACTGACGGTGTTACCGAATCACTCAGTTCCAGTAATGAGATGTTTGGTGAGAGTAGATTAAAAGATATCATCCAAAAATATGCCTCATTAAATGCATTGGAAATCAAGGAGAAAATATTACAGGAGGTGCAGATATTTAGCGAATCAGAACCTCAGTTTGATGATATCACCCTCTTAATCATCAAAGGAACATAAGGGTTTGATAACCGAATTCTGATTCTCAATATTGTCCCAATATTTCCAGGTGAGAGAAAAAGAGCGAAGGGTTTTTTCTTTCCAAAGGGTCTGATCTCTTTATGAGCAAATAAAAAAATCGGAAATTATTCCCGGTATTCTTCAAATTTCCCGTCTTTGACAATCTTCATCGCTATCGGATAGGAAGCAACTCCCATGTCATCAAACACTACTCTTCCCAGGGTTCCGTTGTAGGTCCGGTTTTCAAACCATGAATACAGACATTTTGAAGAATCTCCACATTCAGATACAGCGGATGAGAGCATTGACATCGCATCATATCCTTCAGCCCCATAAAATGTAGAGTTCTCCCCATATTTCTCAAAATACTGGTTAAAAAACGGGTGAGATGTATTTAAAGCCGGAGAGGTGAATATAAGTCCATCAGCAGAATTTATTTCCGTGAGTGAGTTACGTTCAATGACGCGGGTTCCTACAAAGGGGGTAGTAATATTATGTTCACGTAATAGCCGGATAACTTCTCCACCTTCAGAAACAGATAAAAGAACGATAACATCAGGGTTACTCTCAATTATTTCAGAATAGTTCAGAGTTGTTTCTACACTGTCCTGATTGTATCGAATATTCAATATTATTTTTCCCGGAAGAAGTGCATCAAGAGTAGAGAAATATCCGTTGCTATAGTCATTATCTCCTCCAATGACGGCTATCCGGTCAAATTTATTGAGGTATGATGCAAGGACCGGGGATTCCTGTGCAACACCTGGTGTAAACCTGATCAGTCTGTCAGAAGAAGAACTTTGGTTTATTGCTGCACTTCCAAGTGCAACTTGAACAATACCCATATCAGATGCTTCAGGATAGACAACATTCGAAGTCCAACTTGCAACTGTAATCACAGTTGGTATTTCCGGTTTGCTCTCTTTCATTTCTTTCCATGAGGAGATTGCCTTTGTAGGTTCACTTCCTCCATCCATAATCATTGGGCGAATTGGTGAATCAGGACTGTTATTCAGAGCCAATTCAAATGCCCGTAAATATTCTTCTCCAATATCAGCAACAAATCCGCTCTTCATCACAAGAATCCCGATTGGAACATCTGAATTTTGTATCTGAACGCTGGGAGTATCAATGCTCAAATTCCCGGTCTGCACCAGGTTTTCAGAAATATCTGCTGTTACCATACATCCGGTGAGAATAGCGATGAGGGTAACTATTGAGATAATGAAAAATTTCATCTCTATTAATTATCATGGATATACAATAATTGCTGGTACCCTCATAGAAAAAAATTGAGAATAGTATTTAATCATATTCTTTTAACAAATTCTATGGCTTCTTTTCCGGTTATCGTTTTCCAGTTATGATCTTTGTGCAACTAATTGATTATTGCAGCACCCATCATTTCACAAATGTCCTGATAAGTTAGTTTTTCTCTCACATATAAATGAGGTCCGGATAAAGGAAATTACAAGTTTTCTAATAGAATCACCGGTTAATACCAAAAATTTCGAAAATTCTTTTACAGGTACCATATTTTACTGATATTTAGGTTATTTGAATAGCATTGGGTCTTAACTGACCAATAACCGCTGAATAAGAATGTCCATCGTTCCTCTGAACCGAAATGAAAATAAAGATGAATGGGGGGGAATTAATAAAACACTTATTGTCATGTATCATTGTTTATCAAAAATCTCTTAAATTATCGTTATTTCATAAAAATACGGATAATTTATCATGTGGTTTTTCATTTCAAAAAATATACGTAAAATAGGTTTTATTAATCGATTACTCCAAGGATCTGGGTATGTCAAGGGGTCGCTATTTGTGAGAGAAAACCGCCCATTGGATAAATGGCAGCCAATGAGATCCTTTATTTTAAGCATGATGCTGGAATTCCTTCATCCACTTTAAAATGAGATCAAATCAGGTGCAAAAAATTTGTTGAATTTGTTGGGGAATGAGGCATAATGTGTGTTGTGGATAGCCTGTGAGGAAAATAGGTGTATAGTGTGGCAATATTTAATCAATTTTAATGCGCTTTATATGTTTAAAAATTTTCGATTTGAATTGTAATGATTGTTGGTTAGTTTTGAATACTATTAATGAAGTATTTCATCCGGATAAAACCCGTTCCCTGGCAGACATTAACACTAATTTCAGATAAACATCTTGACGTTCTTAATTTTCGAAAATTTAAGATATTTGTCTGTATTGTTACATTTCTGATACAAAAGAAGGAAATAATTGCTCTCAAAAATTAAAACGTAATAATCTCTTATAAATTAACGGTAAATTCAGAAAATACTCATTATAAAAATCTATTTATTTATAATTATAGGGTTAAATAAAAAAATCAATTCATATGGTTTTATGTAATATCATTCAGATTTCCAATACAAGAGTGTCGGGTATAGTATATGATACAGGAATCAGAGGTACCTGTTTTATTTTTCTCCGGAAAAGAAACACATCTCTTTTGTTATCATCATGACAAACTCAATTCAAAAGTTATTTTGAAAGTTATTTCCGAGAAAAATCCTTCACGAAACGTAGTAAAAAAATTTGAAAACGAATACTCAGTAACTTCCTTATCAAAATCACCGGTAATAAGGAAAGGACTTGGTAAAACTTTTTTTCGTGAAAGACCTGCTCTTATTCTGGAATATGTTGAGGGAAATACAATAGATTCTCTTATTTCGGGAAAATCTTTAATTGTTAATGAATTTCTGGAACTTGCGATTAAAATTACCCGCGCTTTGGTGTCATTACATGATGAAAACATCATTCATAAAAACCTGGATGGTTCCAACATTTTACTGGATAATTCTGGCAATATCCGGCTTATTGATCTTGGTATTGCAATAAAAATAAAATCCGGCCTTTACCAAAAGCCAACACCTGGAATCATCGAAGGCAACCTCTCGTACCTCCCTCCTGAACAGACCGGAAGGGTTTCAATGAATATTTGTCCTGGTTCGGATCTTTATTCTGTTGGTATCCTGTTTTACCGGATGCTTACCGGTGGATTTCCATATGTTGCTGATGATCCTCTCGAATTGCTTCATTTTCATATAGCAGGTACACCCATCCCTGTTCATCAGTTAAGGCCCGAGATACCTGTCCCGATATCCAGCATTGTTTTACATTTACTGGAAAAAAACCCGGATCTTCGGTATAAAACGGCAAAGGGACTATTACATGATCTACAGCAATGTTTACGAACATGGGAGATAGAAGGAACCATTTCAGTTTTCAAACCCGGATTGAAAGATATCGCTGGAGATGTAGTCTTTCCGGACCATCTTTATGGAAGGGATAAAGATCTGCGACTCCTTGAATCATTTTTCAGAAAAATACCTGATAAAAGATTAACAGTTCTTTTTATCTCCGGTTTATCTGGTGTTGGTAAAACTGCTCTTGTTCATAAACTAATACCTCTTGTCACCCAGACCGGTGGGATATTTATTGAGGGAAAGTTTTATGAGCAGAACGTTACAGGACCCTATTCTGCATGGATTGATGCATTCAATAATTTTGTCGACATAATTCTTTCTCTTTCAGATAAATCTGTGGAATGGTGGAAATCCAGGATATTATTCTCTGTAGGTAATGTTGGAAAAGTACTGACTGATCTCATTCCTTCTCTGGAACTATTAATCGGACCACAACCGGACATTCCTGACCTTGGTGGAATAGAAACAAGAAACCGGTTTAACTACATTTTTCAAAAATTTATCCGGGCAATTTCCGGCCCGGAGAATCCTCTTGTGATTTTTCTGGATGACCTTCAATGGATTGATGAGTCATCATTAGAATTATTCCAGACTTTATGTAATGATAAAGAATCCCGTTCATGCCTCATTATTGGGGCATATAGAGATAATGAAGTTCAGGATATGCATCCACTTCAAAAAACAATAAAAGTGATGGAATCACTTGGAGTCACCAATCAAAGAATATATCTATCTGATCTCTGTCCGGATGATATCTCTTCATTACTCTTGGATATTTTTCATTGCTCTCATGATGTCTCAACTTCTGTTTCTGAAACTCTGTATCTGAAATCTGGTGGAAATATATTTATTATCAGGCAAATCATCACATCTTTGGTAGAAAAAGGAGAAATAGGTTACAATCCAGAATCCGGAGAATGGAATTTTGACCTTCTAAAAATATCCAGATTACCGGTATCAGATAATGTGGTAGACTTAATGATCCGACGAATTAGTCTATTGTCATTTCATACTACCAGGATACTAACGGTTGCAGCCTGTATTGGTTCATCCTTTACTGCAGAAATAATTGTCCGGGTTCTCACTAATGAGGATATCTCAAATATTTTTTTTGAACTGACAAATCTGGAAGAAAATGGTTTCATTTATCGGAACGGATCTGAATATTTTTTTGCACATGATGGAATATATCAGGCTGTTCAGGAACTACTTGATGATAAATCCAGGCAAAAAATTCATTTTCTAATAGCGAATATTCTCATAGAATTACATCCGGATTATGAATCAAAAGATATTATTTTTGCTATCGCTCATCATTATGTGTTCGGATTTGGTCATGATTCTTCTTTAGAATCCCGAATTCAGCTTGCCCGATTGTGCCTAATTGCCGGAGCCAGGGCAAGGCAATCGAATGCCTACCTGGAAGCGGGAGATTTTTTTTTAAAAGGAATATCCTGTCTGGACCCAAATGGATGGGAAAAACACTATGATCTGATGGTGCAACTTAACTTTGGGGCAGCAGAAGTTACATTTCTTTCCGGTAAGTACGATCTGATGAATGAACTGGTAAGAAGTATCCATTCTCATGTCCTGTCTGTTTCTGAAAAAATTCCCGTGGTTATTCATGAACTGAATTATTTATGTCTGTCAGGAAAATTATTAGAAGCGATAAATTATGGCACCCGGACTTTGAAAGAAATTGGATTTGAAATCCCTGAAAATCCTACCCCTGAAGATGTTACTAAATCTTTTTCAGATACCTTAAACCTGTTGAATGAAATTACCATTGAAGCGGTTGATGATCTCCCTGATTTAACATCAGGGAATTTCCTGTCTGGTCTTCAGATTATTGAAGTAATAAGTTTTCCATTATATGCTCAATTTCCTGTAAAATATGCAATTAATAGTTCAATTCAGGTTTATAACACTCTCAAGCTTGGAAAATCAGTCATTTCACCGATTGCATTTTGTTCTTTTGCAGGAAGTCTGAATTTCTTTGGTGAAAATTATACTGCTGCATATGAAATCGGAAAAAAAGGGGTAGATTTAATATCTGTTTGTAATGCAGAGGCGTTTGAAAGTGCTATTTATTTTAAATATGGATCTCTTATCCAGCCATGGGCTGAGCATTATTCGAACATAGTAAAAAGTTTTGCCAGATCCATCTCCAAAGGTTATGAAATCGGTGATTATACATTTATCGGTTATAGTGCTCTCCATCAGGTAACCTCGGCATTTCTGGCTGGAGAATCGTTGGAAGAAATAATCCGGATTACAAAAGAAAACCATTTAATCACTACAAATCTTAACCAGGATTTACTTGTTTTTTTAATAGATTGCTTCCGGGAATGTTCAGAGTTACTACATGATAATTCCTGCACGGAATTGCCTATCCTTGACGAAACCAAATGGCTTGAAATAGCTCACAAATTCTCATTTTATCATGGAATTTCCATCTATTATTCAATAAAAATGATAAAGGCTATTTTTTTGAATGACCCGGATGTCCAGGTATATGCTGATGAAGCTATCAAGTATATATCCGGAATTATAGGTTCTTTTGGATATCCCCCGATTATTTTTTATTATTGCATCAGTTCCCTTATGACATGTGAGAGTCATCCGGAACGAAAAGAAGAGCTTCTTGAAACCATACAATCCTATCTGAACCAACTTGAAAATGTTGCTGAAAAATGTAAGATGAATTTTCAGCATAAAGTTTATCTGATTAAAGCAGAACTTGCAAGATCAGGTGGAGATTTTGATTCAGCCATGATTTTTTATGAAAAAGCGATATTAGGGGCATATGAAAACCAGTATATTAATGATGAAATTTTAGCATGTGAAATGGCAGGCAATTTCTGGATTCAGCGGGGTATGAAAAGCATCGCCGGGCACTATCTTGATCGGGCAAGAAATGCCTGTATCAGATGGGAGGCATTCGGGAAAGTCCATTTGTTGGAAGATAAGTATAAAGAGATTTTTAGTTTTTATACTTCCGATAATGATAATGTGTCTTATACCGAGACCAATCTTGATTTTTTGAGTGTATTAAAGGCCTCACAAGCGATATCTGATGAAATTGATCTGAAACGACTGGTAAAGACACTCATGCAGACGGTAATAGAAAATGCAGGAGCTGAGAGGGGCGTTCTTATATTGAAACAGGGTACAATTTTTTCCGTTGAAGCAGACTTGATTCCTGACAAAGGATATCTGGAAATCATGATGGGGATGCCACTTAGCAAATCGGTTTCATTACCCATTGGATTGATACAAAATGCCATACGAAAAAAGGAGACAATTATTCTCTCTGATGCATCAGGTGATTCTCAATATTCCCATACCAAACAGATCCGGAATCTGAACCTGAAATCTATTCTTTGTATGCCTCTTGTATCCGGACATAATGTTACCGGGGTTATCTATCTTGAAAATAATCTTTTAGAAGGAGCATTTACCCGGGATCGTGTATCTGTTATTGAGATTCTCGCTTCACAAGCAATAATTTCATTGAAAAATGCCCGATATTATGACGAACAGATACATCTTGTTCGTCATCTTGAACAGGAAATAAATGAAAAGAAAAGGATTGAAGCTGAATTAGTCAGATATCAGAATCAACTGGAGGAACTGGTATCCGAAAGGACCAGAGAACTTCAAATCGCAAAAGTTCAGGCAGAAAATGCAAACAAGGCAAAGAGTATATTTCTTTCTGCAATGAGTCATGAATTAAGGACTCCTTTGAATGCAATAATCGGTTTTTCTCAGTTACTTCAAAAATCCAGGAATCTGACCCAAAAAGAGCAAAACCAATTGGAAACGATATTTAATAGTGGTTCACATCTTTTAAAACTCATAACTGATCTTCTTGATATTGGCAAGATTGAACTGAATAAACTGGAATTGGAATCACATCCGTTTAACCTTTCTTCTACTATTCATCAGGTCTGTGAAATGTCTGAAATTACGGCTAATGAGAAAAAACTGAATCTACGTTATGTTCCTTTGACTGAATTTCCTCCATATGTGCTTGGAGATGAACAGAAATTAAAACAGATATTGATAAATCTGTTAATAAATGCAATAAAATTCACTAAAGAGGGAATTGTTACCTTTAATGTTTCATATGATCCGGAAAAAGAGACGTTACTATCAGAAATTGAAGACACCGGAATTGGAATACCTCCTGATAAACATGAGGAGATATTTATTCCCTTTTCTCAATTGAATAATGAGAATAAAATCCGTGAGGGAATCGGTCTTGGTCTTTCAATAACGAAAAGACTGGTTGAACTCATGGATGGAAAAATTGATTTTTCCAGTGTTCCGAATATTGGAACTAAATTTATTTTTGAAGTTCGTCTTCCAATTGTTCAGAAAATTGAAAAAACCAACTTTTCAAAAGATGTTATCGGTTATAACGGTGATATTTTATCAGTCCTCATTGTTGATGATAATGAAGATAATGCCTCATTGTTAATCTCATTTTTGGAGCCTCTTGGATTTAAGGTGTATTATGTAAAGAACGGGGCAGATGCTTTACAATTTGTTACTGAAAAAAGAGGTGATGAACTTTTATCTCTCATATTTTTGGATCTGGTTATGCCAGGAATGGATGGATGTGAAGTACTGGAAAGGTTTTATCAGTATTTTCAAATTCTTCCTTTCAAGGTCATCGGGATATCTGCAACGGTGTATGATACAGAATTAAAAAATAAATTTGTGAATTTATGTGATATATTTTTTGAAAAACCCGTTAATTATGTTCAGATAATTGATTCGATAAAAAATCTTCTAAACATTGAATGGATATACGAACCGGAATTGAAAGATTCACTTAAGTATTCAGATAATTTCGGTGAATTAATATCCATAATTCATAGTTTACCAAAAGCCGGAATTATTGAAGAAATTCGTGAATTTGTTATCTCCGGGGATTACAAAAGTCTGGAATCCAAATTAGAGGAGATTGAAAGAACAGATAAAAGATTATCCGGTTTTTGTAAGAAACTCTCATTTTTTGCAGCTAATTATGATGAAGTTTCAATGCTCTCATATCTGAATGAAATTTCAGGGAGGATCGTATGAGTAATAACAAAAACTCAAATTATGAAGGGACGGTCCTGGTAATTGAAGATTCTCACGATTCGATAAATCTTATCAGGTCCATTCTTGAAGAAGCCAGATTCAGGGTTCTTATCGCTACATCCGGAGAATCCGCGTTTGACCGGCTGATTATAAATAATCCGGACATAATACTTCTTGATATTCTCTTGCCTGGTATGGACGGATATGAAACCTGTAAACTCCTGAAATCTGATGAAAGATGGAAACGTATTCCGGTAATTTTTCTTTCAGCCCTGACCGATCCTTATGATAAAAAAATTGGATTTGAAGCAGGAGCTGTGGATTTTCTTAACAAACCATATTCCCCCGAAGAACTCCTCGCCCGGGTGAAGACACATCTCGCTTCCTATCGGTTACATAATCAAACACTTGTATATGCGAAGGAACTTGAGGAACGTATCCAGGATCTTGATGCTTTCACCTATACTGTTTCTCATGATCTTCGAAACCCAATCCGGGCTATGGATGGGTATGCTCATCTTCTTTCTATGGATCTTCTTTCAGGAAATACAGAGCGTAATACCTATTTTCTTGATAAAATCTATGAAAATATCATTATGATGGATAATCTCATCGAAGATCTTCTAAAATTTTCCCGGATGTCCAGAAAACCGCTTGAATTTTCCCATATTGATATGAACTCCCTGGTTCATTCTGTTGTCCGTGAAATGCGAGAGGTATTTCCCGGTAGAGAAGTGGATATAACAATAGATGATATTCCTTCGACGGTAGGGGATTCTCATTTGATCAGGCAGGTATACATAAATCTTTTATCAAATGCAATGAAATTCCTATTCCGGACCCCCCTCAGCAAATGCGTACAAATTTGTACAAGCGCTGGTGAGTTCCTC
>NZ_QGMZ01000015.1 GCF_003173335.1 Methanospirillum stamsii
ATGATCTATTTACGCTGTGGGAAACTCAATTTTGACTTACCCACTTGAAATAGCGAAGAGGCAAAAAATTTCTATTGGTTTTGTCATAATTATCGTTATTCTTCTTTTATTTTTCGGGTTTAATTATCTGAGTTTTAATCAGGATATGAATGATGCAAATGAACGATTGCAGACAAGTGAAATTTTAAAAACAATTTATGGTGATATTGAATACTCTGTACTAGGAGAAGGAAGGCCAGTTCTCATTTTGCATGGAGCCGGAGGTGGTTTTGACTTTGGTCTCTGGTCAGGGAAAGCCTTTTTAAGCGGGAATCATCAGATTATTGCCGTTTCAAGATACGGCTATCTTCATTCACCAATTCCGGAAAATGCATCAATTCAAAACCAGGCTGCACAATATAATCTTCTTCTGGATCATTTGAATCTGTCAAAAGTTGTTGTCGTTGGTGCTTCTGCCGGAGGCCCTTCTGCAATTCAGTTTGCAAATGATTATCCTGAGAAAAGCTCGAAATTGATATTAATATCCGCTGTGAGCAGACCTGAACCAGAGGATGAGGAGGAACCCGCATATATAAAAATTATTCACATAATACAGCAATCAGATTATGCTTACTGGCTCTTTTCTAAATTTGCACAACCTACGATTCTCGATTTAATGGGCGTTCCCAAAGATGTCTATTCAAATTTTACTCCGGAGCAAAAACAACTGGCACAGGAAATGCTGGATGTAATGCATCCAATGACCCAGAGGTATAAAGGGACAATAAATGACGCAGATATGCTTTTTTCCGAAAATATATCCGCTAATAATATTTCATGTCCTGTGCTTATCATGCATGCCAGAGATGATGCATTAGTAAACTATACTCATGCACTGCATTCTCATGAGATTATCAATCAGTCTCAACTCAAATTGTTTGAGACGGGGGGACATGCAATGCTCTCACAAATAAAAGAAGTCAGAGAGGAGATTAACCAATTTCTTTAGTGTCCTGAAAAAATGTTTCGAATTTCATAAATCAAACAAAGGCTATTTAAAGCATTATAATACAAATTGTTCACAAATAATCGATAATTTTTGAATTTTTTTTATAAGAGGGAAAAAATTTTTAGATAGAAAGAGAAGAATCTGAATATTATTAGATACAGGTTTTTTCTTTGTCTTTCATTGTGTGTTCCAAAAGGTTTAGAAAAATTGGAATGATACAAAGATTATGTTTATACTACACACTTAATTCACTCCATAATGTATGTAAACCATTCTGGATTATTCCAGAACGTTTTGCATTATACCATTTTTATAACATTATTTCTGAATTTTCTTTACCATGTTATAAGCAAATTCTTCAGCACGTTTAAAATCTTCAGCATTAGGTCTTCCTTTGTTCATTCCACCAAAAAATTTCAGAAAACTATTCGTGTTAAACCCTTTGCAACTAAATTCATCAATAATAACATATCCTTTCGATTCCAGTTTTTCTCTCATCAGTGAATGATCTTTAGTTGTTTTTGTATCTCCTATAAGTGCTGCAGTTGAAAAAATGAATGCATTACCTTTTGTGACATGTGGAATTGAATCTGCTAAAGAGAGCAGAGATTTATGTAGTTTTCCTCCATATATCCCTGAACCAAACCCGATAAGGTCGTATTCTGATAGTTCTTTCGGATTTATCTCGTGAGGTTTTTTTACTTGTGCATTAAGGACTTTAACAAAGACCTGTGCTATCTTTTCAGTATTATGATGATGATATGAACATACAATCAGGAGAGATTTCATGATTATTCCCTTTTAATTTAATTTCATTCCCTGTTTATGGTGATATTTCATCCGTTTTTTCTTCTCCGGATAAGGGAGGAATATTTCCAAGTTCTGAAACGGTAACTTCCGGATTTCGGTATCTTATCCTTCCTGCCGTCTTATTACCTGCCTGTATTGCCTCTACCGGACAGAGGTGGATACAGGCACAACAGAGTTCGCAATGATGTTTCCAGACCGGCTTTTTATCGACCAGTTCAATATTGTCTGCCGGACAGACTGCTTCACAAATCCCACAGGATGTACACTTGTTACTTACGGAAAATTTTTTATCTTTGTTATGGACACCTGAAATGAACCATGAATACAGAATAGCATGGAGTACAGACCATATGAGTGATCGGTGAAGTGGATGTTTTCTGCACTGTCCAACATCATCAATAATTTTCTGGATATCACTTTCTGCTGATGACAGGATGTTATCTTGTTTTTCTCCGGTTGGAGGTTCGTACATAAGGATATAATTCCCTGGCATCATCACAGAATATCCGGCAGAAAGTCCACGACCTGATTTTCTCCGGATAATATTATCAAGCTGTGCCAGGGTAGATATTCCTCCTCCTCCTCCATTGGTAACAACTGAGAATACATATTTTACCCTGCCCAGGTAAAGGCGATCTACAAAAGAAGCAACCATGGCAGGTAGGCCGGTAAAATAAACCGGACAGATGATACCTACACGATCTGCTTCCGGAACAACATCACATGTAGTATCTTTCATGGATGAGATCGGAACCAGTTTACACTCTTCAAGGGTTGCGGCGATTTTTTTTGCAACGGAAAGTGAATTTCCGGTGCCGGTAAAATAATAAATGATTGTTTTCATCGTTTTTCCCTTTTCCGGTCATAATTTAATCAATTCATATTAAGATGATGATATTCTGGATGTATGATATGATAGCGTTATCTGTTAAATTCTGGTTATTTTTAATACTCTAAAAATTTTCATATGGCAATTTCTCATAATGAGATGAGATATGAAAAAAAATTAGGTTAGGATTCAATTATTCATTAAAAATAGAATTTACGGTTTTATTCCGGAAAGTCCTCTTCTATAACCGGACCTCGTAATTCCGTGATAACTCATTTCGATTATCTTCTCCCGGATTGATTCTCTTTCCTCTTCGGATATTTCATCATATAGGATCTGTTTCCAGAGCCCTGTCATCTCAGCGGCATAACCCGGGCCACGATTCCTGGCATCAATGATAAAATGCCGGATACCAAATTCCATAAGTTCTGAATTTTCATCTATAAGACTATGTTCTTGTGAATTCAGAATATGGGTTCTGCCGGACTTTTCACAATAGAAGGGAAAAGAATATCTTTTTTCATCACGGATTGCAAAAGAATTCCCCTTATTATCAGATGAGAGAGAACAAAGGTTATCCTCTGTTACTGCAGCTTCAATCAGTCCCTGACAACAGACCGCAATATCCGGACCTTCTCCTTGGGAATATCCCAAACACAAAGATCGGATCTCCTGTCCGGAAAGTTCAGGCGAAAGAGTACAGAATTCAAAACCTGAAAAAACTTCAGCTGTTCTGCTGTTTGTGACAGGAAGACCATAGTAGCCGGATACAGAAATCCCGGGAAATTTCTCCAAAAGACATTCACCAATTCCTGGTGAATCAACCATCAGGTGATGAATTCCGGCGGAGATGATATCTTGGAGATCTGTAAGAAATATTTCGAGTTCTTTTTGCCTGATGACTCCGGGGACCATGATCCCAATCTGGCCCGTATATTCCTGAAGAGATGAAATGTCCAATCTGAATGGCTCCCAGACCATGTACACCCGGAAAGAACCATTCTCAAGTGCAGAACGGGCCTCTGAAGCAGAAGTAACAATTGAAATAAGCCGTGAGTCAGATACAGGTATATTCTGAACAGGTGCTTTTTTTCCTGTAATATCATCACATCGTTTCAGAATTCCGGAGATAGATTTTGGTCGGGGAATTCTGGATTTGATGATTGCTTCTTCAGCAGCAAGGAGAATTTCCCGCCGCAGATTATTGAGCACCCTGACCGGGGCAAATAGTCCTTCTTCTCCGGAAATGGAAATATCTGAAAAAGAAAATAGTGTCCCGCCGGTTTTATTCAATTGTTCCCGAACCTGATCCTGAGTGATTGACCGGGTCTTTGCCGGTTCAACTATTTCCTCACTCAGATATTCAAATGAATGGGCATCTGAATTCCAGTCAATTACTGTACCGGTTCCGGATATTTTACCATCCACAGAAAAAATCACCGAACATGAAATCCGAAGAGAACCGAAATATCGCTCATCCGGAGAAGCAAGAAGTGCAGAGATTCTTTTTTCCAGTGCTAATCTTTTTGTGATGCTGACCTCTGCTCCGGGTTTTGGATTGAATGGAGATGGCAATTCAACTATATCTGCTTTCACTACCGGGGTATTTCGGAGAACAAGCCCCTCTTCCCGGTCAATATCCCTGATAACCAGTCCATCACCCTGGTTTGGAATGATAGAAGAAGTAAGTCTGACCTGCACTTTCCCTTTTCGTGCGGATATGACTTTTCCGATAATATATCCCTGGTTTCCTGGATATTCCCTACCCATTACATTTGAAAATGCTGCTCCGGATACATATCCAGTTGTAAACCTGCGGGAAAAAGCAACTGCAAGATCTGCAATATCTTCAGGATCTGGATGAAATGTCCCATTTCGGATGGCATCAAGGGCTTTTCGGTAGATAGATGTCACCGCTCCTACATACTCCGGAGACCGCATCCGACCTTCTATTTTTAAGGCAGCAACAGGGAGATTTACAATCTCCGGAAGAACAGGATACACCGAGAGATCTTTTGTTGAAAGCAGATATTCCGGGTATCCATCGGGCTTTTCATTCTCCAGCCGTCCCCATTGATCCTGAGTTCCACATTCCAGTTGGTATAATTTTCTACACGGCTGGGCACACATCCCCCGGTTCCCACTTCTACCTCCAACAAGAGATGAGAGGAGACAACGGCCGGAATACGCATAACAAAGTGCACCATGTGCAAAGACCTCAAGATCCACATCAAGACCGGATAATGCCTCTGCAATTTCCCGGATCTCTTCCGGGTTAAGTTCCCGGGCAAGAACAATCCTGCTGCATCCCTGATTTGTAGCAAACAAAGATCCGGGAACATTATGGATACCCATCTGGGTGGATGCATGAAGAGTGAGGTCAGGAATGCACTGATGTGCAAGGGCTAAAAGTCCGATATCCTGAATAAGAACCGCGTCTACGCCGATTTTATAAAGATAAACCAGGTACCTGATAGCATCAGGAATTTCATTTTCGGTTATCAGGGTATTAACAGTGACAAAGACCTGGATACCCCGGAGGTGGGCATACCTGACTGCCTGCTCAAGTTCATCATCAGAAAAGTTTGCTGCAAACTGCCTGGCTCCAAACTGCCGGCCTCCAAGATACACGGCATCGGCTCCGGCCGCACAGGCAGCATGAAGAGCCACCGGAGAACCCGCTGGTGCAAGAAGAAGCGGAAGAGAATTATCCATGACCTGAATCAGGACTCCTTAAGAAACCCCGGAAAAATCTTCCTCTGTTCAAGGAGAGCATCCATGAGAACAAGTGCCATCATCGCCTCAGCAACCGGAACAATCCGGACTGCAATACAGGGATCATGCCTGCCATGCACAGAAATATCCCGATTCTCGCCATGAATGTCAATGGTTTTTTGAACCGCCCTTACTGAAGGGGTTGGTTTAATGGTAAGACGAACAAGAATATCCTGTCCGGTGGAGATACCTCCAAGAATCCCGCCGGCATTATTCGAGAGGTACTCTTCCGGAGTCATCTGATCATTATGCTCCGAACCGTTCATGTCTGCAGCCATTGTTCCTGAACCAATCTCCACCGCTTTAACCCCGCCAATTCCCATCATGGCATAAGCAATAAAGGCATCAAGTTTCCCAAATACCGGATCTCCAAGACCTGGAGGACATCCGGAGACGTTAATACTGATGATTCCTCCAACAGAGTCTCCATTGTCGCGGGCTGTACGGATGGCCTTTTCAATGCCTTCGGGTGTTGTTTCACCATGTACCTGTAGAAGATGTCCAAAAATGCGGATTCCATATTGTGCAAGATACAGAGTGGCAACTCCACCGGCTGCGACCCGTGCTGCAGTCTCTCTGCCGGAACTTCGACCTCCACCCCGATGGTCACGGATTCCATATTTCTCCATATATCCCCGGTCAGCATGACCCGGACGAAAGAGTTCTCTTAACTCATCATAATCCGTTGACCTCATCGAGGTATTCTGAATCAGAAGACATATCGGAGTCCCAAGGGTTTTTCCTTCAAAAACTCCGGATAGAATCTGCACCCTGTCTGCTTCTTTCCGGGGAGTTACAAGGTCGCTCTGACCCGGCTTTCTCTTATCAAGGAATGGCTGGATGTCTGATTCAGACAAGGAAAACCCGGGAGGACATCCATCAATGACAACTCCAATTGCTACCCCATGGCTCTCCCCAAAGGTTGTTATCCGGAAATTCCTGCCAAACGTATTCAAGAAAGCATCTCCCGAAGCCGGATAATTGGTGTATCAATTCCGGTAAGGATCCGAAACTGCTCTGCAAGCTGATGGATAAACATCTCCGTTCCTGGAATAACTGAGCATCCGGCCTGAAGAGCAGCCTGAAGAAGGGGAGTATCTCGAGGAGTATAAACAAGGTCAAAAACTTTCATCTCCGGCTTTAAGACAGATGCAGGGATAGGAAGGTGGGGATTTGAACTCATTCCAACCGGGGTTGTATTAATGATGAGATCCGGTGAAAACTTTTCGACCTGGTCAAGTGTTCCGGTTTCGGCTCCGCTTTTTCTTGCAAGAGACTTCGCCCTTTCAGGAGAACGATTCAGGATAACCGGCCTGAATCCTCGCATTGAAACGGCATATACCGCTGCTGCTGCAGCACCACCTGCTCCAAGGATAACCGCAGTATCACCTTCTGTGCCCTCAAGCGGCCGATAGATACCTTTCCAATCGGTATTAAATCCGAATTTCTCATCTTCCAGGATGAGAACAGTATTTACCGCACCAATATTCTCTGCATCATGCTTGATTTCATCAAGATGGGGAATAATTGTCTCTTTATGGGGAATTGTAACCGAAAGACCCCGGACTCCTGTTCCGGTGAGTGACGACAAGAAAACACCCGGATCTTTCTGTTCAAACCAGGTATAATGGGCAGGCATCCCGTAATCTGCAAACAGGTGATTATAGATTACAGGACTTTTACTATGCATCGCAGGGTGTCCGAGTATGCCATAAAGATAATAGTCAGTATCACCGGAGATTTTCTTTAGATGCACCTTTTCCCGGTCAGGAACCGGAGTTTTTATCACTCCGGCTAACAAGGATTTTCTTTTTTCAGGGAGACAAATGCCACGGGTAATTTTATCCAGAATGAGTGATGCTGCCTGTTTTGCAGAGGTGGAACTGGTATTGATAACAAAATCGGCGGCACTCCGATAGAGGGGCATCCGTTCCTCAAGAACGGTATCTATCTCCTTTTCAGGTGGCTGACCGGTCAAAGATGGGCGGCTTGTCTTTGCAATTCTCCGGGCAATCACTTCATTTTTCGAAGTTAAAAGCACAACAAAACTATTCATCCGGAGCATCCGGACATTTTCAGGATGAAGAACCGCTCCTCCTCCTGTGCTGATAATTCCGGCCCCTGAAGGAATTCTGGCAATAACATGCTGCTCTATCTCCCGAAATCCCGCCTCTCCTTCGGACTCGAATATTTCCGGTATTTTCTTTCCGGTTGCATCTTCAATGAGCTGATCTGTATCAATGTGAACCTGCCCGGTGATGCTGGAGAGAGCTTTTCCAATACTGCTCTTTCCGGTTCCCCGGTACCCGATCAACACGATACGGCGTCTTGCCATATCCGTCGTAATTCCTCCCAGAACTCTGGATAAGATTTTGTCACGCATCCTGCATCAAGGATTGTGACATCTCCTACATAACATCCAAGTACTGCAAAACTCATTGCAGTCCTGTGATCATTTTCCGGATGAATAACACCCCCATGCAGCGGTGTAGGGTGAATGGTAATGGCATCCTCCTCAACACTGACATTGCCCCCGAGCGCCGTAAGACCATTTGCAATTGCTGCAATCCGGTCACTCTCTTTCATCCGGAGGTGATGCACCCCGGTTATTCGGGTGGGTGAATCCGCAACCGCGGCAACCATGCAGACCGTCTGGACCACATCCGGACAATCAGCCATATTCACCTCAATTCCCCGGAGAGGGATGTTACGATCACGGGTAAGGGTAATTCCATCTTCATTGTCTGTAATGCTGCACCCTATATTCCTCAAAATGTCCAGGAGTCTTCTATCTCCCTGGGCAGAATGAGAATTTAGTCCGGAAACGGTTGCAAAACCGCCACAGATTGCAGCAAGAGCAAACCAGTATGAGGCAGATGAAAAATCACCTTCAATGGTATACCGGCGCTCTTGATAGTGGTGGTTTGTCGAAACAGAAAAAATTGTCTCACCATCAAGACCATCATCCACAAAAACCTCCGCTCCGAATGCCTGCATGCTGTCAATAGTCATCATGATATACGGAAGGGAAACGGGTTCTCCAAGCAGGTGAATTCGGGTATTTTCCGCAGCATATGGAGCAGCAATAAGGAGAGAGGAGATAAACTGGCTTGAGATACTTCCATCAATGGTGATGTCTCCTCCGGAGAATGTTCCATCAATACTGACCGGTGGGCAACCGGGTTTTTTCAGATACCTGATATTTCCGCCTACGGCATTCAGGGCATCGATGAGTGGGCCAAGAGGACGCTCCTGCATCCTTTTACTTCCGGTTAATGTGACAGGACCATCGGCAAGGAGGGATAACGCCGTAAGTAAACGCATGGATGTTCCGGAATCCTGGATATCAATATCATCAGCCGGAGCTGTAAGGTGACCCCCCATGCCCCTGACGCGAATACATTCCCGGCACCATTCAAGACGAACACCAAGGTTCATCAGTGCCCGTGCAGTCATCCTGGTATCATCTGCATCAAGTTGGCCGATAATTTCTGATTCTCCATCAGCCAGAGCAGCAATAATCAATGCCCGGTGAGTATAACTTTTCGATGCCGGTGCAACACAGGAAATAGAGACTTTGCCACATCTGCCGATGTTCATCTGCATGGAAACTCTCCGAGAACCTGATAACAACCAAGATGCTTTATCCGGGTAATCCTGCTTATCTTTTCTATCGCTTCCATCCATGCTCCTTCACATTGAATATCAATGAAAAAGACGTAATTACCCATACAGCGTTTTGATGGCCGTGATTCTATCCGGGTCAGGTTCACTTTGGAATCCTTAAAGGGAGAGAGCAAGTCATAGAGCAGTCCTGCCCGGTTTTCGCCAGGATCCGCGATAATGCTGCACTTTTGCGGATATGCATCAGTTCCCTTAATGCTGCTGATAACAATGAACCGGGTAATATTATCAAGATTGTTCTCGATATTCCGGTCAATTATCGGAATTTCATACCTCTTTGCAAGTGATTCAGAGATGATTGCCGCAGAATTTGCCCGTTCCTTCTGGGCCTGTCCACTTGCTGCATTACTCTCGGTATGAATAACCGGAAGACCTAAGGAATCAATGTATTTACTACATTGTTCATGGCTCTGGGGATGAGCAAAGATAACTGAAATCTGATCCTTTGGGGTATCGGCAGCAAAGGAATGATGAACCGGAAGGTATGCTTCTTTGGTGATGTAGAGTTCATGCTGCATCAGTCCGTCCATGGTTGCAGTAACACCGCCTGCTTCACTGTTTTCAAGGGGAACAAGACCGGATATTCCAGTCTTTGCAACCTCTAAAAATACTCTCCCAATTGAGGGCATCAGGATGATATCATCATCCATCTTCTGCGCCAGGTCATGAGAAAAAGTTCCTTCCGGACCAAGCGTAATCAGAGTCAAGGTTTCACCATCGCCTGGATAAGTTTATCCGTCTCTTTCAGGGCCTGGGAACAGAACGGGCCGAACCATTCACGGGATGAGAGAAATTCGTCAGTAAATGCATCAATGTCGCCATTTGTTACCATCTCAATTATCTCGTCAGCGGTCTCTCTGCAGGTCTTTAGAACCGACGGAACACTCGGATTCATGCACAGAATATCTGCATAAAGTCCGGGGTTTTGTGAGAGCAGTCTTCCGGCTATTCCGGTCTCTATTCGGTATACCGGACTCATATACACCTCAGTATCCTCCGGAGAAATTCCAAGTCTTCTCATCGTTCCGGCAAGAAGAATTGCCTTAAAATGTGTAAGACCCTGTATTACGGCCATCATCCGGTCATGCTCCTCAGGCGTGGTCCGGGTAACCCGTGCCCCCTGACTGGTAAAAATCTCCTCAAAGAACCGGATATCCTCTTCATCACATCGTGCAGGGGTTGCAACGATGGTCTGGCCCAGAATGGTTCCGACCGTCGGACCAAACATCGGGTGAAACCCGATGACACGAGCCTTTGATGTAAGCATTGCACGGACCGGATCTACTTTAAGTGAGGTCAGATCTACCAGAATCTGCCCTTCAGTGAGAAGCGGAGATATTTCTTCGATGATTCGGATGGTATCTCTGATTGGAACCGATACCATGACAACATCAGCCAGACGGCAGATATCCTCACGGGTAACTTCTGTTGTCCTTCCGGATATGAGCACCTCATGGCCGGCTCCGGAAAAAACCTGTGAAAAGAGGCTGCCCATGCCTCCGGTCCCTCCGATGATCCCGATTTTCATGTTATTTCTCAATGATGGTCTCATCAATGGCCATGCCAAAATGCCGGCCTCCGCTCTCTATTCTTCCAAGGATAATATCTCCGGGTTTCAGAGAAGTTACTGAAACTGCCGAGTTATCCGGCCGAACCAGCCGGATGGTTTCTGCATTCTGAAGGATGACTGATAGTTTCTGACCATCACATTCAGCCTCTACTAAAAAGAGCGGTCTTCGCTCAATCTTGACCCGGCCGACCGTAGCTTCCCGGCATGTTCCGTTTCCATGAACAATGCTCACCCGGTCACCTGCTTTCAGGTCAGCAAGATATGCCGTCTTTCCATCGGTAACCTGCACGTATGCATGGACTCCTCCTGCATTTACCCGAAATGGCCGGGGAGCCACATACGGGTTTACGAGGGTCTCGGCATGGACCAGGAAAAAACCGGATGATGTATTTCCTACCAGCATTCCTTCCCCGTCAGTCATGAGAGAACACGTATCCACACAGACTCGCTCCCCCATACCAGCAGGTTTTACCCCGGTAACCGTAAGGCGGTGGAGTTCTTTTCCACATGACCCGGACTGTGCCATCTTCGCAACATTCCGGATGAGATCCGGATTATCAGTCTGGATAAGAACTCCGGCAACTCCTTTTTCAAGGACAGTAAATGCCTGCTCTGCCTCTTCAATGGTTGAGACCGCAGCGATGACATTGTTTCCACATGCAGCCAGATTTTCAAGGGGAATAACCGTCCAGTCAGATGTATGGACAATAATCCGTTCGGTCTTTGCAGCTTCCATCGCAAGAGCCTGATCTTCAGTATTCCCGATGGTAACCTCCCGGATATCCTTATCCAGAACCAGGTCACCATCCGGAGCGATAACGAGGATTTTTCCAAGTTCTCTGATTGGTCCTGCCAAATCTGCGATTACTCCATCAGCTCCGGATTCAAGGGCAGCAATTGCAAGTTCTTTGTCCCATGGCCGGAGATCCACAAATACCTGTTTCATAATCCCTCAGATATTCTCAGGTTTTACCCCTTCATGAACTACTTTTGATACATTTGACACGAATTTTGCAACATTATCCCGCTGGAATGCATTCCTTCCCATGCAGACACCGGCACATTTTGCAAAGTGAACAGCATCATAGATGGAATGGTAGGTGTCAATATCCTCGCCCTTTTCTCCTCCGGCAATAAAAACCGGAATTGATGATGCTTTTACAATCTTTGCAAAAGATTCAGGATCTCCGGTGTAGTTGGTCTTTACAAGGTCGGCTCCGAGCTCTTCTGCTACTCTGACCGCATGCCCGACATGACGGGGATCAGTCGGGTTGATACCATTACCACGCGGGTAAATCATAGCCAGAAGAGGTATTCCCCACCGGTTACAATCACGGACTACCTGCCCGGCAGATTCCATCATTTTTGATTCCTGGATGGCTCCAAGATTTATATGGATAGATACCGCATCAGCACCAAGGGATACTGCTTCCTCAACGGTGCAGATTAATACCTTGTCGTTTGGGTCAGGATTCATGCTTGTTCCGGCGGAAAGATGAATAATAAGACCGATGTCCCGTCCTTTTCTTCGGTGACCCGGGCGTACTAGCCCTTTATGAAGAATTATGGCGTTGGCACCTCCGTCAGAGACTTCCGCAATCGTTTCGGTCATGTTTAAAAGACCATCTATCTGTCCCAGGGTCATTCCGTGATCCATCGGAATGATGACCGCTTTTCCAGTGTTCCGGTCCATTATCCGTTCAATACGAATCTCCTTTCCGATCATATCATCCCTCCTTTGAGCATCTCATTGACTTCAACAGCAGAGAGTCCTTCATGGACAATTTTCGCACAGGCACGAACAAATGCTGCAGGATTCTCGTGCTGGAATGCATTCCGGCC
This sequence comes from Methanospirillum stamsii, assembly GCF_003173335.1. GTDB lineage: Archaea > Halobacteriota > Methanomicrobia > Methanomicrobiales > Methanospirillaceae > Methanospirillum > Methanospirillum stamsii. The sequence continues at coordinate 12,499 of NZ_QGMZ01000015.1, forward strand.
GATGGATAGACCAGCAGCTCCTCCTTCCATGGACCCTTCGATGAGTTCAAGGGTCGTAAGATCATCTGTCTTTGACCCTCCTGCAACCACCACCGGAACCGGACATCCCTTCGTGACTTCACGGAATGTGTCCGGATCTCCGGTGTAGTTGGTCTTTACAAGGTCAGCCCCCAGTTCTGCGGCAACACGGGCCGCAAGACTTACATGTTCCACGGCGTGTTCATCCTTAATGTTCCGGCCCCGTGGGTACATCATGGCAAGAAGCGGGACTCCCCATTCCATGCATTCGATTGATACATGACCAAGGTCGGCCAGCATCTGGGCCTCCGAGTCCGCCCCGATATTTACATGCATGGATACTGCATCTGCCCCCATTTTCAGGGCATTTGTTACAGAGTTTATGAGCACTTTCTCATTTGGATCCGGACCAATGGCTGTTGATGCAGAGAGATGCAGGATAAGCCCCACATCGTGACCTCGCTGCCTGTGCCCATGCAGGGCAAGTCCGACATGCCCGAGAACTGCATTTGCTCCACCTTCCGCAACTGAATTTACCGCATCAGGAAGTTCCACCAGACCCGCAATCGGCCCCAGGGTTACCCCATGGTCCATCGGGACTATTATGGTCTTTCTTGTGTTACGGTTCATGATTCTTTCAAGTCTGATATCTTTACCTCTCATACAAATCACTCCATTTTTGGTACGAGTGATTACTCAGTACCAGAAAAACTGGAAAAAGCTAAAAAAAGACGAAAAATAGCGATAAGCGAATGATCTAACTGACAATTCGGATAACAGTCTGGCGGAAGCTATGCTGCAGTTTTTTGCAGATACCATCTCCTCCACACAGTTTGTCATGATCAGGAGTCAATATGACCGAAGATAAAGGTTTCGATATCGTGCCATGATATGGCATGACATGGACATCAACATCGTAGTAATTACTCAAACCACGCACACAAAAAATGAAAGTTACTTCTTTGCCTTCTTAATACGAATGACGTCCCCCATAGTGGTGGTCATTCGTGCATGATGAAGGTCAGTCGGTTCAGAGGACGTATCGTCAAGAAGACGAATGTCCAGTGTTTTTTCAAGTTTTTTCCGAACTTCATCTTCCGGAATCAGTTCACCTTTTTCCAGTTTTTTTACCAGAAGTTCACGTTCCATCATCGCAAGGGCAAGATCTTTCTGGGTCATCCCCAGCTTCATCCGTGCATCACGTATCCGGTCAGGATAATCTTCTACCAGGTCGCCACCCATCTGGTCAAACAGGTCTCTGGAGCGTTGGACAGCAGGTTTTGCCTGGGACTGAAATCCGGAAGATTTCACGGATTGTGCTGCAGATGATCGTGGAGCTGCTCCCTGTACTTCAGTACCGTATTTAGCACAGGCATTACAGACTAAGAGCTCGGTCCCTTCGATCTTGATCCTCTTCAAAGGGCCTTTGGCTTCTGCGCCGCACATTTCACACTGCATTTTCGCAAACATCATATAGTCACTTACCCCTATATACCTGATTGATCAGATGGCAGAAGCAACCCGCCACACAGATGATATGAAGACTCCTGAGGAGCTCTATCGGTACTTAGTCGACCGGGTTGCAGGAATGGAATCGCAAAACCAGGAATTAAAGGAGCAGATCCGTCAACTGGAGTCAGATAAGCGATATATCGAGACTCAGAAGATCAGATATGAGCGGGAAGTTCGTAAGCTGAAAAGTGAAATCGAACACCTGAAAACACCTCCGCTCATTGTGGGCACCGTCACTGACATCATAGATCCCGGACGCGTTGTTGTCCGGTCAAGTGCGGGGCCAAGGTTCCTGGTCCGGGTATCCCAGTCCGTAAACCCGGATGTGCTCAAAGCTGGTGCCAGATGCACTCTCAACCAGCAGTCTCTGGCGATTGTGGAAGTTCTTCCAAGTACCTATGATTCGCAAGTGTATGGGATGGAACTGGTAGATGCACCATCGGAGACTTATGAAGATATTGGCGGTCTTGAAAAGCAGATCATGGAGATTCGTGAAGCGGTAGAGCTTCCGATGACAAGACCAGATCTCTTTGAAAAGATAGGTATCAATCCACCTAAAGGGGTTCTTCTGTACGGCCCTCCCGGAACAGGAAAAACCCTTCTGGCCAAGGCTGTAGCACATGAGACTCATGCGATATTCCTGCATACCGTAGGTTCAGAACTGGTACAGAAGTATATTGGAGAAGGAGCAAGACTGGTACGGGAATTATTCGACCTTGCCAAGGAAAAAGCCCCTTCCATCATCTTTATTGATGAAATAGATGCTATCGGAGCATCACGCACTGAAGCAATGACTTCCGGAGACAGGGAAGTCCAGCGTACACTCATGCAGCTTCTGGCTGCAATGGACGGTTTTGAACAGAGAGGAGACGTAAAGATAATCGGAGCAACCAACCGTATTGACATCCTGGATGCAGCCCTCCTGCGTCCCGGGCGGTTTGACCGGATTATCGAGATTCCTCTGCCGGATGCCAATGGGAGATACTCAATCCTCAAGGTTCATACCCGCAACATGAATCTTGCCGATGATGTCAACATGATGGAAATTGCACAGATGACGGATGGAAGAAACGGAGCTGACCTGAATGCAATCTGTATGGAAGCAGGGATGTTTGCTATCAGGAAAGAACATTCACAGGTCTCTCATGAAGACTTCCTCAACGCATTGAATAAATTCAGGTATGACTTTGAGAAAGATCAGCGGCTTATTGCTGCTGGTGCAATGTTTGCCTAGACCTTCTTTTTTTTGTTTTTTTTCCGGCTCAATTAGGGATTGTACTGTAAAACAGAATATTCTTCTTCACTGCATAATGCAGTAATCAGGTAATCGCCCTTAGTTTTTCCACCCGGAAGGGGAAGTCCTTCTTTTGGTAATTCATTAAACCGGGACAGGGATCCTTCACAATCTGTATGAATAAAAATCCGCCACGGCCAGGGAACAGGGAGATCGTCTCTTGTCAGATATCGTGATTTTGCAACCGATGCAGTACAAAAAATCCCCGGTTTTATCTCAAATAAATGGTCTGCACCAAATTTTCTGATAAAGTACTTCAGATCTGATGCAAGCGAGAGGGCCGCTGAGAGAGAACTGAGCGTGATATATATTCCAATTGGAATTTCAATCGGCCTATAAAACTTAAGTGCATGCCAGGCTGTTTCGGATCTTCTGAGTTCGTAAAATATCCGGATGCCAGGTCTGCTGACTATCAGCAGATTCATAAAAAAAGATTAAATGAACATCCGCTCATCAACATCATGATCATCGCCGGCTACTTTATTGACAGCATCAAGCATGTCCTGGTTCGTTATTTCAAAAGCACTTTTTCTGACCGCAAGCATACCTGCTTCCCGGCATACCGCCTGAATCTGTGCCCCGGTAAGTCCTTCAGTCAGGATTGAAATCTCTGCAAGGTTTACTCCGGGTGAGAGAGTCATTTTACGGGTATGGATTTTTATAATGTCCTCACGGGCAATGATATCAGGAACTGGTATCTCGATTATCCGGTCAAAACGTCCGGGTCTCAAAAGGGCAGCATCGAGCATGTCGACCCTGTTCGTTGCAGCCATAATCCGGACGTCGCCACGATTATCAAATCCGTCCATCTCTGCCAGAAGCTGCATGAGTGTTCTCTGTACTTCTGCACTTCCACTGGTCCCGTCATTGGTCCGGGTGGTTCCGATTGCATCAATCTCGTCTATAAATACAATAGAGGGTGCACGGTCCCGGGCCAGGGCAAAGAGCTCACGGACCATCTGTGCCCCTTCACCGATATATTTGTGGACAAGTTCACTCCCGCTCATCCTGATAAACGTGGCTTTTGCATTATGGGCGACTGCTTTTGCAAGAAGTGTTTTTCCGGTTCCGGGAGGACCATAGAGGAGAATTCCTTTAGGCGGCTCTACGCCTATTCGTTCAAATACCTCCGGCATAGTCAGAGGATATTCTACTGCTTCACGAATCTCTTCGATCTCTTTTGTCAGACCCCCAATATATTCGAAGGTGACATCAGGTGACTCATCAAGTTCCATGACTCTGACACGCGAATCGTATGTCTCTTCAAGAACCTTGACAACAGAGAGAGCATTGTTTACCGCAACTTTACATCCAGGATAAATAGTGGGGCGCAGTTCATCTGAAATCAGGGTCACATATTCCTGATTGTTTCCCATCTGACGCAGGTAGATCTCTCCACTTTCAAAGATATCCACGACCAGCGCAACAAATAAAGGCATACGCTTGAGCTGTGAGTTCTCCCGTTTCAGGACCGAATTTTCTTTGATTAATTCCTCAGAACGGATTGACAACTCAAGGTTTTGGGCCTCCAGCTCCTGAATCCGGATCTGATAGTGAATCTCATTTTCACAGGAGATACGTGCAAGAGGCTGTTCCATAGTACATAATTACCCAGTGGTTCTACTTATACGTGAGTGTGCATGATTCTCCAAGGACGCGGAATATCGCGCGGCGTTGGAAAAGGACCTCTGCTTATTGGTCCGGATCCAATCTCATTTCTTTCCGGCGTAGATCCGGAAACAGGAATCGTATTAGAACCAGGCCATCCCTTGCAGGGTCAGGATATTTCCGGCTCGGTACTGGCATTTGAGTATGGAAAAGGATCGACGGTTGGGAGTTATATCCTCTATGCCCTGTCGCGCAACGGACATGCCCCTGCGGCAATCATCAACCAGGAAGCAGAGACAATCATCGCGGTTGGCGCAATCATGGGTAAAATTCCGATGGTTGATCGGATTGGAATACCTCTGAGTGATCTAAAATCCGGACAGATGGTAGAAGTGGATGGAACAACTGGAAACGTTACAATGATTGAATAAGTTAAAAAAAAGGCTCAGGAAATAAAGGTATATTCCTTGACTAATTTTTCATCAAGGCATGAAATATCCCATTCCTTACAATATTCATCCAGTTTTTTAATATCGGTAACAACCTTCTTTTTATAATTATCAGCAAGGTCCTGGGTTCTCCGGTAATTTCCGAGTGATGTTGTATCAGAACCTGAATTCTTCCAGTAGATTGCCTGTTTAAGGTTTGAACCGTAATATTCAAGATCTTTTATATATCCAATATAATTATTTAACACAACCTTCTCCTGTGTTGTCAGACCAGGAAAGATGGATTTCTCCGGAAGGGTTCTGTCAAGCCCGTATTCGTTTGTAATGTCTTTTACCAGTGTTTCAAGTGCAAGGGCTTTTTCCTGAACCCCGGCAGCATCAAGAGCTCGGTCTGATCCCCTGATATCCATATATGCAGATGTCAGCAATGGAAACGTTTTCTGAATAAAAGATTTCAGATTATCCACCGCAGGGTATTCACTGGGAGTTTTCTCCCCGCTTACAGGTTCTTTCGTTTCTGCTCCGGCGGGGGGTACCTCTTCCACATGATTATTTTTTAAAACCGGACTATCCGGACCGTTATCAGAAAGGGATCCCAGATCCTTATCGATACAGCCGGGTAAAAAGATGCAGATTATCAGAACTATTATGAGCACATGAATACTTTGCTCGTTCATATCATCGGATAGGAAGACAGATTATATATAGTGATCCAGACCCTGCCCTTCCGGGTTGTTGAAAAGAGATACCATTTTTTTACCTGTATGGGTAGGAATATTTTTTTCATGTACTGGATTGATATTCCTTAATTTCAAACCTTGCATTGTGGAACTATTTACAATCATTCTGACCATTATGGGTCTGTGCATGTTCGAGATCATCTGCAGTATTGATAATGCTATAATAAACGCAGAGGTTCTCGGCACGATGCAACCTAAATACCGTAGATGGTTTCTTCTTTGGGGGATCCTGTTTGCGGTTTTCCTCGTTCGTGGATTGCTGCCCCTTCTCCTTGTCTGGCTTTCAACTCCGGGACTCACCCCCTGGGAAGCGTTTACTGCCATGTTCAGTGAAAATCCGGATATAAAAGAAGCCATAGAAACGTCATCTCCGATACTTCTTATTGGTGGAGGGACATTCCTTATCTTTCTCTTTTTTCACTGGCTGTTTCTTGAAGAAAAACACTTCGGGCTCCGGGGAGAACGATTTTTCTATTCGAAAGGGGTCTGGTTTTATGCCGTTGCTTCAATTCTTCTCATGGCAATTGTATGGTTTGCAATTGAAAGAAATCCCATGATGGCATTTGGTGCGGTGGTCGGGTCAACCGCATTTTTCATCGTACACGGATTCAGGCAAAATGCAGAACTTGCCGAACAAAAACTCATGGGAGGAGACCTTTCAGATATCAGTAAAATTATGTACCTGGAAGTCATTGATGCGACATTCTCCATTGACGGGGTTTTAGGTGCATTTGCTTTTACCATGTGCGTTCCCCTCATTCTTGTGGGAAATGCTCTTGGTGCTATCGCAGTCCGTCAGATAACGGTTAGTAATATTGACAGAATCAAAAAATACCGGTTTTTGAAAAATGGTGCGATGTATTCCATTCTCTGTCTTGGCATCATCATGCTGATTGACAGTTTCGGATTTCACATCCCGGAATTTGTATCCCCGGTGATAACTTTTGGAGTGGTAGGATTATTCTTTTTAAAATCAATGCGTGACTCAGAATCACAGGCAATAAATTCCTGAAAATATCCCTTTTTAGAAGAGAGATAAATCACCATATTTTAGTCATCAAAGAGCCAATAGTATTGGACACATTTTCTTATCACATATTTTTTGGGAGGTTTTCTTCTGTCCAATACATACAATTCTGATAATATCAAAATTCTACGGGGTCTTGAACCGGTCAGAGAACGGCCGGCGATGTACATCGGTTCTACCGATACCCGCGGACTTCATCACCTGGTATACGAGGTAGTTGATAACTCCATTGATGAAGCATTGGCCGGATTTTGTACGCATATCCAGGTCATTATTCAAAAAGACGGAGGTGTCAGCGTTGAAGATAACGGACGGGGCATACCCATTGATCCCATGAAGGATAATGAGGATAAAAGCGCACTCGAAACAGTGCTTACCGTCCTTCATGCCGGGGGAAAATTTGACAAGGACACGTACCAGGTATCCGGGGGTCTTCACGGAGTAGGTGTTTCAGTCGTAAATGCCCTGTCAGTAAATCTTACTGCAACCGTATGGAAAAACGGGTATGAATATCAGATGCGGTTTTCAAGGGGGCAGCCACAATCTGAACTTGAAAAACGTGAAGAGAGTTTTGAAGAGATTAAAGATAGGTATATCCGGCGATTTGGTGTTCTTCCGGAAGATTGTCCTGATACAAAGGAAAGGTTTCTTGAAAAATACCTTGCCAAAATTACCGGAACGCAAATTTCCTTCAAACCGGATGCAAACATCTTTGAAACAGTCGAATATGACTATGACATCCTTGCACACCGGATGCGTGAACTGGCATTTCTGAACTCAGGTATCACCATCACTATTGCAGACGAGCGGTGTGAAGACCTGGAAGAATGTTCCGAAACCTTCTCCTTTGAGGGGGGAATCATTGAGTATGTCAGGTATCTCAACCACGAAGCCCAGCCCATTCATGAATCCATCATCTCATTTGGAAGAAAAGATGAAGAGGCCAAGGTTGAAGTCGAGATTGCATTCCAATACGCCGCAGCCTATTCTGAAAAAGTATTCACCTATGTAAACAGTGTCAATACCAAGGAAGGAGGAACGCATCTTGAGGGGTTCAGGTCTGCCCTTACCAAGGCAATCAACAAGATGGGAAAGGAAAACAAAGCCATCAAAGACCAGGAACTTTCACTAAAAGGAGATGATGTCAGGGAAGGCCTTACTGCGATTATCTCCATAAGGATGGCTGCCCCGCAGTTTGAAGGTCAGACCAAGATGAAACTTGGTAACAGTGAAGTCAAAGGTATTGTTGATTCACTGGTCTATGGTTCTCTTTGTGAATACTTTGAAGAGCATCCAAAAGACCTGAGTGCCATTGTAGATAAAGCCGTCCTTGCATACCAGGCAAGAGAAGCAGCAAGAAAAGCAAAAGAACTGGCACGGAGAAAAAGTACTCTTGAATCATCAGGTCTTCCGGGAAAACTTGCCGATTGTTCAGAACGTTCTGCAGAAAAGAGTGAGATCTACATTGTAGAAGGAGATTCTGCAGGTGGCAGTGCAAAACAGGGCCGTGATAGAAGGTTCCAGGCCATTCTTCCGCTCAGGGGTAAAATCCTGAATGTTGAGAAGGCAACGGTCCATAAGATCTTAAAAAACCTGGAAATACAGGCACTTATCTCTGCCATCGGGACTGGTGTTGGAGAGTCATTTGACATTGAAAAAGCCAGGTATCATCATATCATCATCATGACCGATGCTGATGTTGATGGTGCTCATATTGATACTTTATTAATGACGTTCTTTTTCAGATATCTCCAGCCACTAATCGAAGCCGGATATATCTATCTTGCCCAGCCTCCCCTGTACCGGATTGCAAAAGGCAAGCAGGAGAAATACGCATATTCAGAAGAGGAAATGCGGACGATCATGCAGGAGATGGGCGATAAAGGAGTAAGTGTCCAGCGGTACAAGGGTCTTGGAGAGATGAATGCATCCCAGCTCTGGGCAACTACGATGGATCCGGAAACAAGAGTCCTCAAACGGGTTATCATTGAAGATGCCGCGTATGCAAATGAGATCTTTGAAAAACTGATGGGAGATGACGTTTCTGCCCGTCGTGACTTTATCAAACGCCATGCAAAAGAGGTGACAAACCTTGACATCTGAAGATAACCAAGAGCCCCTCTTTACGCCGAGAGTAAATGAGATAAACATCGAAGAGGAGATGAAATCCTCTTACATCGATTATGCGATGTCGGTTATCATCGGGCGTGCGATTCCGGATGCAAGAGACGGACTAAAACCGGTTCACCGTCGTTCGCTTTTTGCGATGTGGGAGATGGGAAACACCCATGACAAGGCCTATAAAAAATCCGCCCGTGTAGTCGGAGAAGTCATGGGTAAGTATCACCCGCATGGTGATGCATCAATTTATGATACCATCGTAAAGATGGCCCAGCCGTTCTCCTACCGGATGATGCTGGTCGACGGTCAGGGTAACTTTGGTTCAGTAGACGGGGATTCTGCTGCGGCAATGCGTTATACCGAGGTCAGACTGAAAAGAGAAGCGGAAGAACTTCTCGTAGACCTTGAAAAAGATACGGTGCAATTTTTCCCGAACTTTGATGAGTCTCTTCAGGAACCATCGGTATTACCGGCAAAACTTCCAAATCTTCTCATTAACGGATCGGACGGTATTGCGGTCGGTATTGCGACCAAAATGCCACCTCATAACCTTGGTGAGGTCTGTGATGCAGTCTGTCATTACCTGCAGCATCCTGATGCCACGGTTTTTGACCTGATGCAGATAATTCCCGGCCCGGATTTTCCTACCGGAGGTATCATCATGGGAACCGACGGAATCCAGAATGCATATCTTGGAGGACAGGGTAAACTGACCATCCGTGGGGTTGCAGAAATTGATGATACCGGCAAACGGTCACAGATAATCATCACCGAAATACCGTTCCAGGTGAACAAGGCCAAACTTATCGAACATATTGCTGAACTGGTCCATGAAAAAAGGATTGAAGGGATTGCTGATCTTCGTGATGAGTCTGACAAAGACGGAATGCGTATAGTCATTGACCTTCGGAGAGATGCACGAGCCCAGTTAATCCTGAATCATCTCTATAAGCATACCGCTCTTGAAAGTACATTTGGTATCATCAACTATGCAATCGTTGATAATCAACCAAAGATTCTCGGGCTTATTGCACTGATGGAGCAGTTCGTCCGGCATAGGATCATTGTGATTACCCGCCGGAGTGAATTTGACAAACGGAAAGCAGAAGAGCGGGTCCATATTTTACGCGGTCTCCTTCATGCCATTGATAATATTGATGCAGTCATTGCAACTATCAGGGCAGCCCAGACGGCAGATGAGGCAAAGGTTGCACTGGTAGAGAAGTTCACCCTTGATGAAGTTCAGGCAACAGCTATTCTGCAGATGCAGCTTCGTCGTCTGGCAGCCCTTGAAAAACAGAAACTGGTGGATGAACGCGAACAGCTTGAAGCAGAAATTAGAAGGCTTGTTGAACTCCTGTCATCCGAAGGCAATATACGAGCTGAAATTTTCCGTGAACTGAAAGAGATCCGGGAAAAATACGCTGATCCAAGAAGAACACAGATAACCGGAGACCTTCAGGAGATTGTCAGGGAGGACCTTATCCCCAATAAACAGGTGCTTGTCTGCCTGACCCACCAGAATTATGTCAAACACATGGATGTTGATGCATACCGTGTGCAGGGCAGAGGTGGAAGAGGTGTCATGGGGATTTCCATTAAGGATGAAGACTATGTGGAGCAGGTCTTTGTTGCCAATATGCATGACCACCTCCTCTGTTTCACTTCAACCGGAAGAGCATACTGGCTCAGGGTATTTGATATTCCGGAAGGTTCCAGACAGAGTAAAGGAAAGGCAATTGTAAATCTTTTGGATCTTCGGAATGAAGAGCGGGTGACTGCGGTAATACCGGTCCAGGAATTTTCATCCGAACGGTTCTTCCTTTACCTGACAGAACGGGGTATGATAATCAAGATCCCACAGGACGAATTTGCACGACCACGCTCTACCGGAGTGAATGCAATCTCTCTTCGTGAAGGTGACAATCTTGTGCATGTCATGGTAAGTGACGGAAAACAGGAGATCATCATAACTACCAAGTACGGTCAGAGTCTCCGGTTCCATGAAGACCAGATTCCTCTCCGACATCGAAATGCCCTCGGGGTAATAGGGATGCGGATGAAGGATGATGATGTCGTCACCAGTATGACCGTCATAGAAGAAGGTAAACATCTCCTTACCATCACTCATGGAGGATATGGAAAACGAACCAACTTTGATGAATACCGTGGCCATGGACGAGGGACCATGGGAGTTCGGAACATCAAAGTAAAAAGAAATGACGGGATAGTGACCGCATTTGCCGCCGGACCTGAAGAAGAGATCATTCTCATGAGTGCAGAGGGGATAGTTATCAGGACCAGTGTTGAAAAAATCTCAATCCAGGGAAGATCAACACAGGGTGTCAGGATCATGAAACTGTCTCAGGGCGACCGGGTAGTCGGAGTGACCTCGCTATCTCCGGAAGAACAAAAAGAGCTTGGTGACGACATTCCCCAAGCAGAAATTATTGATGAGGGACCTGAAGATAACGGTTCTTCAGAAGAATAATCTTTTTTTAGATACATTACTGCAATCAGGAATCACATTCCCGCTCAAGAGAGATGTCCGGATGGGATGGCAGGATATTCTAATCTTGAGATTATGGCATGACAATGTCCATTCAGGATACTAAACATCATCAGTCATACGAAAAAACCCGGATTTTTCAGTTCCGGAACAAATGGTTTTTATACTCTTCATTCTATAATATTTTAGGATTATAAAATGACAGATTTACCAATTGCAGCCATTACCCGGGTTGCCAAAAACAGTGGAGCAGAGCGTGTTGGAAGTGATGCATCAGCACTCATTGTCCAGAAGACCGAGGATTACCTTGGTAAACTGGTAAAAGAAGCAGTAAAACTTGCTGCACATGCAGGTCGCAAGACCCTTAAGGAAGAAGACATTGAGATGGCTGCTGAAAATTTAGCATAACCTTTTTTTTTCTAATTCCAATTTAGTCAGAGAAGTACATTCCCCTTCTTGCGATTAGATACCTGAACATCATTACGGCCAGGTTTTTTTACATTAACCGGTACAGGTTTCTTGGAATGAAAATTTCGAAACGTACTCCTTTTCCTTCCTTTCCGGTTTCAGTAATACTAAGTCCGGTAATAGAGAGGATCTCCCGGGATAAAAAGAGACCAAACCCGGTGTTTTTACCAAATCCATGATGAAAGATTTTTTTCTTGTCTTTATCAGGAATCCCAATACCATTGTCTTCATACACCAGGGTGAGACCGGAGGATTTTTCTTCGGTAAAAAAACGTATTTCATTGACTGATTCTCCGTGCATCACAGAATTAGAGATAAGATTTGAGAATACCTTTTCAAGGAGAGGATCAGCATATATGTCAATTGAATTAAGACGGTTATCCCATGAAACGAATTCCGTTCGACTATATTCACTGGCTGCTGCTATGGTAGATCCGAGATTCTGCCACTGGGGTTCTTTAACTCCGACATCCTGGTACTCTTTTGTAAAGACAATCTGACTCCGGATAGCCTGGGTTGCCTCAACCTGTTTTCCGATGAAGGGTTCAAGTTCCGGATCCTTGTTTTTCTTCTTGAGAAGGTCAAGATAGGCAAGTAATATGGTAATCTGATTCAGAACATCATGCCGGGTGATGGATGACAACAGATTTAACTTCCGGTTACTCTGGACAAGGGCATCCTGAGCTATCTTCTGCTTTGTTACATCCATGCAGAGAAGAAGTACTGACGATTTGTTCTGCCAGACTATTTCTGCCATGCCAACTTCAAGCCAGCGTAGTTCCCCGGATGCGGTATATCCCCGGACAGATATTCCTGCATGGATCTGTTCACCCTGCATGGCCCTCTGAAGAAGGACAAGGAATTCTTCCTGGTCGTCTGAATGAACAATGTCCAGGAGTGAAGAATTAATAAGCTGTTCCTGATCATATCCGAAGATTATAGAGGATTTCGGATTCGCAAAAATAATCCTTGTTTCTCTGATGACAAAGACCGCTTCTCCGGCATTATTTACAAGAAGCCGGTACTGTTCTTCCCGTTGCTTTAACGCTTCTTCAGCAGCCTTTCTCTCGGTGATATCCCGGGCAATAGTCATCACAAGATTCTGCGTCCTGATCCGGATAGGATAGGTCATGACTTCTGCATAGAGGATCTTCCCGTCTTTACGGCTGATATGAACCTCATCAGGTCCGGTTGGTTTTCCAAGAGCGTTCTTTGCGAAAAGAACTGCAGTCTTGGTAATATGCATAGACCCGATAAGACCCATGGTAAAAATGTTTCTCCCTCTCAAATCATCGGGAGTAAAACCGGTAAGGTCTGTAGCTGCCCGGTTGGACTCAATAAAGGTTCCTTTGATGTCAGTCAGCAGGTATGCTTCAGGAGCTAAATCAAAGAGAATCTTGAGCCGCTCTTCATTATTTTTTACCTCCTGTTCTGCTGCTTTCCAGTCAGATATATCCGTAAGAACTACAGTAACTGCACGGACTTCATTGGTGTTCTCCTCTGATACCGGTGTAAATCTACGGATGTAATCTTTCGTCATCCAGCGGAATTCATCCTGAACCTGACGTTTTGTAGAGAGAACACGCTCAACAGCCTGATCAAAACGGGTTTCTTCACCTGGCGGAAGCATTACTCTCATCCGGTTTTCTAAGTACCGCTCAGCGATATCACCAAGCTTACTTTTATGATATGAGTTCATGAAGAGGTAACAACCATCGCTATCCACCATGAATATCGAATCTCCGGTGGATTCCACTACACTCCGGTAATTAGCCTGTGTTACCTGAAGTGACGAGAGAGTCTTCCGCTGCTCGGTTACATCACGAAAACTCCATACTCTGCCAATGATAGTGCCCCCTATCCGTTGGGGAAGCGTGTTTCGTTCAAAAATCCGGCCGTCCCGAAACTCAAGAACATCAAATGCTTCTTTATCCGGATGAGCCTTTAGATAATTTAATTTTTCAATGAATGTTTTTCGATCTTCAAGCTGATCTTCAATAAACGCAAGCAGAACTTCCTCATCCCGCTCTTCTATCACCGTTTCAGGGATAAACCACATATCCAGGAATTTCTGGTTATAATTAATGATCTTCCCGCTTCTATCAACGACAAAAATACCATCCGATGTTGATTCAAAGGTCGCTGTTACAAGGGATGTTCCCCGGGAAATTTCATCCTCAAGCCTGACCCGGTCAGTGATATCAATTGAGACGACCGTTACCGCAAGAGTCTGCTGGGATGTCTGATACCGGACAGGAATGAATTTCCGGCTGTAATAGCGGCCATCTTTTTCATATTCCTCATAAAAATAATCATTATTGGTGATGACCTGGTTCATCGAATTGATAAAACGTCTGGTCTCATCTTCGGTATGAAGGTCTTTATAAAGCTTTGATTCATAATCCTCCCCAAATATTCCCAGTCGCTTCTGGTGAGGACTATTAATAAACAGATACCGGTAATGCCGGTCAATCATGTAGATAGAATCGTCTGTGGCTTCTACAATGGTCCTGAAATTAGTATCTGCGTAATGAAGTGATTCTTCAGCCTGTTTGTTTTTAACTGTCTGGCGGATAAAAGTGTTCAATCGGACAAGTTCAAGATCATTCTCATCATTTGTCAGGAAAAAGTAATCAATCCCTGATTTTATTGCTTCTTTTACGACTGAAGGGGCCTGTTCGCCGATAAAAATGGTCACCGGGCTGTATTGTATCTGCTTTTTCACCCGTGCGATAAAATCCAGACCATTTTCTTTACCTAAATCAAAATTACCAACAACTACATCGTAATGATTGACCTGGAGTTTGGTGATGGCGTCCTTAATATCAGACGCTCCGCTGACAGATAACTTAGCCCCGTTTTCCGAAAACAAACGGGTTATTTCTGTAAATTGTTTTGGATCTCCAATACTAAGGACTGTTATGACAGCCAGATCAAATCACCCGGAGTAATAAATGAATATCATATGATACGTTGCTGAATGGTTAAAACCATCTGACATTTATTTTATCAGGTATTAAAAATGGTTTACATCCAATCGGAACCCCTATGATGCCATTAATGTGAATGAAAATCAAAATTAATAATAATTTATTGAAATTTTTGAGATTTACCGGATTTGGAATTCAGTTTTCTTTAGGCATCAAATCTTCTTTTATTAAACCAATCCCATAATCCGGTCAAGGAGGTCAAGAGATTTGTCCTGGTTGGATTTTACCGTGTCAATTATCGATTCATAACTGATTTCTGCATCGCATATACCATTAGCATAATTGTCAACAGTACAGATTGCTGCAAATGGCAATCCCAATTCTGTGGCAACGGTAAGTTCACTTACAATTGTCATACCGACAAGATGTGCGAACTGCGCCATTGCTTTTATCTCAGGTCTGCTTTCAAGCCTGGGACCACGGGTCTGAATGTATGTTCCACCATTCAGGGCATCCGGGCATACTGATGCAAGAAGAGAGGATAGTTCTGGATCAAATGCCGGGTTGACATGATCAATCGAATGATTATGGATTGTAGGCATTGGTGACAAACTGATGAAATCATCAGGAATAACCCGGGTTCCCGGACGGATATCTTCCCGGAGCGAACCGGTTGAGCCAAGTGCGATTATCCGGTCAGCCCCTGCCAGTTTAAGAGCAGCCATATGCGAGAGGTATGGGATTACATGAGGTGCTCGACGGTTTTGGTGTCTGAGCAGAAGCAAAAAATGGTCGCCCCTGAATAGTTCAGTCGTCCCATAAGGCGTATATTGTTCAAAACGGGTAAAATCTGCACCCGAATAATCCAGTAATGAGGTACCTCCGATAATTCCCAGCATGTATGCAGATATCTATTCGTTGTATTCCAATCAAAACCTTACCATGATGCAGAAAATTTCGTACACACGGAAATCAGAAAAAACCCTGTTTCTCCGGGTTCGATAGATGAGTATTTATGGGAGGAATATCAACCTAATAAGGCGGGCCGGTAGATCAGTGGTAGATCGCTACCTTGGCATGGTAGAGGCCGCGGGTTCAATTCCCGCTCGGTCCACTCGCTGTATTTCTTTTTTTAACCATTATCTGAATATCTGCATATCTTTCAGGAAAAAACCTCTCTGACCCGATTAAAACTAATCCGAGGGGTTACTTACAAACCGACAGATATCTGCCAGGACACAGGCCATACATGCAGGTTTTCTTGCGGTACAAATCCTCCGCCCATGTAAAATGAATAACCCGTTAATCTCACCCCACATATCCGGAGAAAAAACCCGGGTAAGATCAGATTCAATTTTATCCGGTTCACTCTGGTTCGTAAGCCCAAGACGCATTGATACACGCCGGACATGAGTATCAACCGCAATACCTTCTATTTTAGAGAATGCATGATTAAGAACGATATTTGCAGTCTTTCTCCCGACTCCGGGAAGACGAACCAGATCTTCCATCCGGTCAGGTACTTCTCCACCGAAATCCTTCACAACCATCTGTGATGCCGCAATAATATTCCGGGCTTTTGCATGAAAAAAACCAGTCGGATGAATGATCCGCTCAACATCACCAATACCTGCTTTTGCAAGGTCTGAAACAGATGGAAACCGGGAGAATAATTCCTTTGTAACCAGATTTACGGTTTTATCGGTTGTTTGTGCAGAAAGAATAGTAGCTATCAGAATTTCATACGGATTATTGAAATGTAAAAACTCATCCCGGCTTTTTGAGAGATCATATAAGATTCTAAGCCTTTTGACAATGATTTCAGGTTGAGATAATTCCATAAAAGAAGATGGGGTAACGCAGATTCGAACTGCGGTCAAAGCGTCCCAAACGCTCTAGGATGGACCAGGCTACCCTATTACCCCGTGCGGGACATATGTTGTAGCCAGTACCATTTATAGTATTGCTTTTTACTTTCAAAGGGGGAATGGGTTTTCACCATCAGGTGAAACCAGCGTTCCGACATATGAGCCTGAATCAAGAGTCTTTTCCAGAAGAGAAGGGTCACGTCCATCCATCACCAGAAGTGGAATCTGACATCGTTCAACCATTTTCACGGCAACGATATCCATGACAGTATTCACTCCGGCAACCGCTTGTTGACCGATTACCACCTTCAGGAGTTCTGCTGCAGTCATTTTCTCGTATTTTTTCGCAGCGGGATCTTTCTTCGGGTCCGCGGAGTATATTCCATCCACCGCGGTAAGATTGATGAATAGTGAAGCATCCACCCGTTCAGCCAGAACTGCTGCTACCGCATCGGTAGTCTGACCCGGAGTAATGCCCCCCATCACCACAATTTTTCCGGATTCAGCTGCACAGAGCGCCTCGTTATGACTCTCCACAACTTTTGGGTATGCCGAGGACCCCAGGGCACCGACAAGAAGGGTAGCATTGAGCCGGGTCACCATTATGCCAAGTTCATCAGAAAATGCTTCATCAGCGTTAAATGTCCGTGCAAGAGAGATATAATCACGGGCAGTACCACCACCACCGACAACAACAAAAAGACGATTTTTTGCAGAAATCCGCTTGAGAACAGAGATGTAAGGTTTAATATTGGGACGATCGATTCCCGGAAGGAGAATTGACCCACCCAGTGAGAGCACAATAGTCGGCATTCAACCTCATATGTTACTCAATAGAAACCATATAGGTTATTCAGGACAATGAGGTGATATATAAAGGGAAGGGACAATAGTCCATGACCAACAGGTGACCATGGAAGCTCGACACTATTCCCGTGATGATGCGGGTATAATGCATTGCAATCTTTGTAATCATCATTGCAAAATTTCTGACACGAAGACCGGGATTTGCGGAGTCAGACGATCCATAAGGGGAGAACTGATTGCTGAAACCTATGGCAGGGTTACAGCCGAAGCTGTTGACCCCATCGAAAAAAAACCCCTGTTTCATTTCCTCCCCGGAACAACCTCATATTCACTGGGAAGTGCCGGCTGTAACTTTTCCTGTAGTCATTGTCAGAACTGGCACATATCTCACGCATCTTTTGACAGTATGATGATGAAGACCATATCTCCGGAAGAAGGAGTCAAACGGGCTATTTCCAAAGGGTGTTCATCTATCTCATGGACATACAATGAACCCACCATCTGGTTTGAATACACCCAGGACATGGCACGACTCGCCCATCAACAAGGACTTAAAACCGTTTATGTAACGAACGGATATATGACCGAAGATGCACTGACTGACCTTGCGCCGGACCTTGATGCCTGGCGTGTTGATATCAAGGCTTTTACCGAAGAATTTTATCATAAAGTCTGTCGAGCCAAGCTCCAGCCGGTTCTGGATACTACCATACGGGCGAAAGAACTGGGATTACACATCGAAATTGTAAACCTGATAATACCCGGCCTGAATGATTCACCTGAAGAGACTACAAAACTTGTTTCATGGGTCATTGATAACCTCGGACCAGATATTCCGGTTCATTTTACACGGTTTCATCCGGACTTCCAGATGCAGGAGATAAATGCCACACCGATAAGGACCCTTGAAAAAGCATTCCACATTGCAAAGGAAAAAGGGATCAGGTATCCTTACCTTGGGAATGTGCCCGGACATGAATTTGAACAGACATGGTGTCCTCACTGTAGCAACCTGCTCATCGGCAGAACAGGATACACAGTAAACCCGATACACATAAAAGACGGTCGATGCACCCATTGTGGAAAGCAGACAGGAATAATTACCCGGTTATGACAACAGATCCACCGGAGAAAAGATTTATCTGTGACCGGATGGCAGGCTCACTCTGTAAATATCTTCGTTTTATGGGATATGACTGTAAGAGTGCAAATGATCTTCCATCCGGAAATCCCCGGGAAGACACCATGATCCTACAGATTGCCCGGGAGGAAAATAGGTATATTCTCACCCAGGATGCAGAACTTGCAAGAAGAGGAGAGAATTTAGCCTTACGGCTGGTATCTTCAGAATTAGGAGACCAGATTATCCAGCTTGTTCATGCTGACCTCATTATCCCGGAGATAAGACTTACCCGTTGTTCACAATGTAATGCACTTCTGATCGAGGGGCCCTCTCTTTTAAATCAACAAAACCTCACCCCGGTTAGCACCCCGCTTGTTCACTGTCCGGTATGCCACAGACAATATTGGGAAGGCACACATACCCAGAACATGAGAAAGAACCTGGACCAGATAATTGAAAAAATTGATAAAACTACATGAAACAGGGATAGGAAAATCTTTTTATTTTAGGACAATACCGAAAGAATCCCTGATTATCAGAGCTTTTTTTCCAGAACCGTTTTTTGGAACTCCAACCAGAGAATCTATCTCATCAGCTACCTGTTCAAGTTCGTCAAAAATTCTATCTGCATCACGGCGCATTTCCCTGATAGAATCACGAAGACTCCTTCTTCGGAGATGTATGAGTCTTCTTTCCCGGTACACTATACCGGACCTTGAGAGATTTCGCAGGTGATGATTCACCCTGCCGGATGATATGGCAAGAAGGGTGCTCAGTTCATCCGAAGTTATTCCGGATTCAATCGATCGCTCAAGTATTGCCCGAATAATCTGGGTCGAAAGGTTGTTCAGGTCACGACCTGCCGAAAGACCCAGAGTATCGCAGAGCCAGTAAATCTCCTCGGTCAAATCTTTGCCAGTGGGACGAGGAATCTGTTGAAGGGTAAGCCGCTGATGCATAGTTGAAGTACATTGTCATTATTGTTGATATGATATCAACATTATCGAAATGATTCCAAGCGATAGAGAAAACCTTATATAGAATTTTTAATCAACAATTATGTGCACATTGCATTACAAAGGAGTTTAACGTATGGCAATCACACCAATCGGACCACGTGTCCTGATTAAACCATATAAGCAGGAAGAACGGACAAAAGGAGGAATATTCATCCCTGACTCAGCAAAGGAGAAGAAAAAACAGGGAGAAGTAATCGCCGTCGGAACATTCGATGATGGAAAAGAACTTCCGATTAAACCCGGTGACATCATTCTCTACGGTGGATACAGTCAGGAAGAAGTTGAACTTGACAAGGAAGACTACGTAATCCTCGAGTTCAAGAACATCGTTGCTAAAATGAACTAAAACCCAAAGGTGAATACATGACAGCAAAACAACTCATGTTCAACGAAAACGCCCGTCACGCTCTCCTTGAAGGCGTTAATAAAGTAGCAGATACCGTAAAAATTACTCTCGGGCCAAAGGGAAGATATGTCGTACTTGACAAGGGTTCTGGTCCGGTCGTCACCAACGATGGTGTTACCATCGCAAAAGAGATAGAACTGAAAGACAAGTTCGAAAATGTTGGTGCAAAACTTATCAAGGAAGTTGCATCAAAGACCCAGGACACTACCGGAGACGGTACTACCACTGCAACCGTTCTTGCTCAGTCAATGATTACTGAAGGCATCAAGAATATCACCGCTGGTGCAAACCCGATTGAGATCAAAAAGGGTATCATGAAAGCGGTTGATGTCGCAGTAAATTCTATTCGTTCAAAGAGCATCGAGGTAAAAGATAAGGAGACTATCAACCGGATTGCAATCATTTCAGCAAACAATGACGAAGAGATTGGTAACCTTATCTCTGAGGCAATGGACAAGGTAGGCTATAATGGTGTCATCACTGTTGAGAACTCAAAGACTCTTGAGACCAGCCTTGACCATGTTGAAGGTATGCAGTTTGACCGTGGTTACATCTCTCCATACATGGTAACCGACCAGGAACGCCGTGTTGTCGAATTTGAAGATCCATACATCCTCATTACCGACCGGAAGATCTCCAGCCTCAAGACGTTAATCCCGGTCCTTGAGATGATCGCCCAGACCGGAAAGCCCCTCCTCATCATTGCAGATGATGTTGATGGAGAAGCACAGACCGCCCTTATCCTGAACATCATCCGTGGTGCAATCAAGGTGTGTGCAGTCAAGGCTCCGGAATTCGGAGACGTCAGAAAGGAAGTTCTCGAAGATATTGCTATCCTGACCGGTGGAACTGTCATCAGTGAAGAACGCAACCTTGCAATTGAGGATACCACCCTTGACATGCTTGGACAGGCCCGGACCATCAAGGTTGACCAGGACAAGACAACCGTCGTCGGCGGCAAAGGCAAGAAGTCAGACATTGATACACGCAAGAAACTTATCGAATCCCAGCTCAATATCACCGAGAAGAAATACGACAAGACCACCCTGCAGAGCCGTCTTGCAAAACTCTCCGGAGGTGTTGCAGTAATTAAGGCAGGTGCAGCAACTGAGACCGAAGTGAAAGAAAAGAAGATGCGTATTGATGATGCACTCAATGCAACCAAGGCAGCAGTAGAAGAGGGATATGTTGCTGGTGGCGGAGTAACCCTGTTCCGTGCAACCAAGGCCCTTGACACTCTCAAGGCTGACCCTGAACAGATGATTGGTGTCAATATTGTCAGACGTTCACTCGAAGAACCACTTCGCCAGATTGCAGATAATGCAGGCAGGGAAGGGGCCGAAGTTATCGCCATGATAAGGAACAATACCAGCGAGACCTACGGTTACAATGCAAAGACCGATACGTATGAAGACCTTCTTCAGGCTGGAGTCCTTGACCCGACCAAGGTTGTCAGATCCGGTCTTCAGAATGCCGCATCCATTGCAGGTATGCTCCTGACCACCGAAGCAGTCGTTGTCGATTTCGACGAAGAAAAAGATAAGACTTCTGCAGCAATTATAATCTAATCTTTTTTTTTACATTTTAAATCGGTTTTTCTCTTTTTCCCGGTTATTGGATATATACATAACACCGAAAACAAGTCCGATACAAAAACATAATACTGCTGCTATTACCAGTTTCCAGGCCATATCAGCTGATTCTGCGGATACAGCCATTACCACAAATATCAGGCCGATGATACAGGCACCGGTTATCTCAAAAGCATATAAAAACCGTTCACCGAGCTGAACCATTATTCATATTTCACTGTAAAAACCTAGATACTTTGTGCTTCAGAGGGAGGGATTAAATATCCCATCTGAATCCATATAAATCCAGAATGCTGAAAAAGGCTGGATTGTCCGGTTATCTGCATACCGACCGGTTGCTCCGTTGATAATAGCCGGATCATACTTTTGATGTGTTGCATTAAAGGGAAGAATACTGACCCAGGTGAAATTATCTCCGGCAGGAAGATTACAAGCGGATAGTTCAGAGTAGCCAGGCGACCCGATAAGGTTCCATCCCCCGGTTACATTTCTTGATATATTTTCATTCGCATCAAGAACAAGCGGGACCGAAACAGGTTTTTCAGAATAAACCAGGGTACCAAATAATGGATCAAGGGTTTTTTCCGGATTCTGCGGAGTCCATCCTGCATCTTTGCCCATGTATGACCAGATGGTATGACTGTCAGTATTAACTTTTGAAAAGAGTTCCCTGCATGTCTTGGCTGACTTTAAGGGAGCCGGGACAGAGATGAAATTCCAGCCGGGTGTAAGAGTCAGAGAATGGAGAGTGGTATTTTTGAGCCCGCCGTCGCGGCGTATTTCCCGGGTATTATTTACGACGGAAAACGCTTGCAGGGTCTTTTGGAGTGTCAAATCTTCAGCAGCCTGCATTGCTTTTGGAAGTGTTACCAGACCATACCCATAATAAATATCCCGGCCACATCTGCCAAGGTCAGTTGCGGAGGTCTGCATTACCTGCCTTATTTCAGGAAGAGATAACCCGGGATAGGCTTCATGGATGAGAGATGCAATTCCGGTAACTTCTGCGGCGGCAAAACTTGTCCCTCTTCCCTTGCAATAAGAGTTATCCGGGCATGCAGAGATGATGTCCTCACCCGGGGCAACAAATTCCGTATAGATACCATAATTGGAGAAATATGAAAGCCCATCTGATGGGGCGATTGATCCCACGGATATTACGTTAAAATTGTCAGAAGGATAATGAACGGAGTTTGAATCTTCATTTCCTGCGGAAGCGATAAGCAGACATCCCTTCTCTGCAGCATATGAAAGAGCACGCTCCTCTGCAAGTGATGGTTCGGTTCCTCCATATCCCATAAGAATAATCTCTGCACCATTATCTGCAGCATGACCAATGGCAAGAGCTGAACGCGAAGCTGCGATTGAATCTCCATTTATTCCAATCCGTTCAGGAATAATAGTAAGCGATGAATTCTTATGGTCTGAATTATTGCCGGCTATCATGGAAACAATACTGCATAACGCAGTGCCATGCCCGTCACTGTCTTCAGTTCTGCTATCCTGACCTATCCAGTCATAACCACCGGCAATTTTTCCGATATCCGGATGACTCCCATCCACTCCGGTATCAATTACCGCCACGTTACATGGTGAAAGATTTCGGTCAGTATCCCAAAGATGAATGCCCATCCGGCTGAATGCCCATTGATCAGGAGAACTGTTTGTTATCGTTTCATCACGGGAGATTGTCCCGGATATCCGCTCTGCATCCTGTTCTACTTCACTAACCCAAGGGCAGTTCAGGAGTTCATTGGTGATGTATTTCGTCTCATTCCGGTCAGTTTCAACGACGATAAACCCGAGTGAAGATGAACGAAGTGATAATGTGGTATTTTGAGGAAGGGAAAGATCCTCAGGAAGAGGGTCATATCCTCCCGATGAATTTGGAGCAGTGTACACCACAAGGCGCACCGGCATATCATCACTTTCTGCTCCATAAACACCCGAAGGTATAACGAAAACCAGAATTATGCCTGCTAATAAGAAGAAAAATTTACAGCATCCGCTCTTATTCAGGCATCTGCAACTATTCCCCACCATGTTGACTGCCCGAGTACTTCATCATCTGTACCACGGAGACAAAAACCCTCCTGTTTGGTATCAGACAGGAAAGAGTATTCCGGGACGGTTCATATACACCCACCATCCTTCCGCCGGATAGAGTAACCGGTTTTTAGAATATGTCCCGGATCCGCCATTGATGATTGAGGGGCGAAATGACTGGGTACTGGAATCATACACAAGTATGGTCGTCCAGGCATCAGATAGCGGAGACAGAAGTTCCCCGGCAGTAATACTTTCCCTTCCCGGAACACCTGCCGGATTCCACCCGGTATGAAGTTCTTTGAAGGTCTGGTTTACCCCTGAATTATCAAACGGAAATATCAAATCCAGCTTTTCCGGACTATAAACCCATATAACATCCATCTGCTCTAATTGTTCGAAGGGCTTGACCGGATTCCAAAGCCTCTTTTCTGCATCATACCGCCAGATACTGTGTGTATCGGTACTCATATTCTCAAATAATTGTCCGGTGGTGTTCCCTTCCTCTAAGGGATAGGGAATTGAGATCATATTCCATCCAGGATTGAGGGTGATATTCTCTGCATTCTCATAATTTCGTGGTTTGAAAGTACAAACAACAGAAGAAGCAGATACTGATGAATTTACAGAAAAATTATCGAGAGAACAGAAGTTTTCTCCTGAAGGCAGGCCATAACCGATATCCGGATTCCATTTTTTTCCGGTCTCGTTCTTCGTTGTTCCATTAATGAGTATCTCACGAATCTCATCCTCCCGAAGTGAGGGATTGGCACTCCAGATAAGAGCAGCAAGACCTGCAATATGGGGAGCTGCGGCACTTGTTCCGGTGAAAACTGCCTGCTGCATATTCCCGGTCAGGACCGTGATGTGATCCGGGGCAACAAGATCAGGTTTTTTTCTTTGTTCTGGAACCGGATACCTGATAGTAACCGGACCGATAGAAGAATAATCCTGAATTTTTAGTCTTTTTAAATCCGGAGCGACGGCACCAACGGTCAGTGCATTTGTTACCGTCTGCTGACCAAATACAGAATCTTCCGGGGTATTCGGGGAAACCTCAATAGATCGTCCTGAAAGAGGCAGGACATATATTTCAAGGAGTGCATCATCTGCTGCTGCCTGCACAACTCTGATGGAGTATTCTTTTTTAGAACTCCCATGATTTAGAAATCTGACCCATTCCATCGGATCGTCATCACCGTCCTGCAGATTGACCGAACGAGCAATCTCCCGGCCTGAATCGTCATATAAAAAGAGATCGTAATTATTGGATGATGCACCAAACCGGTCATCCCACTGAAGGATTACATGGCCGGAAATACCTGGCGGGACGGTAAAATACATGTCTTTTCCCTTTGAACCGTTAAACATCTGCCACTTGTACCCCTGGTCTTCATACCCGCTAAAAGGGGCCTGATAATGCTCCTCTGCAAAGTTTCCAGCAGCGGTTATTGAAAGAATCCGGTACGAAAGTACCCGGTCATTGATGTTCTGACTGATGTACCCGTCTTCAAAAAACGGCTCTACATAGGTAATGTCATCACAAATTATCCTGCAGCCGTGAATGATGAGTTGATCAAGAGCTTTGACATATTCTATCTGACTCTCGCCCCTGTCATGAAAGATAAGTGTTGCATTTGGTGCGATATCATGGATGATCTGCAGCATAGCGGTCCCTTCGTCCCCACCGACTTTATCAGATAAAACTTTCACAGAGGGTAATTCTCCGGCTGCTATCATATCTTCAAGACCGTCCACCCCATCCGAGATGACTCCTACACATATTCCTTCACCGGATATTCCGGTCTGGTTCCGAAGATTCCGGGTCTCCAGAATGTAATCTCCTTCGGTAGTGACTTCAGATGTCCGGGGTGGAATCTGAACCATAAGGGAGATAATATTTTCTTGCATGGCAAGTCTGGTAATATTTGATACCGATATCCATCCTCCGATTCTTCCGTAGTCAGAATCCTGTGAGGTTTCAGAAAAAAAGGATTCGATTTTGGTAAGGGGAGAAGAATCCCTGGTTTTTGCTAAAATCCGGACTTCTACCTCCTCTCCCTGTATCCTCACCTCTCCGGTTTTTTCCATCAGAGCCATTGAATCGGCCCGTGACTGACCGGGTGAGAGGTACTGGTCATCAACTAACTGGAGAAGATCTGTTGATAATTTAGTTTTCCATTCCCGGTCCCGGGTTTTAACGGAGGTACTATCAGGTGTTGCACCAGATGTTGAATCAGGCGTTGTATTATTGGTAATTATCTCAAACGATCCAGAACCTGCCGGAGGAAAAACCGGAATGATACTTCTTATCCCGTCTTTTGCCCCCAGAGCAGTAAGGTTTTCAGATGTCACCCATCCGCTGATTATATGATAGGAAGTATCTTCTGCAACCTGAGTCAGGAAAGGAAGAATATCTATAGATATCCTGCCATCTTCAAGTTCCACCATAACATGAACAGACCATATGCCGGAGTTATCTCTTTTTATCTGTCCGTTTGATTCCATTCCAAGGATGATATCCTCAGGTGACTGGCCTGCCGGACAATAACTTTTGTCAAGTAGTTGGAGAAGATCGCTTGAAAGAGTTGAGTATATCTGACTTTTTTTCTCCTCCCCGGACATAACAGGAAGAGCTGTGCTAATCGAAAGGCTCAGAAAAATCAGCAGGATAAGTATTGAATGAAGATAGAATCCCGTTCGCACCGGTACACCAGTGAGAAATTAATTTATCATGAATCTTAAGAAGCCTTTCGTCACATATACCCGTATTTTATCCTTGAACTGCAAACCTAAATGACATGGATGTTGAGGGTTATGCCCGTAAAAATCTTGCAAAAGGCAGGGCGTCCCAGGATATAATATCAGATCTTGCTGACCGGATTTTGGAAATAAAAGATACCAGTCGTGAATATGCTCTCCAGTTTGCAAAAGCGGTTCTTGTTGAAGTTCAGGCAACCTCCGGAATTACCAGTGATATTCTGACCTATCAAAAGGCCGGTGTGTCAATGGGTGCATTCGGGGTTGGTTCACGAGGGACCGGAGATTTTTTTGCTCACCGGAAAATTGCCGAAATCATCGGTAAATCCGGAGCCACCGTCGGAGTTGAGGATATGGACGACGCCGGTGTTGTGCAGGCAGGGGGACAGTTTATCGTCTGTACTGTGGACGGGATGCATTCAAGGCTTTCAGATTTTCCATTTCTTGCAGGTTTTCATGTAACCCGTGCCACACTTCGGGATTGTTATGTTATGGGCGCAAAGCCAGTGATGCTTTTTTCGGATATCCATGTTGCTGATGACGGGGATGTCGCGAAAATTTTTGATTATACCGCCGGAGTCACGACGGTTGGTGAACTCACCAATGTTCCCCTGGTGAGCGGCTCTACTCTCCGGATTGGTGGAGATATGGTCATTGGAGAAAGGATGACCGGGTGTGTCGGAACAGTCGGTGTGGCAGACCATATTACCGCTCGACGACAAGCTGCACCGGGAGATTTGCTTTTAATGACTGAAGGAGCAGGAGGAGGAACCATTGCAACAACTGCTCTTTATTATGGATATCATGATGTCGTTGACAGGACCATCAACCTGACTTTCCTTCGGGCCGCAGACGCACTTATCTCAAGCGACCTTTTGAATTCCATTCATGCCATGACAGATGTGACGAACGGGGGTCTTCGTGGAGATGTTCATGAAATGGCAAAAACGGCAAATCTCCGGTTTGTTGTAGAAGAAAAGGATGTGAGCAGTCTTGTTGATCCACAAGTCTTCCGGATGCTGATGGAACTTGAGATTGACCCGCTCGGAGTTTCTCTTGATTCTCTGTTAATCATCGCTCCTCCAAAAACCATTGCAGCGGTACAAAATTTACTTTCCGGAATCGGTGTAAAATCAATCGTAGTCGGGAGGGTTGAAAATGGAAACCCGGAGCCGGTTCTTATCCGGAACGGATTAGAAGAGCCATTTAACCCACGGTTCAGGGAAGCTGCATACACACCACTTAAAAAACTGGTCGAAAAAGAACAGGCAGATTTTGAGATGATGAAAAAAGCAGTTAACCTGGCCGCTGAAGCAGCAATTGCAAAAAAACAGAGAGTAATAAAGAGATTGTCATGATGATTTTTTCGGGATTACAATAAAAATCTTTTTTTGCCTTTGTGATTCTCCATCGATGTCAGCTATTTTCAGGTCAAAACGATTATTATATCATGAAGTAAGAGAATAGCAAATCACTTCCCGGGTGAGCCATGAAGCTTCAAAAAATATCAATAATGATATTTATCTCACTCCTTGCCCTTTTTTTATTCTTCGTCAGTTCCTTTTTTTCAACCATCATTCTCTCCAGTTACCAGAACCTGGAAGAAAAATACCTGGAAAATCAACTTGAAGAGGTTGTTAATAAGATAAATGATGATTTTTTCTCTCTTTCATGCACGGTATCTGACTGGGGTTACTGGAATGATACGGTTGATTTTGTGAAAGGGAATAATCCGGATTATATCTTTGATAATCTCGAAGAGGATACTTTTGACAACCTGTACCTGAATCTCATGGTTTTTATCAATAAAGATGGAGAAATAATCTATTCCGGATCATATGATCTTCAAAAGAAGATGATGACAGAGGTTCCATCTCTTTTTACGAAAAACTTTGATTTACAAAACCCGCTCATGAACATCACTGAATCTGGAAAAAAGGTTCAGGGTTTTGTATTGCTCCCTGAATCACCCCTTATGGTTGTATCACAACCCATCATGTATTCTGATCTTTCAGGGGATGTAGAGGGCATAGTCATCTTTGGAAAATATTTGAACCAGCAGGAGATTGCCAGGCTTGGAATCCTCACAAAATCCAATTTAACTTTTTACAAAACCGAAGATATCTCATTGCCACGAGATATGATATCAGACATTAGAAAGAATTCCAATAAGGGAAGAGGATTCATAAAACCTGTAAATCAGGAAATAATTTCAGCATATTATTCATTTCAGGATATTTTCGGAGAAGATGCCCTGATTCTTCAGGTTACCAGAACACGGGATATTTTTCACCAGGGCATAGATACGACCATCAAGGTTATCGGCATTATCTTAATTGGCGGATTATTACTGGGACTTACCTTCATTTTTATGCTCAATCAAAAAATTCTGAAAAGAATCAGTTCAATTGCTTTTCAGGTTCATGAAATTGGCAGGGCAGGAAGTTCATCTGATCTGGTAAAAATATCAGGCGATGACGAATTATCCAGCCTTGCCAGTGAGATTAACCGGATGCTTAAAACCATCAATCAGACCCAGACTAAACTTAGGGAGAGCGAACAGCAATTTCGCGATCTTGTTGAGAGTATTCCCGATTATATCATCGTATATGATGAAAATGATGAAATTCTCTATATCAATCCGGCAGCGGCAAATGTCATCGGGCATGATGCCGAATCTATAATAGGAAAGCCCGTTTATCAGTTGGTGGGACATGAATATCATGAGATTATAAAAGCCAGACTTGATGCCCGCCAGAGAGGAGACATAGTCCCGCCATATGAAATTGAGATTGTAACAGGAGAAGGAATCACCAGAACTGTCATTATAAAGGGAAGAAATGTCACATATAATAATAATCCAGCTATTTTTCTCCTGTTGATAGATATTACCGAACGAAAGGAATACGAAACAGAAAGAGAACATTACGCACAAGAACTTTTGAGATATTCAACTTCATTAAAACAGGCTAACCGGCAGGTGAACCTTCTTTCAAGTATTACACGACATGATATTTTAAACGAGGTCAATATCGGTCTTTTGTACCTTGATATCCTGGAGATGAATTGTCAGGATCCTATATTCAAAGAGAAACTACAGGAAATTGATTCAGTTATCAAATCTATTCAAAAACAGATAGAATTTACCAGGATCTATGAAGGACTGGGGATTCATGAACCAATATGGCAGAGTCTTGAAAAGGTAGTTTCTCATTTACACCCACCGGAAACTATTACCATTCATGCAGATACGGATGATTTTGTAATTTTTGCCGACCAGATGTTTGAAAAGGTGTTTTTCAATCTCCTGGATAATTCTATCAGACATGGAGAACATGTATCTGACATCCACATTTATGCCAGAGAAGAAAATGATCTTTTGTTCATATATTTCGAAGATAACGGAACTGGTGTTCCTTCTGATGAAAAAGAATTGATATTCAAAAGAGGGTTTGGTAAGAATACCGGTTTTGGAATGTTTCTGGTCAGGGAAATCCTTTCTCTCACCGGAATTTCTATCAGAGAAACTGGGACTCATAACATCGGAGCGAGGTTTGAAATTGTTGTCCCAAAAGGAGCATACCGGAAAGAAGAGAAATAATCAGGATTTAAAAAAACCGGAAAATTCTTCCATTGTTCCTTTTTTTAAGAGATAACATAAATTTTTTCAACATTGAATCCGAAATGAGGGACCTCAAATAGAATGCTGATCATATCAAAAAATCAGAGTTTCATCTCTTGAACAAAGATTTTCGATAAGTCCGCTTTTATCAATATAATTTCTACAATTTTTATTCTAATAAATGAATTAACAGATTTTAATGATCAACATTAGAAAACCATGAAAAAATTTAATATAGAGATCTCGCCTAATAATAAAGGACTGCCTAAAACTGAATTTTATTAACCTTGATACAATAGTCTCAAAAAAATATAATTTTTTAATATGATAAGACCAGACCCCCTTTTTAATAATCGCCAGATATCTCTCCTCTACGTAGATGATGAAGAGGATCTTCTATCATTAGGAAAAGCGTTTCTTGAACGAACCGGTGAATTCAGAGTAGATATTTTAAATTCTGCATTACAGGCCATCAATTCTTCAAAGATACCAACCTATGACGCCATCATTTCGGATTTTCAAATGCCGGAAATGGATGGTATTCAGTTTCTAAAAGCAGTTCGGGAGAAGTTTGGTGATGTCCCATTTATTCTTTTTACCGGACGGGGTAGAGAGGAAGTTGTTATTGAAGCAATTAATAATGGGGCAGATTTTTACCTGCAAAAAGGGGGAGATCCTAAATCCCTCTTTGCGGAATTATCCCATAAAGTAATTCAGGCTGTTCGCAGTAAAACGATAGAGAGTTCACTTCGAGAATCTAATAAACGCCTTCTTGATTTTATCAATTTTTTACCAGATGCAACATTTGCAATAAACCGGTCCGGAGAGGTGATTGCCTGGAATCGGGCAATTGAAGAGATGACCGGTGTTTCTTCACAAGAGATGCTGGGAAAGGGTAACTATGAATATTCTATCCCTTTTTACGGATACAGACGTCCGATTCTGATTGACCTGATTGAAGAACCTGATGAAAAAATTTCAGAATTTTATACCAAAGGATCCCGGATCGGAGAATCAGTAATTGGAGAATCAAACCTGCCCCATCCAAAAGGGACCAGTATTTACGTGCTTGCAAAAGCCTGCCGGTTTTTTAATGAAGAAGGAGAAAATATCGGTGCGATTGAATCAATCAGGGACATTACCGAATTTAAAAAATCAGAATTAAAAATCAGAGAGAGCGAGGAACGGTTCAGGACAATGGCAGATCGCTCCTTTGATGTGACCTTAATTCTGAATGCAGAGATGAAACCTACATACATTTCTCCTGCCGTGGAGAGTGTAATCGGATATAAACCCGAAGAACTCCTGGGAAAATCTTATTCCGATGTATTAGACACGGTTTTTTCTCCATGCAGAGAAGATTTCCTGAGCACAATCCAAAAAATAATGAAAGGAGAAATAATAGAAGATACTGAGTTTCAGATATGCAGAAAAGATGGAAGTCTCCTGTATGTCAATCATTATGCTGTTCCTATCATTAAAGACGGTGTATTTTCCGGTGCTCAGGCATCACTTCGGGTGGTTGCCAGCAGAAAAGCAATTGAAAAGGCACTAAAAGAGACTGAAGGAAAATTCAGGGCTCTCATTGATCAATCCCTGGATGGAATTATCATTATCGATTTTTCCGGAAATGTTCTCTTTGTAAACCCACGTATCGGTGAAATAATCGGGCATCCGGATATAGAAGCCCTTGTTGGCACATCAAATGTTCTCTCATTCATCCTTCCAGAATTTCATGATCAGGTCATATACGATTTCAACCAGGTTAAAAATGGAACCGACAGTTATCTTGTAAATTACCAGGTGAAGACCTGTGATAACCGGACAATCTGGATTGACTGTGCAGGAAAGAAAATTACCTATGGCGGTATTCCTTCAATGCTTGTGTCAATTCATGATGTTACCGACCGAAAAGAAGCCATAGATGCCCTTCATGAATCTGATTTGACCTTACGGAATATTTTCAAAGACAGCCCTATTGCAATTACACTGGTTTCAGCAACTGACGGAAAATTCATCCAGATAAATGATGCATTTTTGAAAAACACCGGATATTCCCGTGAGATGATCATCGGGAAAAATGCTGAAGAAATAGGCATCTTTCCAGATATATTACGATATCGGGAGATGGTAACTTCGTATAAGAATAATACCCAGGTATCTGGTTTTGAAATCCCCTGTAAAATTGCATCCGGAGAGGAAAGGACATGTCTTTTTTCTTCCTCTCTTATCGTTGTAAAGGGAAATCCATATATATTAACGTTCATTGAGGACATTACTGAACAAAAACAGGCGGAATTCTTCCACCAGGCAATTATTAAAAGTTATGGGATTGTGGATGAACATAAATCTCTTAACGCAATTATTGAAACTCTCAGTGCATATCTAAAGGCCGACGGAGTCCTTATTGGAGAAGTACTACCGGATAATGAAACCGTCCGGATTATATCATCCATCCTGGACGGAGAAAATATTACTGACACCTATTATAACATAAAGGGAACTCCCTGCGAACACGTCATTAAAAACGGATTTTCCCTCTATCCGGATAATATTTCCAATCTCTTTCCGGATGCTAAAAATTTATCAGACCTTCAGATACAGGGATACATCGGAGCTCCTCTTCCCAATTCAGAGGGAAAAGTTATTGGAATACTCTG
Organism: Methanospirillum stamsii; assembly: GCF_003173335.1. Classification (GTDB taxonomy): domain Archaea; phylum Halobacteriota; class Methanomicrobia; order Methanomicrobiales; family Methanospirillaceae; genus Methanospirillum; species Methanospirillum stamsii. The sequence goes on from NZ_QGMZ01000015.1 coordinate 45,078, forward strand.
CATACTCTTTCGTCATCCCTTCCAGGTATCTGAAACATTTCAGGAGATACTGGAGATTATCGCGGTCAGATTAGCGGTGGATATTGAGAGGATTCATATCGAACAGACACTCCGGAAAAACCAGGCGGTACTGTCCGAAGCAATGAATCTGGCCAAACTCGCGAAATGGGAGTATGATGTTGATACCGGGCTTTTTTTGTTTAATGAAAATTTCTATCAGTTATATGGAACGACATCTGAACGTGAAGGAGGAAATCTTATGTCTGCAGAAAAATATGCGAAAGATTTTCTTCACCCTGCAGATTTATCCCTGGTTTCACAAGAGATATACAAGGCAATAGAAGCGAAAGACCCTGGGTACACATCACATTTAGAACACCGGATTATCCGACGAGATGGAGAAGTCCGATATATTTCAGTAAGAATAGCAATTATCAAAGATAAATCCGGCAGAACGATTAAAACTCATGGAGTAAATCAGGATATAACCGAACGAAGAAAATCAGAAGAGGCAATCAGAAAGGCGAATAACCAATTAAACCTGCTCTCCTCCATCACCCGGCATGACATCCTTAATAAGATTACAGGGATTCGTGGATACCTGGCAGTTATGGAAATGGAAAATAGCGATCAAAAACTCAATGAATACCTTCACCGGACAAGAACAGCAACTGATGTTATCCAGTCACATATTGAATTTACGAGAGTGTACCAGAAAATCGGATCACATGAGCCACAATGGATAGATTTGCAATCAGTCATGCCGAGTGCTCATCTCCCTGAATCCATATCAATGATACTGGATATTCGCCACGTCATACTCTATGCAGATCCTTTACTTGAAAGGGTGTTTTTTAACCTTCTGGATAATTCAATCAGGCATGGTAAGCATACAACAACAATTCATGTCTCCGGGTTTAAGGCTGATTCCGGTTTTACGGTGTTATGGGAAGATGATGGAATCGGAATAGAAGATACTGAAAAGGAGAAGATATTTGAGAGAGGATATGGCCAGAATACCGGTCTTGGTATGTTTCTTGTCCGTGAAATCCTCTCTCTTACCGATATAACAATCAAAGAGACAGGAGTATTTCAAAAAGGAGCCAGGTTTGAAATCACGGTCCCGAAGGGATCATACCAGATAGTAAATTCAGACGGTAATCGAATAAACTCATAAACTCTTGTTGATCATTTGTGCGGAAAAAATGTAGATAGAGATTGTTCTATTGATTCAGAACATAATCCAGTGCTTCCTGAACCCCTTCACATCCGGGAGTTATCTGAAGAGCATGAGTATATGCCGAAATTGCTGCCTGATTGTCACCGTTGGCATAATAACTGTCTCCCATGTACTTATAGTATGTACACCGTTCAGGCCAGATAGAAATTGCATCTTCAAAAGCCAGGACTGCTTCATCATATCTTCCGAGTTCATAGAGAGATAATCCCTTATTTGCATATGGGAGCACGTACCATGGAGTTACTTTAATCGCCTGGTTGTAAGCAGTTATTGCCTCTTCAAACCTGCCAAGACCGTGTAAGGCTACTCCTTTATTATTCCAGGCAGTGCCAAACATCTCATCTACCATAATTGCGAGTTCTGCTTTTTCGAGAGCAATTTGCCATTGACCAAGCTTATTTGCTTCGAATGATTCATCATCATAACCGGTTGCTTCATCAGATTTGCTTTCCGGCACAATCGAAGGTGTTGTGGTATCAATCGCATAAAAACCAGCAGTTGCAATTCCAGAAATACAGAGTAGCACAATAATTGCCAAAAAAATTTCCTTTATACTTCCCATAATAATTGATAATTATAATAGTAAATATATATAGTTTTTCACAAAAAATTTATTAGGTTTCAAATAATTTTCAATCTCCATTATCAATACATTCCACGCATTTTAAAGATTAATTAGATCTTATTTATTATAGGGCAAGAGAAATGATTATTAATGAGATATCCGATGTTTGGTTTATCAAAAATTTGACAATAATGAGAATATAGGATTATTTTCGAATAATTACGCATAATTTTTAATCGATTTCAAATCATATATATCAATAGAACCGTAAACACAAATAAATCTGCATTAAAGGGCAAAAACCGGTATTTGTTTGAATATAATCAATACATCATAATGTTAAAAAATAAGAACACCAATATATAAAATTATTGATAAACTAACACTTATTATCCATAACAGTAATTCTATTTTATGCAGAAAAATTCTGTTAAGATTTTTTTCCTGGTTATTGTATTTAGCTGTATGGTCATATTGACTGTCCATGCCGATGTAACCGTGAACGGACACACATACCAATGGGCTAACTGGAATGGCGGAGGAGTCATGAATGGTCCACCATCAAATGATGTTGAGTTTTCAGTAGATGAGATGGTGACGGTCACATACCTGGACTCTTACCATTACAACAATGGTAAGGGAGTTTCATCACCCGGAACGCTTACTCTGATTGATGATAATGGAAACAGTTATGGACCTTACCAGATGGAGAGTATTGAAAATAATAACGTAATATGGCATCTGGCCTTAGACGAGGGTGAAGTAGTATTACCATCCGGAACTTACACCGTTGAAAACTCTGATCCTGATACCTGGTCTAATAATGCTGATTCTGATTATGCAGGTTTCTTTGGTATCAACTGGAAAGCCTATGATTCAGGAGCCAGCGGTGATAACGAGGTTAGTGAGGGAATATCTGGAAAATGGATATCAGAGCTTGCAGGAGATATGGAATTTGTTCAGAAGGGGAATACGGTAACTGGTACTTATGGAGCAGATAATGGGAGATTATCAGGAACATTAAATGCTTATAATCAATTGAAAGGAACATGGGCAGAAGCTCCGACATACGCTGGCGATAAGGATTCCGGAAGCTTTACTTTCTCATTTTCTGACGATTTTACCTCATTTCATGGTACATATAACTATGGTACAGCTCCGGGATTTGCGGGTGAATGGTTCGGAAAAAAGGTCTAATCAACCACAAATTTTAAACTCTTTTTTTGGATATAATTTATCATAACCCTGATTAGTCAAAATAATCCACTCATACAGGATATTTTTCACATGTGATCGGATTCTGGATTCCAAAATCTCCTTAATAAAAACATATCAGGATCAAAGGAACATATGATTACTCATGGCAGAAATTTCTCTTACCCCCGTAGCAAGAGGTGAGACGGATATTTATATCGAGCCTTCCATGGCAAATCGTCATGGACTTATAGCAGGAGCAACCGGAACCGGAAAGACCGTAACGCTCCGGGTTTTAGTCGAGCAATTTAGCTCAATGGGTGTTCCGGTATTCCTCCCGGATATCAAGGGTGATCTCTCCGGACTATGTAAACCCGGAGGAGGGAACAAGAAGATAGAGGAACGTGCCACTCTTCTGGGAATTTCCCCATTGAATTATGAAGGCTGTCCGGTCAGGTTCTGGGATTTGTATGGAAAAGAAGGTCACCCGGTCAGGACTACCATATCAGAAATGGGGCCTTTACTCCTTGCCCGGATCCTTGATTTGAACGAGACCCAGACAGGTATTCTCTCCATGCTCTTCCGGTATGCAGATGATAACCGCCTCCTCCTTATCGATATTGCAGACCTTATCTCCCTCATTACCTTTGCATTAGAAAATACGGCTGAAATAAAAGGAAAATACGGCAATATGACGCCCTCATCCCTCGGAGCAATCCAGAGAGCAGTCCTCACCCTGGAGGAACAGGGGGCAGACCTGTTTTTTGGAGAACCCTCCCTGGTTCTTCAGGACATCATGGAGATCCAGGATGGAAAGGGCACAATCAGCCTTCTTTCAGCCGGAGCATTGATGAAATATCCAAAAATCTATTCAACATTCCTATTGTGGCTTCTTTCCGAGCTGTATGAGGATCTGCCTGAAGTAGGAGATCTGGTAAAACCGAAGTTTCTACTCTTCTTTGATGAAGCCCACCTGCTCTTTTCTGACACCCCAAAAGCACTTGAAGAAAAAATTATCCAGATTGTACGGCTCATCCGATCAAAAGGAGTTGGAGTTTATTTCATCACCCAGAACCCGGCAGATATCCCTGACGATGTCCTTGGACAACTGGGGAACCGAATCCAGCATGCTCTCCGGGCAACCACCCCGAAAGAGATGAAAGCAGTCAAAACCGCTGCAAAATCTTTCAGGCAGAATCCCAAAATAGACACAGAAAAGGTCATCACAGAACTTGGAATAGGAGAAGCACTTGTTTCAGTTCTTGATAAGGGAGGAGTTCCAACTCCGGTTGAGCGTAGCTTTGTATATCCACCTCGAAGCAGCCTTGTTCCTCTCACCGAACCGGAGCAGGAAGCAATAATTAACAAATCAACAATATTCGGAAGATACGAAGAGCAGATAAACCGGCACTCAGCAGCGGAAGAACTCTTAAAACGTGAACAGGAAAAACCTGCTGAAAATGCCGCGGAAAAACAGCCTGCACGGTCGACGGAGAGAACCACAAGCAGACCAAGAACAACATCACGGTCATCCAGGAAGACAAAGGATGTTGGTGATGTTATCGGGACCATCGCCGTCCGGACCGCAACCAATGTCGGAACGCAGATAGGAAAAGAGATTATCAGGGGAATGCTTGGTTCCTGGCTGAAAGGAAAATAGATCCCCTAATTTTCCGGAAATACTGTTTTTACCAGGTTTTGAACATCCAACAGCCAATCCTTCCGCTTTTTTTCGTCACTCATCACCACTACCCGGTAGATCCTCCGATGAACATCGGTAACTCCACACAGGCCAAATACGCAATCCCTCCAGATTCGGTCAAGTGGATCTCCGAATACCAACTCTTCTCTTTCCTCCGGAGTATTGGCAGTGTTGAAAACTATTGCCGATTTAGCAGGTAATAGTCCAACCGGAACCCCTTCTCCATTGTCTCCTTCGATGAACCGGTACGCAACACCAGGCCTTATAACCCGGTCAATCCATCCTTTCAGTATCGCCGGAGGCTGACCCCACCAGTTCGGGTGGACAATAATAATTCCGTCTGCCCGGGAAATTTCTTCGCAATGTTTTATAATCTCCGGATCTCTCAGTCCATCCCGGGATATTTCATTCGCGGGAAGAATGGGATTAAACTCTTCTTTGTAGAGATCATGAAATATCACTTCATGCCCGGCATTTTTTAGCGTATCAAGAGCAGTCATGGCTATTGCGTGGTTTAAACTTCCCTTTTCAGGGTGTGCCAGAATAATTGATATTACCATGCCCATTCTGATTGGACGGAAGAGTTATCCGGTTTCCGGATACCGGTAAACCTCTGGTTATTCATCTGAACACTTTTATCCGGAAACGTTAATACCATTAAATATGACAACAAAGCCCTTTGCCTTGTGTGTTAATCTTGTCCTTTTTGACCAGCACGGACATGTCCTGGTACTTAAACGATCATCGTCATGTAAAACAAATGCTTCAAAATGGGAACTTCCCGGAGGGAAGATCGAAGCAGGAGAGAGTTTTGATAAAGCTCTTGAGCGTGAAATATTAGAAGAGACCGGATTTACCGTTGCTATTCACACCGCTGCAGGAACAGCCATGCAGGAGACAGAAGAAAACAGAATTGTTCACCTGGTTATGATTGGAACAATTCTCTCCGGAGGTCTTTCTATTAGCAAAGAACATGATGAATGCAAATGGGCTGATATAATGGAGATACAGGGCCTTGATAAAGCAGACTGGTTTGATGAGTATGCCCGGATATTTATGAGCGGAATACCAGGTCCGGAGAGCGAATAAGACTGGCATGATTATATAACAGAATACAACAAAACGGAAAGAGAAACCACATGAAATTTTTGAACATTCAGACAATAATGGCTATAATGGCCTTCATTATATGTGCTGGCCTTATTGCCCCGGCATCGGCGTTTGATTCCCGGTCAGGAGATAACATCGTTATTGATGAACCAATTGATGACGATCTTATCGCATCAGGCGGCTCTATGATCGTGAATGCGCCAGTAAAGAGCATTACCTGGGCTGGCGGGACCCTTATCGTGAATGAACCAGTTGAGACAAATCTCATCGCCGCCGGAGGGACTATTCAGGTAAATGCCCCTGTTGGAACCGACCTTGTTGCATGCGGAGGCAACATTGATGTAAACAGTGATGTCGGCGGAAAAATACTCGCCATCGGAGGAACCGTCACCGTCTCCGGGAATGCAGAAAATGTTGCTGCATCAGGTGGCACTGTAATCCTCGGGAAAAATGCGGTAATATCTAAAGATGTCATCATCGGATCATCCGGATATACAACTCAGGGAACAATTCACGGAAACCTGACCATTGAGAATGAGGATGAATCCTCAATTGACATGCAGGAATTCGGGAATATGGTCAGCTCTATCGTTACCATTACAATGCTCATCTGTACTTTTGGCTTTTTAATACTGGGAATCATCCTTGTCAAAATTTGTCCGGATCTTTTCAACTCAATACTCCGGACAGGAACAGAAAAAACATTGCTATCCCTTGTTGCCGGAATCGCAGGACTCGTTCTCGGATTTATTCTCTTTGTTATCCTGCTTATCACGATAATCGGCATCCCTCTCGCATGCTTCTTATTCCTGCTCATCATTCTCGGACTGTTTCTTTCAACCATCGTCTCGGGTGCAATTCTCGGCTCCTGGATCTTTCAGATGGCTAAAAAAGATATGGGCCTGATCATTGGATTTGTGGTTGGATTCATCGTCCTCAATATCCTCTTTTTTATCCCGTTCATCGGGTTTATCTTCTGGATTATTGCGGTATTTTTAGGTTTTGGAACACTTATCCTGACCTTTTATGATGCTTATTCAAGCTCATAAATCACTTTTTTTGCCGTTTATTTCAAGTAGTACCAGGTACATTATCCTTAATAAGCAGGGAATCCGGATATGACTGAACTTATCGGGACCGAAGGAGGACTCCTCTTTATGGGGGCAATTATTCTATTCGGCAGTATTCTCATGTATATTGTCACCGGTAGACCCAGGCTTCGGTTTCTCATCCTGCTCGATCTCAGTCTTACCTTCTGGATTGCCAGTTATTCGATGAATCTTCTCACTTCCGGACCACAAATGACCGGAGTATGGCAGATTATCAGCCTTATGGGGATGACACTGGTATTGTTCTCTTTTGCTGCAGCTTTTGTGGATTATATGAAAGATGGCAATCGCTATTGAAAATGTAACCATATCCAAAATAAATTTGATTTTTTTTCAAAGATCAGAAAAACTGATATCAGAAACATGCTGAAATAACACCTATGCTTCTTCTTATGACAGTCGGAACAGGCATTGGAACAAGTCATGAAGATGCCCTGGTAAAACTTGTCAGAACCTTAACCTATGCAATAACCTCATATCAACCGGAATCCATCATCTTTTTTTGTTCAGAGGAGAGTAAACCGGTCATTGACCAGATTCTTTCCACTCTGAATTCAGGAACGGAAAAAAAACCACCAGTCAGTTCGATTTGTATGATCCCGGATCCATCGGATTTTTCCGGGTGCTTTGAACTTATCTATGGGATTGCTACCCTGTATCGTGACGAAGAGGTTGTTATCGAAGCATCATCCGGTACACGGGAGATGATTATGGCTGCAGAAATAGTCTCGTTCCTGACAAGAAACCCGGTTTCTCATGTTACCGGAGAAAAATCCGGAGGTATGGTTATTCCAGGAACGGAAAAGGTCAAGGAGATGCAACTCTTTGCCGCATATGACCGCCTCCAGCTCCATAGAGCGATTGAAGCTTTTAATACATGTCATTTTGGCAGTTCACTCCGCCTTCTCGAAGGGGTCAGCAGTATTCCGGAAAGGGACATGTATTATGCACTCTTTAACGGGTACTGGCACTGGGATAAGATGGATTATGAAAAGGCCTACCAGTACCTGAAACACATCCCTGATCTGGATCTGCTTATTCCCTTAAACCGAGAGTTTTTAAAACGTCTTCTTGAATTGGATAGCCTTGATGATACTCTTCTGAACCGGAAAGAGCGGTATAAAGTCAGGCAGCAAAAGTATACCTATATACTCATTGATCTGCTCCATAATGCAAAACGCCGGGTTGACGGAGAACGGTATGATGACGGACTTGCTCGGCTCTACCGGGTGGTTGAACTGATTTCACAGGTTCTTCTGCTCAATTATGGGATTGATGATAATGAAGAGAAGATACGATTTGTAGATTTGAAGAAAAAGTTAAAAAAACAGGATATCTCTTCATATGCCAGAAGGGCTGATAGGAACGGGATTATCCGCATTGGTCTTCGGGCAAAATTTTCTCTCCTTGAAGATCTCGGGCTGCACGGAGCAGATGAGTGGTATAACATCCTCCAGGACTATATCATGATCAGAAATGATTCCATCCTTGCCCATGGATTAACACCAGTCCCTGGTGATATTGCAGTTACCATGTGGGAAACGGTGCGAAAAGTCATCACCGAGGCTTGCAATGGATGTGGTCAGGACCTTGAAGAACTCTACCGGTCATCTGAATTTCCAATTTTATAGATCTGCGATAGTTTTTTCCTGATTTAACCTGACAAAGATGCGTTCATCACAGCATATCCTGGTTTGGAGAGAAACATAATCTGGCAGGACAAACTCATAACCTGTTACTCTTTTTCTCTCTGGAAGAAAACGTATATGAGCACATGATACTCCAGTCCTGTAAAAAACTCTACCAGCAGGAGACTCACCGGACCAGGTCACCTGAAGAAACCTATGAACAGGTCAAAGACCTCACCATTCCGGCAGGAATCACCCGTGTTGCGGATATCACCGGACTTGACCGGATTGGTATACCGGTTTTTTCGTGTATCAGGCCTGTTGCAGCCGAAGGAGCAATCACCGTATATAATGGAAAAGGTGCAACTCCCATTGCAGCCCGGGTATCAGCCATCATGGAAGGACTTGAGCGGTACTCTGCAGAGATACATGACCGGCAGACGGTGACGATGACCTATGACCAGATGAGGTCAGAAAAAAATGCTATTCACCCGGATTTTCTTATACTTCCGGAGAATACCGAGCAGGAATGGCCAATCCCATGGTACCCGGCATATGACATCACCCGGAATGAAGAAATATGGGTGCCAGCCCATGCGGTTTTTCACCCGGTTCCCCGGATAATGGGAAGACTTTTCAGGACCAGCACAAATGGAATTGCATCAGGAAACACCTACGAAGAAGCAGTGTTTCATAGTCTTTGTGAGATAATAGAGCGGGATGCATGGTCTTTAGTTGAAGCATGCCGCCTGGGTGGTCCGGTTATAACCAATATTACTCATCCGGTAGCAGCAGATCTCCTTGAAAAATTCAAGGCAGCGGGGGTAGATGTTATTCTCCGGGATATTACCAGCGATCTCGGGATTCCGACGGTTGCGGCAGTATCTGATGACCTCCAGCTTCGGGACCCAACCCTGCTCTGTATTGGTATGGGTACACACCTGTGCAAGGAGATTGCAATTCTTCGTGCACTCACAGAAGTTGCCCAGAGCAGGGCGACCCAGATACACGGAGCAAGGGAAGATACACAGTCCACTCATTTCCTCTCCAAGGTAGGATATGACCGGGCAAAGCGGCTGAATAAAAAATGGTTTGACCCCGAACCGAGAGTTTCATATGATGATATGTCCTCATACCACACCGATGATTTCCTTGATGACATTCATATCGTTCTTGATCGGTTGAAAAAGGCCGGTCTTGACCGGGTTTTGGTTGTTGACCTGACAAGACCAGAGATCGGGATTCCGGTGGTGAGGGTAATTGTTCCAGGGCTTGAACATTATGCCATGGACCCCGAACGACTTGGAGAGAGATGCAAACGTGCAAGACGTAATTATTTACCTGGGTCCAAGCCTTCCAGTTAACGAAGCAGAAAAGATCCTTCCTGCTACGTACCGACCTCCGGTACGAAGAGTTGACCTCCTCGAAGCAATCCATATTAAACCCCGGATAGTGGGCATTATTGACGGAGTATTCTTTGAGGATGCGGCTGTAGGACACCGGGAAGTGCTTGAAGTAATAAAAGCAGGAATCACCGTTGTTGGAGCATCAAGTATGGGGGCACTCAGGGCATCAGAACTCTATCCATTTGGCATGATTGGAGTCGGTGAAGTATTCCGGATGTATAAAGAAGGAATCATCGAATCTGATGATGAAGTAGCCCTTATGTGTGATCCGACAACGCATACCGCCTTTTCAGAAGCACTGGTAAATGTCAGGGTTACTCTTACCCATGGAGTTACATCCGGTTTTCTCTCAAAAGAAGAAACAGAAAAAATAATAGAGACCGGAAAAAAACTCTGGTATCCGGACAGGTCATGGACAAGAATATTAACTGACAGTATTCCAGATACAAAGAGAAGAGATGAAATAAAAGCCTGGTTAGTTGTAAATGCCATTGACCAGAAGAGAGAAGATGCTAAAGTGGCACTCATGCACATCAGAGACATACTATCATGAACAATCAGAAATTTACCGGAAGCTCTGGGCGATATGAACGGCAGATCTCTCTAATCGGGTCAGAAGGTCAGAAAAAACTGAATGATGCAACCATCCTTATCGCCGGAGCAGGCGGCCTTGGATCTCCTGCTGCTACATATCTTGCACTTGCAGGTATTGGTGAACTGGTAATCGTTGATGATGATGTCATCCAGGAATCAAACCTCAACCGGCAGTTTCTCCATGCAACACAATCAATCGGTCTGCAAAAAGTATATTCGGCACAAGCCACCCTTGAAAAGATGCAACCTGATGTTTCGGTTGTTGCATACCCAAAGAGAATTGATGCTCAATCAGCTAACCGACTCATTAAAGATGCAGATCTTGTTATTGATGCTCTGGATAACTATGAATCACGATTCATTCTTCATGAAGCGGCATGGAAGGCAGGGATTCCATTTATCCATGGTGCAATAGAGGGTTTTTCAGGCCAGCTTACCAGTATTATCCCGAAAAGTTCACCCTGTCTCTCCTGTCTGATACCATCAGCACCACCTGTCGGAAAAGTTTCTGTTATGGGGGCCACAGCGGGGGTTATTGGTTCCATGCAGGCAATGGAAGCGATAAAATACCTAACAAATACCGGGAGCATGATATCCGGAAGACTTCTGATATGGGATGGTCTTTCAGGGAGAATTGAATTTATGAAGACAGAAAAACGGAAAAACTGTCAGGTTTGTTCTGAGTAACAGGTACAGGAATGAAAGTAACGATACGATGTTATGCACGGTTTCGTGATGCATTTGGAGAAGAACAGGAGAGAGAGATTCCGGAGGGATCAAGTATCAGGGATGCTGTCCTCGCCCTTGCCGGGTCCGGCCCTGATGCCGAATTGCTTATTGATGCGGAGAAAAATATCCGGAGTTATGTTATGGTAATGTACAGGGATTCGAGGATCGCCCCTGCAGATGCAGATACCATCTCCCTGTCAGATAACGATCTCATCATTCTCTTCCCACCAGTTTCAGGAGGATAACAATGGTAATAGCAATTACGAGAGAACCAATCGATCCATATCCAATTATTGAATCGGCTAAAAAAAAGGAGACCGGAGGAATAGTCACATTTATCGGCACCGTCCGGGATGATGGAATCGAAGCTCTTTCTCTTGAAGTGTGTGAAGAGGTTGCACTCGCCGATCTCAAAACCATCGGAGCAAAAGCGGTCAGCGAATATCACCTGAATTCGGTAGATATTGTTCACCGTGTCGGGAGAATGAACCTCACCGAAGTGATTGTGGTAATTGTTGTCGGGGCATCTCACCGGGAGGAAGGATTTGCCGCCTGTGCATGGATCCTTGAAGAGATAAAGACATATGTCCCCATCTGGAAGAAAGATATCAATCAGGATGGAGAGTCCTGGCATTTTTCAGAAGAAAGTAAGAATTAAAATCTTTTTCCGGTTTTATACCCGTAGGCTCCCATTGTAAAGATAATAATTCCGATAATGAAAGTAACATAACGCCACCATTGGGAACTCTGCAGGATATTGTTTATCCCAAGACCGATGAAGATAACACCGGCAATCATGGTGATGATGTTCGAAGTTTTAATTCTGTCCACCTTGTGAAGTTGCATTTTCAAACTAATAAAACCCTAGTCGTGAGTTCTTAACAATGTTTAATCAGGGCTTAATCTTTTAAGAGCATGCCCGTAATAGCGGCGCTCTATTGATAATACTGTCGAGATATACAATCATACCAACCGGATGAAAAAAGATGATTGTGAGCCGTCTATGACATCGATCTCATAATGTATACCGGAGTAGGGAATCCTACTTTGTTTCCGGCTGTGTCTTTGACCGTCAAGGTTATCTCATTGTTTCCGGCCCGGAGGATACTGGTAATGTTTACCAGTTCCCGGCTGACAGTTTCGCCCTCTAGCGTATAAGGGTCGTTCGAATGATAGGGTATTATTTTTGTTTTTCCGGCTGCAAGATTTGAAACCTGCAGTTCGTTGTCATAGAATATTGTCGAAAGGGTTGTTTTTGATTGCGATAAATACACGTGACCCTGACCGTCCCAGGCATACGTAACCGGTGTGGTTGATATCTCATCGCCTGGTCCGGTGATGTTTCTCCAGTATGCGGATGCCAAAATTGTTTTTGATCCGTCGTTTAGGATCAGTCGACCGGTTTCCGGATCATAGATTATATATCTATCCCCTGCTCTACTGTCTTCGGTTGGACAACCTGACGGGATCAACATTAAACCTGTAAATTGTGCTTCTATTGGACAATAAAAACGGGATAATCCTACCCCATGGCCTACCAACTCCACCCCTAACACCGCATTTATAAAACTCCCCCAAGCAGACTCAGGTATTGTAACTGTAGTAAATTTAGGATAATTTGGATTGCATCGATAAGTAACATCAATATCTCCCTCACGAAATATTTTGGATTCAGTTGCACAGTACTGTAACACTTGTGCACCGATCGTAATTTCAGGGCAATGATTCCAGCAACAGTAACCCGTATGATAATCCCACGTCTGATATCCATATATAGATTTGTACAAATACCGAAATTGTATCTCTTTTATACCGGCTAATGAAATAGTAGGACTTTCTAGTCTTGGATTTGTCGAATTGGATCGTGCCCCATCCCAACTGGCAGACAAATCAACAAGACCACTAGATATTGATTTCGCAGGGTAATACCAATCAGGATGAGGCCCGTCAATTCCCATATCAGTCCACAAATCATACGATAGATCGGTATAATTCAACACCACAGTATAATTTGGGTAATCCCACCCGGTAATGGTGTATATTATAGTATTATATCCTCTCCCAACAGGCCGGAACTCAATTAATTGTTTCCCAATAATATCTTCAGGATCCCATTCTCGTAAAATATCCTCTAGTTTATAACAGTCACTCACCCCTGTCAACGTGAACACAGCAGCCCCGAGTGGCATCATCTCCCACGAAAACGGCATGCCATCTAAATGGAATGGGGTATCCCAGACCGGATACGTCCAGACATAATCATGAAGATCCAAATCAATCCGGGGCATGGCTAGTTTCGTTCCGTCTGATAATGTCAGGACATCAACCTTGTCACCAACCTGGACTGGCTCAATTTTTTTTGCAAACGCCCACGGAGTTCCGGCCCCATACACGAGCACTTTATCACCAACCTGGACAACCAATCAGACCACCCTTGTCGTTACGATCTCACCGGACTCCAAAACCACGGTCCCGGCCTGACCGTCAATCGCTGTGCATGTTCCAACCTGCATCCCAGGAATTTGAGCGATTTTATCATCAACAATGGTTTCGACTTCGCTAGTCATATCGTCGGACGAATACCGGTACATCCTCCGGAGAGCGGACCATTTTACATTCTCAGTGAATTCAATATCAACTGTTTTTTCAACCCCGTCTTTTGTTGCCCGAACGGTCTTTTTTATTCGCGTTATTCTCATCCAGTTTTCAGAGACACCTGTGTATCCAGTTATTTTTATTTTCTGTAACAGTTCGAGATCCATTCGGTCAATTGCCTTTGCGGTAAATGTGTATGCAGTCTCTGAATAGTATTCAAACAGTTCCTGTGCCCGAGCGTTCACCTGTTCCTGTGTGGTCCATGACCCAGAGTTCTCAATTTTTTCAATCGGAAGTTCGTCTCCGGCTGTAACAGCAGGACTCTCAACGGTGCAGAAAAACACCCCGCCGGCGTTGTTTCGGCCGATAACCGTCACCCGGTTGTATCGCTCATCACCCCGGACCACGGGTTTGATTGAGTCTGCTAGGTATGGATCCGGATACGTAAACGTCACTGGAGTAGGTAAATCGAGTTCTGTGTCGATATCGTCTTCACTGATGAAATATGCTGCAGCGGTTGCAATCCCTTCAACTACAATCCATTTAACGAGGAATACAAACCGGCAATAGGCACAGATCTTCTCTATAGCCTGTTTTTTGGTTGTGCCAATAGCAAAATCAAACACCTTGTTGTTGAGCGTATCGCCCCATGCTGTGACCTGGTTGATCTTGTATGGCATGATACCAGTCGTTTCTTCCCAATCGTCGCCTCCGAGGAGTCCGGTGATGATATCTGCCGGGTTGACAGATGCAACATTGTGCTGGTATGTTGACTGTACCTGCTGTCTTGCAAGATACCAAGCATAATCGTATCCGGATATGACTGTCTTGTTTGCTGCATCCTTGATGGTGTATGATCCTTTCGGGAGTATTCCGGCGAATATGGATTGGGTGACACCCAGATGGTCAGTTGTTGAAAATGTTGCATGTCGCAAAACATCAGTGTTAAGTTCGGTATACCCGTCGATTGTTGCATTCATGGCCCAAATATCATCAGTCACCGCTTTGGATACGCTGATCTGGGTTAGGTCCAAGGTATCGAGCGGGATATAGTTTTTCGTGACGACTGACCCGGATAATGAGAGGTCGGCTTCGATGAGCGGGAATAATATCGTGATTGGTGCAGATGGAGTGAGATCAAGCCCTGCCGATACCAGGGGCTGGAGAATCGTTGCACCCATGGACCCAGAGAGGGAGAGGGTTGCCTCGATTGGATCCATGATGTAGGTGTTGCCGCCGGTCTGTTGTGTTCCGATGGTTTCGTATGGGGTTATCCGGGTAGAGTTTGGTTGATGGGAAATAAGATTGAGAGTCGGTTCAGTGGCTGCATATTTCCGGATTGCTACAAAATCAACATAGATCACTGCACCGGATCCATACGCATGGAATACGGGATGGCGGTTGGATACTGACGCATATGGTGCCGAATTAACCTTTTGAACTCCGTCGATGCTAAATTGCGTTGCGTTTGAACCCCCTCCCGTTCTAGTAATCTCTATGATCCTGTACGCTGCGGACATACTGACACTATGAGCAGTTTGCCCGCTCGTTGTACCTGAACCCGGGTAACAGTATGTTGCGTCCAGTTCATCCATCAAGGCATTGCTGGTAGTTGCTGCACTACTTTCATGACCAGACCACAGGGTGCCAGATGCTCCATATTTTACTTTGTATCGTAAATTATACCCTGCCCCAAAATCTGTTTTGCCATAGATATAGGCTGCACTGGCCCCCCGAGTAATTGTACATATTCCAGAGGATACGGACACACCTGATGTTGCAGTCCATTTTGACGTGTCAATATTACTACCTGTGAAATCATCAAAAAAATCAAATGTATTTGCACCTGATGATTCTGAACCCGCTCTCCCATTCCCATAAAACAAATTCAACCATCGTTGACCAGCAGTAGGGACTTCGATCCAAACAACTGCAGAGGTACGGGAGGTATAAGATTCTATCCAATAATCACACCTTTTCCCGTTGAACTGGGCAAACCGGATATCCCGGAAATCCGACCTCATCCCCGGATGCCATTTCAGCGTAAGTTTGTGCTGATAGTTTGCCTGGCTGACTGGATTGGTGATCTGGATCAGGGTTTTGTATTTCCATTCCGGATATGGTCCGGTCCCAAAACTCCGAGCATATTTCTGTTGATTTAACCTCCCTCCCTGCCGGAGAGTCCACACTCCTGAGTACCCCGGATTCATCGTCCCGGAGACTGCAGTCAGGACCGGATTAGCATCTTCGGTTCCTGCAGCAGTTGACTCGCTCTCTGCCTGACTGTTGCCGGAATAAAGATGGATGAGCCGTATTCCTGCAATTGGTATCTCGATTTTGACTGTCGCTGTTATCCGGTCAGTTTTCGAGGCAATATTGTAATCCAGTGAATTTCCTTTCGTGTCAGTAAACCGGATGTCAGAATAATCCGGATTGATTCCTATCCGCCAGGGTAACAATAATGAAACCCACCGGTCATTTACGGTTGTGACAGGTGATAAAGAAAAAGTAATCCGGTGTTTCCACCGGGAATAATTGAGAGGCATGAGGTACTAACCTCACGCGGCCTGTGTGTGTGCCCAGGCAGAAAACGCTGTAATATCCTGTGCAGTGTCCAGATTCGTAACCCCGACTTTCAAGAACTTCGGTGCCGGATTGACAGCGAACGTTTGCGACTTGGTAGTGTTCGCGGTGAACGGCATATCAAACTGGTCATATGGATCAGTATCGTAGTTCGTCCCGTCGTAACTGGCAAATAATTTGACAGTACATCCTGCTGTTGCTCCGGATGCATACGTTACCGTGCATTCGATAGCCAGGTTAATCAGAGTATCTGTGCTGGTTGGTCCGATTGCTGTCGAGTTTGCTAGGTCGAGGCTGGCTGATTCCTGAACGGTCTGATTGTCAACTACCTTTGTCACTATTTTTTGAAGACTCATGTTGCTTCTCCTGTTGTCACTTTTACTGTCACTGTCACTGAATCCCCCGGATCAACACCCCGGACCACTGACCAGAGATGCCGGAGCAGCAAACATTCATCCGCTGACAATACTGCGACCTCTGCCAGCGAATATGAGGACGCAAACCCGGTGATTGTTGCAGTCCACACACATTTGTTAGTCGCTTCGTACGTTGGTGTGCAACTCTGTTCTCCTACCTCTGTGATAAGTGCTGTATGTGCTGCCGATTCTGCATCGGTCCCGGTGCCTACTGCTATCTTCGTAAACGGTGTTACTGAGTCCACTCCTCCCAGGAGTTTTGCAGCTCTGATAAGTCCGGTATCAGCGATTTTTGCCAAGTTTTGTCACCTCGTTGTCGATGCTCTTTATTTTTCCGTCTTTGTCTCTGATTATCATCTCAACCTCTACCTCCTTAAATCCGGATTTGGCTTCTTCGGTCATGTTGTGTCCTGCACAAATTGCATAGTGATTTCCTTAGTGCTCGGGTTCATCTCCTTCTCTCTCCACGATTTTATCACACATTTTGTATTGGTTGCTCCGTTGATGACCAGAGAACCAACCACCGTTAATTTTGCTAATAGAGCGGAGTATTCCGCCAATGACTCTGTGATGCATGAAATCTGCCAGGATTTTTTCACTGTCGATGATACGGTGAGTTTGGTTTTCCCGGACACGAGTTCGGTCTCGTTTACCTGAGGTTTCGGCTGTGGTTTTACATCCGGCTCTTTGAGAGTCAGACTGTCGAATGTAACGGTCATCCGGACGTCACCCCCCGCTGTGCCCGTTTCTGTGCCTGCATCGTTGCAATTTCGGCCATGATATCAGTGATAGAATAGTCCTTACTGGCGGTGATGCTGCCGATATCAATCGGTGCAGAGTTGTCCTGGTATCCGATCTGTGTACCGCCTGATATACTGGCCGGTTGAGCAACCGGAGCAGCAGCAGCCTCAGCAACCTGGAGAGAGGCAGCCTGCACGGCCGGAACGGTTGCCAGGAGCGGGTCAACAAAGTATGCCCCGAAGTTCGGTAGTTGAGATAATGGTCCGGTCTCTGCCGGAGAATGCGGGATAAACTGACCGATGATGTTGAATATGTTGCCAATGGTTGATGCAATTGCACCGGCAGCAGACTGCATACCCTGGACAATATACATGATGATATTGTAACCCGCTGCGATGAATCCCTGACCCATCGTAACAATAAAGTCTGAAATGCCTGTGAACAGTGCGGTAAATGCCTGTTGCACACTTCCCCCGAGTGCAGAGAATGCAGATGTGATAGTGCCAAAAGAGCTAGTCAATGCCCCCGGAACTCCGGAGAGGGCTGACTCGACCGCTGATGTTACTCCGGAGAATGCTGATGCGATAGTCCCGGATACATCGGACAGAGCTGATCCTATCACTCCGGAGAGCCCGGAAAAGATGTCCCCGACTATGGCCGGAATTTCAGCAAATACCGACCCGATTAAATCCCCCACTCCGGAGAAGGCATCTGCAATGACATCCGGAACGGTTGCGAGTGCTTCAGCGATTCCTTCAACTACGCCACCGAAGGCTTCGGTAATGGCACTTGCCGCCTCTCCAACTGCTGCACTGACAATACCCCCGATACCGGTAAAAGCGGCTTTGATTGCGTTTGGAATTCCGGAAAGAGCAGATCCGATGGTTGATGTAAGACCGGAGAATATCCCGGAGATGGTCCCAGGTATCCCGGATAGAATCCCCGATACTGCACCAGGCAGACCCCCAAGTCCGGATGTGATCGCTGAGGTGATGCTGGAAAATGCAGATGATAACCCGTCGGCTAATCCTCCTACCGTCTCACCGATGATGCCCACCGCGTCACGGAACGGAGCGGCCATATCCTCTGCGATTACCGACAAATCCCATTGGCCGGACACGATGTCAATAATCAGGTTTCCTATTGCCCCAATCGGAGCCAGGACCACCTTGAGAATACGCATAATCATGTTTCCAAGATCTGACTGTTCAACGAGCCGCCCGATTCCGGATATCCAGTCAAGGACTCCGGTTTCGAGGAGTATCCAGACACCTGCCAAACCAAGGGCAACACCGGCCCCTACTGCAACAATGGCGGATGAGAACGCTGCTGTTAATCCGGATACCAGGGTCCCGGATAGTCCGGCAATGGTTGACCCGAGCCCTGCAAGCCCTTGAGCGATTCCGGCGAATACTGCACCCAGTCCAAGGCTTTTCAGAGCTGCCAGTCCCATGAGAGCCGGACCAAGAACCGCGAACCCCTGAGCGGCATAGAGGGCCATACCGGCCACTCCTTGTAACGGTTCAGGCAACTCTTTCAGAGCGTTTGCTAATCCTCCCATAGCATCAGCTGCAATCTCCGTTGCCGGTGCCATGCCTTCCCCAAGGGCAATTTTCGCAGCATCCATCTTGTTAGTCGCAATCTCCAGTTTTGACCCGGTTGACTCGACTACTGTGTTGAATGCTTCGTTTTTGAAGGAAGCGTCGTTCATTTGTCCAGATAACTCTCCGAGTTTGTCTTTTTCATCGAGTAGCGCCATTGCGGCCTTAACGCCTTCCTGTCCGAATATCTCCTGGAGGGCACTCATCCGGTCAACATTCCCGCCAGTACTGGAAAGAGCATCATCCAACTGATTCAGCACCGATTCAAGACCTACAAAGTTCCCCTCGTTGTCCTTGACGTGAACCCCCATTTCCTCAAGTTTCTGAATAACAGAGGGATTTACAAGCCGGGTCAGCATGGCATTCATGGATGTTCCAGCTACTTCCGCACTGGTGAACCGGTTTTGTAAAAGCACGTTCGCCGCTGCCAGTTCATTAAATGAAATTCCGAGGTTGGCGCCTGCCCCGATGTTTCGCATTATTTCGCTTGTGAAATCGCCTAGTTCCCACTTACCGACACCGACAGCCTTAGCGAGAATATTGGTCACATCTGCAGCGGAATAAACGCCTTCCCCATATGCCCCAAATACGTTAATGACCGCGTCAACGGAATCTTTAAGCTCCATATTTCCGCCGACTGCTAGTTTTGTAGCCTCTGGGATGGTGTTCATCATGGTATCGAAATCGTATCCGACTGATATCATGGAATACATAGCATCTGCAACTGATGTTGCAGAGATAGGCACCTGAGAAGAAAGTTCGAGTGCTGCATCTTTCATCCGGTTGAACTCTTCTTCAGATGTGCCCCCAAGAGCTTCAACGGCAGTCATTGCCTCATCGAAATCAAGAAACGACCGGTTGACATCATCGACCATGAGTTTGGAGGCGACCCCGACCCCGGTAAACGCCGCTCCGACTGCCATGAGATTGGCCTGAGATTTTTTCGATCCGTCCCCGGTTTTGTCGTTACAAAGAATATCATAGGCGACGGACCCTAAGGATCCTAACAATCCCATAGTTTACCGCCTCCGTTTCTGTGCCTGCTCTTTTTCGTGCATGGATTTCATCTTCTGATTATACCAGGACTTCCAGAACAGCCGGATGTCTGCCGGAAGGTTTGCATATTCCCGAGGGTCGAGAATTCCGAGGTACCGGAGAAAGTCCCCGTAGTTCTGGCCCTGTTTACTCTGTCCGAAAGGACTGGAGGTCTTTCACCCGGTTGATTCGTTTGCTGATTTGATGTTCCAGGAATGCTGCCAGGACCTGAAGAGCGACATCCACCGGCCATTTATCTTTATTGTCCCTGAACCAGTCTGCAGTCAGAAAGGGATTAGCGGTCATGAGCTCGAGCTGTCGATAAGTGATATCAGACATCTCCGGGTTGCCTTTTTCGAGTTCTGCCTTCCGGAGTTCGAGAGCCCCCATCTCCTGCATCTCTTCCTCTGACAGTGCTGTCCGAACAGCGATTTTATCCCCGTTCCCGAGATCCACATCCTCATAGCAGTCTTTGACCCGGCGTTCGAGCATCGCGATCTCATTCTGCCATCGGTACGTATCAGCGGTTTCTGCTGCTCGTATCCGGTCAAAATTGGATTGATGCTCTTTGAGCATCACCGCTGCCTCTTTCGGGTCGATGGTCCGGCTCATGTCACACTCACAGACAGGGTATCAGGATCTCTCATCTCGACATCGCCCTCAACGTCAATTATTTTGCCTGCATCTTCCCAGGCGATTCCACCGGCCTTGAACCAGCAGTCAGGCTGAGTGATGACAATCGTGTGACCTCCTTTGGTCAGGGTGCCGACAAGATCGAATATTTTCGGATCTCCTACGGTATAGGTAGAAGAACCTGCAATTGATGCCACGGCAAACGTCCCGAGGTCGCTGGTTGAGTCCATCCCCCGGAGCACATGCCCAAAGACTTTCTTAAATACCTTGGTTGAGGTCCAAGTAGTACCGATTGCAGAGGGTTCGACCTCGATGAGTTCTTCCATCGGGTTCTCATCCTTGTCCTCACCGATAATTGTGATGGTTCCTCCGGTTGTGATTGCATTGGTCTGCAGAGTATACCGGATCCGTGAAGCGGTTGCGATAGTGTCATCGGTCATATCCTCGTAATTATCCGTGCCATCGAGGACGTGAGAAGATGCAAGCAGAGTCTCTGCAGTCCCTGTAATCGGGGTATCGGTCAGGGAATACCCGAGGGTTTTCTCAATGTCTCCGTACACGAGAGCTTTTGTGATCTTCGTGGTCACAGAGAGTTTGCCCGGAATGTTGATGTCCGAATGTTTCCCGCCCCGAGAATGACTCACGGTTGCTCTCTCCCATTTTACGTCATACTGCACGTCCGCAAGAGGAACGCCACCAACGGTGATGGTCCCCATTGCTCCGGTGTATTCGCCAAAATCTGCGACAGTTGTCATTTTTCCTCCTTATGAATCGTTTACTACGTACGCGAACGAATACCGCCGGGCAATGTGAATCCCGCCGATATCGGAATCGTTCTGGGTTGTGCTGCTGTTTCTGGTCCACCCATACGTTCCGGTAACAGCACCCGGAGCGAATAGGATTTCGTCTATCTGTTCAGCAATGAGGTCAGCATCCTCACCGGTGCATGGTGGATCCTCCTGGTTGGTATCGATCCAGATGTCCACCTGCAGGGTCGGTGAGTTGTCCCGGTTCCGGTGAATGTTGTATCCGGCCCGGAGTTTGCTGCTCTCGTTGTTTTCAAGCAGGGTGACGCTAGGAATATGAGCAGGCTGCACCCCGTGAGCCCGGTACACATACGGACCACCCAGGAGAGCCTGCAGGTCTGCATTCTCCCGGAGCAGGTCGAGAACCGATGAAAAGACGGTTGGGTTCATCCATACCTCGCTGCATATTGAACCAGGGCTTTAGCATACTCCTGGTCAATAATCGCCTTATACTGGTCCTGTGTTGCCTCAATCGCATCCATGAGAAATGGTTTTGGTTCTGTGCCTTCTTTAGCGATCTTGAGCCAGATCGCAAACCAAGGGAAATCAGAACCACCCCGGCTCTTTCGTTCCGCCCATTTCTGTATCGCTTCCATCGGTGCGTAATGTGGCCGGGTTCCTTCATGGACGTAAAGGGCATAGGTATCAACCTCAACCCCATCAGAGTTCTTGACATCCGCTTCGACGCCGACCCGTGCAATCCATTCATCAGTCGATACAACCTCGACCGAATACCCAATATGACCCCGGAGAAGTCCGGTATCGAAAGGTGCGTTTGTGTATGGAGTTGACCCGGGTGTCAGGTTCTTTTTTGCCTGTGTTTCTGCGATTGCTGCAGATCTCACAAGACCTTTCCGGATACCGTCTTCACAGCCCTTTTTGATTCCAAGAATCCGCTGTGCCATCTGTTCAGGAGTGCAGATTGTTGCCATTTATGACCCCCTTAACGAAACAACCCAGGATACAACGGTCGAAACTCCAGCAGTCAGAGCAACCATAAGAATCTTGTCAAGCGTTTTTCTCTGGTCAGATTCCGACTGAATCATCGAGATCCTGTTTGCAAGAATTGCATGGTCTGACCAGGTTGGTCTGGTCTGCTCAAGAGTCCGGATCCGTTCCTCCTGTCCTACCATGCATTGACTCAGTTCCCGTTTCACCTGGTCCAAAGTCTTTGAAACGTGTGCAACATCCTTTCTGAGTTCTGCCATATCGATCCGCAGATCCGTGATGATATCATCATCAGGCATCACTGCACCGCCTTGAGAACCGCTTCGTAATGGTCAACCGCAGACCGCCCGGAGACGGAATAACATGTTTCTATACTATACACCTCTTGAAATGGTCCGGAGGTCCCATCTATCCGGTATTCTGCCGATGCGACGGTGACTGTGCCGGGAAGGATCACAGACAACGGAAGATCAATCATCTGACCTGTCTCATGGATGACTCGGGTTTTCCCCTGCCCTTTGTTCCCGGCGTAATAGAACCGGCAGTCAACAGAACTCTGGTCAATCGGCCAGTAATACTCATATTCCCCGTATGAGTTCTGATAGTCGCTACAAACTCCGTTTGCGACAGCTGCACCGGTTCCGGTATCGGTCAGTGCCTCATCGTTCTGAAACGTGCCGGTTACATTCTTCAGAACCAGGTAGCCGGATGTTGAACCACTGACCTTGTCTATCACTGCCGTGGCTTTGCTGGTTGCACCGGAGACCATGAGCCCTTTGGTGAATGTCCCCGTCCCGGTGTCAAAGCTCAGTTTCTGCTTCTTTTCTCGTTTCAGGATGTTACAAGTATGAGCCAATAGCCGGGAGTTCATGAGTCGTAATCCTCCTCATACTCCATTGGGTTCTGGTCAAGGGTCATCATCTCCCGGTCATCGGTCTCAACTGCTTCGTTCGGCACTTCGCCCCCCTGGAAGTCTGCGATAATCTGCAGGCATTGTGCCATATGGGACGTCTCACCAACTCCTGCAGCCCGAGTGTATGAATAATCACCTATGGATTCAGATTTCAGATCCGAGCCGCCTACCTTGAACACTTCGTAAAAATGACAGATAAGGAGAGCATGACAGAGGTCATAGGTATCCGAATCAAGCCCCGGATCCAATCTGGATAACCTGGCAGCTGCAACACCCGAATACAGAGTAAAAAGAGCAGGGGTGAACGGCCCGGCTTCGGCTACCTCATACGAGGACACCTGAGCGATCATGTCTGCCGTGACCGTCATTTGTCACCTTATGCAACACAGTTTGTCAGCTTGTATACCGCTGTGTTCAGGTTGCTTCCATTCTTGAAGATAGGTGCTTTAACCTGTCTCCAGACATCAATCTGATACATAGTTGCCCCGGACTGGTTGGAGTCCCATTCCCGGACCTTCACCGGACCATCACCGATGACACAGGCAAGACCTGCAGCACTACCAATGGTACAAGATTCATCGGTAACTGTGGTTGAGTCGATGAAGATCGGAATGTTGTATCCCGGAATGGTTCCGACACAGCCTGCAAGTGCTGCCGGGTTCCCGGTGCCGACTGCCTTGATTGCGTCGGTTGCCAGGTATGCAGCATGGACCTCTCCGGTCATGAGACAGAAGTCCGGTTTGTTTGGATAGATTGCTGCAACCGCTGTTGCTATGTCCTTGAGCGGGCTGTTGGTTGCAGTTGACCAGACGGCAGAAGCATCAGCGGTCTGTGGTGATGTCTGCAGAGCGGTGATAATCTTCTTGTCAAGGGTCCGGTTCAGTTCATTTGCTGCAGACTGTTTCTGGATTGCAAGCGGGTCGCCTGCCTTGCTCTTATATTGAGCTTCATCAGTTCGTGCCAGGTACACCCGGTCTTTCTTCAGGGAGAAATCCACATAGGTGAAACTGCCGGTTTCGACGTCCACAACTTCAAGTTCGTCAAGGTCTTCATGGACAGACCCCGGTTTGCTGATTGGTATGGTTGCCGTGAGTTCTAGGACCTGTGCATGGGTGAACAGACTGCCCAGGTTGAGCTGAGCGTTTGCCTGTTCGAGAACACCAAGAACGATGTTCTTTGCGTCGAGTGAGCCGGAGATATCGGCTGCAGTTATAATTCCTGGCATTTTAAGCCACCAGTCCTACCCAAAGGGTACCTGTTGCACCTGATCCGAATGCTTCGGTCACGGTTCCAACGAAGATCCGCGGATCCTGGATCTTATCAAGTTCAGTCTGTACTCCGGCCTCTGCATACGATGCAGGAGCATCGAGAGCTACCATGTCAACTGCCTTTGCAATCTTCCCGGTTGACCCAGCGATAACGTTCTGCCATGCTGCAATGGTTGCTGCAGTTGCAGTAACCTCGACCCGGCCCCATACAACCGCCCGGAACTCTACAGCGTCCCCGCTAGCGGCTTCAATGGCTACTGCAAACTTCCCTTTGTCGGTCGCAACAACCGGATCCCATTTCCCGTCAGATTCCAGGTGGACCACGTCGCCCTTGGCTACTGCAGCTCCAGCCGTCAGGACCTGGACAATTGCCTCTTCTCCTTTGATGTCTCCAACTGCCATTATTCAGCACCTCCTGATATCGTGATACTCGGAATCCCGAGTTTCCGGAGCCGGTCTTCATCTGATGCCATCTGTTTGGTGTTGACAAACTCTGCACCGTCTTTGCCTTTCGGCTGTGCTTTGGTGTTTCCATGCTGCAGCATCTTGATTGCAAATGCTCCGGAGTCTGTCTCAAACTCTGTCCGGAGTTTCTTTTCCTCATCTTCGGAATGGGTGAGACCTTTCGGCAGACAGTTTTTCATTTCCGCCCATCGTGCATTCTTCTTCTCTTCTTCGATACTCTTTTTGAGGTTCTCAAACTCTGTGACCTTTGCCTTGAGATCGGTGATCTCCTTGTCTTTTGCAGAGATGAGAGAATCCTTCTCCTGGAGTTTGAGGTTTGCAAACTCCAGTTGTTTGGTGAGTTCTGGATCTGGTGTCATCTTCTTGTCTTCAGGTGCCTGCAGGTTGTTCATTTCAGCAGGCTGCCCGGCTTTTTCAAAGAGCGATACGAGAGATTTCAGCGTGTTGTGAATCTCTGACCATATGCCGGACTGGTCCGGCTTTGTGTTGAGGAACATGGCTTTTGGGTCGTTCGGTTCTGCATGTTCACCCCGGACAAACAACAGGACATGACTGGGTTTGACCTTCCCTACCAGGTGCCCTGTTTCCAACGATGCAGCAGAGAACCCAGTCGAGTGAGCCAGTTTCCCGAGATTGTAGTATTCCTGCACTTTAGGATCAGAGAACTGAATCCGGGAAGTCAGCCGGGGTGTTCCGGACGTATGGACCGTTGACTCGGTGAGTTTTCCGGCCAGCCTGCCGTTAATCCTCGCAAGTTCTGCAGCAGCGTTCTCACGGAGTGCTTTGTCACTTGGGTGTTTCGGTCGGTCGTCGGTTGTGAAAATGAGCGGGACGTTGTCCCATTCGTTTTCAGTTCCTTCAAAATTAGGGACCCCGTAATAGGCCTTCTTCCCGGGTATCCACGGAAGATCTGTAGGGACCCACTGGTCTAGCCCCTGCAGGATTGTTTCATGCCCTTGGGTTGTTTCTGGGAGATGTTCGATGTTCCCGAATTGTGCTTCCGGATGAATAGAATCCGGGTGTGTATCGGGCATACTCTATCGTTTGCTGAACGAGTATTTATTAAGGGGAGGAAATCTGTCAATATATTTCAGGAGTTTATAAACATAGCATATGCTATGGTATGTTTGATGTAACATAGCATGACATATGATATGTTTATGGTAGTGGTGATTGAGAGGGACGGCATCCGGTTCAGGCGTACGTCAGTCGAGGTCAGGGAGGACCTCCATGAGTGGGCAAAAGAGCAGGGAGTAAATATGACCGCGTTATTAAATCGGGCACTGGAAGAGAAGAAGGGGAAGAAAAAATAGATTTATTCGGATGGTTTTGATTTTTTAACGGTTCGCTCGAGCCCTTTGCAGATGAACTCTGACAGGTCGATCTCTTTCACCTGGTCATAGAGATCTTTCGGTATCATGACCTGTCTCCGGACCAGCGGGTTTTTGTCCTGTGCATTCCAGGCTACCACACCGGACCTGGTCCGCTTCCCTTCGTTGTCCTCCGGAAACAGTTTATTTAGGTTGTTTGCAATCTCTGACCAACTCATATCACCTGCATTCGTCCGGATGTAATCCTGTTCACGGTCTGAATATTCTTTTACTGTCATGGTATTTTCTCACCTCTCCGTTTCTTCTTCTCTTTCTGAATCAGAATCGGTTCATCAGGTGCATTCTCGTATTTGCTCCCTGCTTCCTTCCATTTCCTGATATCTTCATCTGACCATTTGTTACTATTATACGGGGCTTTTCCTGATTCAACATCTTCCTCAAACTGTTCCCGCTCGCGGTCGGCTCTGCCGTTGTATTCTGCGAAATGAGGGCCAAGTGTGCATCTACATGACGGATGAGCAGGAATGTCAGGAGCATCATTAATCGGAAACACCTGCAGGTGATACCCAAGACAGACCGGACAACAGCGGTCATCTGGTCCGGCTAACCATTGGACATACTCAATTCCGTCGTTCTTGTATCGGTTGAGTGCCCCCTGGTTGAGAGCGTACATGATCTCGGTTCTGGCTATCCGTTCGGCTGCATATCCGAGAGCAACACCATCAGACTCCATATTCTGGATTATCTCATCTATTCCCTGACCTTTCATCAGCCCGTCGGAGAGGATTGTTAGCATTTTATTTTTAACATCGTCTTCAAGCCCGTCTATAAGATCCAAGTTTCGTTTAACCAATGCATCTATGGCGGCCTTGTTTGGGTCGATATAGATATCGGGTTTTTCATACCCCGGAGGGTCTTCGATCCATACTCCGTTCTCAAAATGCCCGGCCACTTATGCCCCCCGAGGATACTCTTTCAGGTATTGGTCGGCCATGCTATCACCTGCTTCAAATGCCCGTTTCATGTATGCCCTGATGGATTCTGCTTTCTTATTGATCATTTCCTGCCGGAGCGTCCCGGACTCGACAATCATTTCATTCTTTGACTTTCCTTCTTTCGCTAGTGCTGCCATTCTCCGGGCATACGAATTTGTGATATCTTCAATGTCAGCGGTGTATTTTGAGATAATAGAGTCGGCTTTCCCGAGGTCCGGGTCAGTGACGTTTCCGAAAGTTGAGACGGGTCTTGATACCCTCTCTGCTTCTATCTCTGCCCTGGTTGCATCGTCTGCAGGGTTATGGTTCAGGAGTGCCCGCCGTTCGTTCAGGGTCAGGTCATCGTGCCCTTTCTCTACTATCTGGATGTTTTGAGCGGTTTTATCCTGCTGCAGGACCGGGAGTGTGATATCTACATGGTATCCGAGGTATCCGGTTTCATCGAGCCAGACCTGGAAAAGAGATTCGAATGCTTCCTCCAGCCAGGTATGAATGCCGGAGACGTAAGCGGTCATGAGGTCAAAGCCTGCAGTGTCAGAGCCTCCGAGCCTGTTGTCTGATGTTGATATCCATGATGCCGGGCTGAAATGTTCCGTGATCATTTTGTTCAGGGCTTCGATGGTTGCCAGGTTGTCAGCCTGGTCAGTGATATGAGGGTCGACCAGCTCCATATTGTCGCGGAGCGTGAACCCGGTGTCCTTACCCCATTTCTTCAGGAACAGTTTGGCATACTCAACGTCTGATAATTTCCCGCCTCTCTGTTGTGCTGTTTTCGGGCTGGTAATCCGGATGAACAGGAGTGGTGATCCTACTCTCCGGCCCCGCTGCATCTGTGCATTCCAGAGGTAGTCAAGCATCCCCAGGACCGGAATACATGACTGAATGGTAGGTTTGCCCCCGAGGTCGGAGATGACCGGGTCCTGTACCGTGAAGATGTTCCGGACCTGGACCGGTGAGCCGGAAGTGTCAGACTGAATCTGCCAGTATTCTATCTCGTTTTCTTTCGTCAGAATAATGCCCTGCAGGAGCGGGTTACAGGCAGCATACTGTTTTGAGGGTATCTGGTAGAATGACCATGCCGGAAGGTGCCGAAGGTCGGTCAGGATGAACTCGTTGTCTACCCATTCGAAGACCGGGTTAAAGATACCAAGGCCATACCAGAACGAATCATACCATGCCTGTTGTATCCGGGCATTAAGTTTAACATCCTTTGACATCCGTTGTGCCCGGTTTGTCAGGTCCGGATCCTTTTCGCCCTGGTCGTTGAGGATTTCGATCTCGAGTTTTCCCGGGAAGATGAGATTCCTCTGTTTGATTGCTACCCCGTCGCCGTATATGTTCGATGAATATTTCTTGAGTTTCTCAACCGTGACATCCGTCTCTTTCCAGATTCCTCCGGTTGATGAGACCCATACAACCCCTTCAGAGGGTTTCTCTTGTGGTTTTTGTTTTTGTGCTGCCATTATAACCAGCCTCCTTCATCTACATAATCCCCGGCTGTCGGTTCATCAACGGTATCAGCCCCATATTCAGATCCTCCAAGTTCCCAGAGTGCCCAGACAAGGGCATCCATCCGGTCAGGAGATTTCTCTCCGGGTTGCCACGAACACATCTGATCTTCAAGTTCCGGGAAGATTCCAACATGGTGTACTTTACCCTGTTCGTACAGAGCTGCGATTGGTTCGGCCCGAATCGCTTTACCTCTGGTTGCCCTGACTCCGGTATATGGGATGTTTCGGTCGATGCTTCGGAGGTTTGCCTCCACGAGGTCCCCGCCGTTGTTGACTTCACCTATTATCCGGTCGCCCTGGTGCTTGTGGTATGCCTTGATGACTTCCGTTCCCCAGGTGTGAGGGGACCCATGACTCGAATTGTCTCCCAGGACATAGTAATGACCGGCAGCATCGACACCGGCTGTGACTATTCCGGTGTCTGCACTGGATTCTCCGGACGTTACGGCCGGGTCAACTCCGGTTACAATTCTGATTAGGGTAGGGGCTACTGTAACCCGCTGGTTCTCAATCAGGTCATGACTCCAGAGGGCATTCGGGTTATCATCGAGCCATTCCCCGTTTTTGAACCTCCGCATCTTTCGTTCTGATAATGACCCCAGAACGGTCTCGATATAATCATCAGGTAAGTTCTCTGCATTTCCGTCCGGGTTCATCTGCATTTCTGCATAGAGTTCAGGTTTTGGATGAGGAACTTTTGTTTCAGGGTTGATTTTTAAGAAGAAGTATGCATAGAGCCAATGCGTTTTTGTCGGAGGGTTGCAGTCAAAATATACTTTATTGACGAGTTCGGTCTTCTGTGCCAGACGGGTCTCTGCCATGCTGACCGAATGGTAAGGAATCTGGGATGATTCGTTAAAATAGATGGTAGTGTATTCTTTTCCGAGGACTTTCTCAACCCGGTCCTTATCATCCAGTCCGGAGATCCAGATTTCTGAACCGTTCGGAAAGGTAATGAAATAATCCTCTCTGTTCCACTTTACCGGAACTTCCGGAAAACACACCTGCAGGACCTTCGGCAGGGTTTCCATGAATATCGACTGTTTGACGTGATTGAACCTGAACCGGAAGATTATATGTCTGCTTCCGGCCGCTTTTATGGCTCGGATACACATCGCCCTGATAAGAATTAAGGTTTTCCCGGACCTGCTACCCCCATGCAGCATTATCCATTTACAGGGTCCTGCAAGTAATTGAGTTGCTTTCACCTGGTCCGGAGTTTTCTTAAAGCTCTGCATCGTCCTGGTCGATATTTATCTGAATGTTCCCGGAGTGCTCTACTTCCTGCACATCTCTCCACCGGTCCCCCATCCGGTTCTTTGACCAGAACCGTTGAGCCTGGAAATTGGGAGGGATAAACCGAGTCTCTTTCACTTTCTGGACATGTGCTGATTCCCCGGTACCGACAACTACCGCACGGGTTTCCTCAACATAGTACCCCATGCAGCTCTTGAATATGGCATTCTCAACTTTGGCGTTTGCCGGCTCTTTGCCGGTCTTTATGGCTTCCGATAATTCCGGTATCTTCTTTATCCATTCCTGAAGCGTAGAGAGCGATATTCCGAAAGATTCTGATATCTCTTTATTCGTGAATCCTCTCATTGCAAGGGCTTTTGCATGATCCGGATGAATATCTGGATCGTATTTCGTACGTGGGCCACATTTCGCCTTTGGTTTAACCGGTTTCTTTTTCCCGGCCATTACCTGACAACCTCACACCGCTGCCAAGGCACCAGTAATGACAAGTGCCGGGTGTTTTTCCCTTCCCCGAGTTTTACCCGAAGGTGAGCCTGTGTCGGTTGCACGGTCGCCAGTTCACCAGTTACCCCGTCCGGCCAGAGTTTAGCCAATGGGGATTCCTGGTCAGGAGTGTATTTTATCATTGTACACCTGGTGAGGGAATCGAACCCTCTATTGTGCTGCTCCTCGCTTGCAATCCTTTCCAAGTGCCGGTATGCATGAAAGGCATTTTACAGGATGGGTTATTAATATGATTAATTCCGGTCATCTGATGGTTGTACCAGCATTGCATGGCATTTTTCCGTAAGGATTAGACGTGTTTTGCATACCGGGAAATCTCACAATCCGGATTTGACCCGGACCATGAGCCCTTTGTGATGTTCAACTGTCGATACGCCCGCGAGATTGGATCCTAGGCCTAACATGCGGGATACTCTCATCCCGGACCTGAACCGAGTTAATCAGCAAAAATGAGAGTTGTGATTATGCAACAGACCCGCTCTTTTCGATTTTCTCAAGTGTTTCCGGATTGCTGCCATACTTAATGAGTGATGCTGCATCATTTGCATGAATCAGGATCTTTCCGTCCGGATTCACCAGGCAGTAATCCTCATTCCGGAGGAAGGTTCCGCCATCGGTGAGAGTTGCATCCTGGACAACAATGTACCCATTTTCGAGACGTTCAACCACAGGAAGTTCTTTTGTGACGTTCTTTTCGAACGCCATGATAGTTTCAGTCATATTTCTTCTCCTATCGGTTCGTCAGTGTAAAGCCACTCGATACCTGCTCGTTTTGCAAATCCTTTTGCGGCCCGGTCAATCAGATACATGGCTCCAAGAGCCGGGGCTGATGCAAATGCCAGAGTTATCCAGGACTCATTCACGTCAATGCCTTGAGTTAGTCCGTATACCCCGATTACAAGCCCTGTGACAACTGCGACTAGGATTTTCCGGGTGCACCATTGTGCATTTGATGCATAGTACCCGGCCAGGATATACAGTGCAATTGGAAGCAGGATTGCAAAAGCCAGTTTTAAAAATTCAACAATTTCATTCATGGGGTTAACCCTCCTCCTCTGTCTCGTTTGACACAGATTCATTGGCTGATTCGTTGACGGTTTCCTCTGCTGATGTATCCCAGAGCCAGTCAAAGCCGGCACCAAGTGATTTGTTATCGTCACTGGTCAGGAGTCCGTGGTCATGTCTGCTGTATGCATACTGCATATCGGTGGAGTTGACATCGAACCCGGAATGGATTGAGCCCTTGACATCCTCATACAGATATCCTGACGGGGTTGTGCCACTGACTGAAACACCTACCACAGTATCATCGACAACTACCTGACTCTCGTATGATGTTCCTGGTCCGGAGCCCATGAGCCCCCATAATCCCTCCACTGATTGAGTTTCCGGGTATCTACTGGAAGACGTGTTTCCATATCCGGCTAGGAAATTTGTAGCATCACAGATTGATTCCGGGATATTTGTTTGAGTTGAATACATTCCGACAGAGTCAAACGCGTTGAGCATTCCAAGGGTCTCAACCTGTGTTGAATCACTCTTTTTTATACCCGTTCTACCAAGCGAGAGGATAGTTTGTGATTTTCCGGTCTGTTTGTAGAAATCGTTTGTAGTGCCGAAATGAAAGAGATTATCTGATGTTTCAGAACATTCTTTCGTGTTGATAATGATTGAGCCGCCATTGTGGTAAAGTGATGATGAGATGGTGGCATTTGCCGGGAGAGCAGCAAGGATGACGAGAAACAGCAGGGAAACGAAAACGAGGATTAGCAGTTTTGACATGTTATTTCCCGAACGGGCACACCCGTTTGATGAAATCAAGTGCCTTCTGGTGTAGTTTTTTGTTCTTTTTTTCCGCTGCTTTTTGAGCTGCCGTTAATTCAATCTCTGAATAGTCGGCTTCGAGTAAGCCGCCTGATGTCATACTGTTTTATTAATCGAGGGCTGAAATAGAGTTTTTGTGAGAATAGAGATAAGAACAATAACTACACGATAGACAATAATACTCGTTGTTGTTCTCTTTGTTCTTGCAGCTTTTTTGATTTTACAAGGCGTTTTATTCGTTGGTAACAATAAGAATAAGAATAATCCATAGCAGATATTACCTGGTTCTGGCTGCTTTTCGGGTTTTCACGCACATACTCGATAATGTTCACGTCTATCTCTAACATTTTGCCCTCTTCCCTGTCATCTTAACAATTTCTCTTAACAAATTTGGGTACTGTTCAGAATACTTCCCTTCGATTAAATTGAGACCGAATTGTTTCCATTTTTGTTTAAACTCTGGTGTTAAGATGTCCCCCTTGACATCCTCACAGATGATTCTGCCGTCCGGATAATATACGAGGAAATCCCCTACATATTTGGATTTTCTCACAGTTTTGCCATATTCGTCTTTGTATGCAGGTATCAGTTCAAACTCCGGTTGCATTTTAAAATCTTTAATAACGTGAGCCTGTTTCAGGAGTTTTAATTCCTGGTATCGTCGTGCTTCACCTAATGAGGCAAATTTTATACCATCGACAGTTGTTGTTTTTGCCCGGTGGTTTTTGCTGAATCTCATATTTCACGCTCCGTTATCACAACCGGTCTTCCAAACTGCGTAATGATAAAAACATCCGTATATTTTCCGGAACCGTTCGCTTCCGCTGCAAATCGGGTTGCATGCTCAAAATGGTCAAACTGGTGCCGTTCACGTTTCACCTGCCTGGTTTCAGGTTCGTTTGAAAACAAAGTTTGTTGAGTCATTATTCAGACTCCTTAAGCATTTGTAAAAATGCATTATACGCTAGGAATTCATGAGCACCAGAATGATTGCATTGCCGCTTTTGTGGCCCTTCAAACCGCCGGATTATGTGATCCGTCAGGTCCGGCCATGACATATGCTTGAGAGGATTAAACACAGACCGATCATCTATGTACAGATCTGCAGAAATCTTCCGGGTGTCAGTTTCGTATTTTTTTATCCTCTCAGGGCAGTTCTCATTTACCCTGCAATAATTTATCCCG
The DNA here is from genome assembly GCF_003173335.1 of Methanospirillum stamsii. Taxonomy (GTDB): domain Archaea; phylum Halobacteriota; class Methanomicrobia; order Methanomicrobiales; family Methanospirillaceae; genus Methanospirillum; species Methanospirillum stamsii. The sequence continues at coordinate 78,966 of NZ_QGMZ01000015.1, forward strand.
AGTTCGTTCAGTTTCCGGACCATGGCCTCTTCGGCTTTTCCTATCCGGCAGGAATTGATAATGATGCAAAACCCGGAATCATGGAGCCGGTTGATTGATTCAACCGCTTCCGGAATGACTTGACCGGGTTCCGGCCAGTTGCCATCAGTGACAATGATGCCATCGTAATCCACGGATATGACGGTCATTTCTTCTTCTCCAGGTATGGCCTAGCGAAATAATGCATTTCCGCATCTATTGATATCATTTTACCGCATTTTTTGCATTTTGAGAGGTAATCTTCGAATTCGATTTTGTTTGTAGGAGAGAGGGTGTGATTGTGGCACCATGGGCATTCGATAATTCCTACATGTTCGGTATATTGACTAACGCCACATTCTAGACATGGACCAACTCCGGAGTAATATTCTCCACAATTTATGCATCGAGTATTGCTCATGCCGGCACCCCGTTGATTTGTTCATTTGTAAAAGAGAGCATGTTGAAGAGAGATGTTTTCACATCAGAGATAGTTTGCTCATCTTCTCCATATATTGTAAGTCCATATTGCCCCCGGATTAGTTGAAATCGTTTCCATGAGGGGAATATAACCCCAATCAACACAGGGCAACCTGATATAATATCATTCTCAAGATAACAAGCCCACATCCCATTCTGCCCATATGATGCAGCGTTTTTTAAACCATTCCAAGTTCTGTTAGATATGCACCCTGTAATGAAATGACAAATCATACCGGAACCTCCCGGAGATAGTTTTCGAGGACTTGAAGTGCCGGGTCCGGAAGGACACATACCGCCGATATGCAAACGGTTTCCTGTCCGAATATTTTCAGGAGCAGCCACAAAAACCACATGCAGAGCGTTTCCCGTATCATTCATACCCTCCTTCAGAATCAAATATTTCCTGGCTGAAATGTTCACAGTCCTGACAGTCGTAAGGATACCACGGACATTTTGAGTGTTCTTTACTACAATACATATCAGAACTCATTTTTTCATCCTCTCCCATTTCGTAGGTTGTCCGTCATACGGGCAATACTCAGGTGAATCATAGTCACACATCACTTTGAGAAAACATGGGTCGGGATCACCCCCGAATTTAAGGCATTTATTACACCGGTATTTTATCATACGAAATGCCCCCCGGACCACAGTGTCTGAATGTGGTGCATCGCTTTAGCCGATATATTCTGGATGGTTATCATCCGGCCATGTTCGGACCATGCGACCTCGTACCCCTGGTCAGCGGTCCCGGAACTCCTGGCGATATGTTCGACTACAACAAGGGCTTTTTGGCTTACTGGCAAGGTATCTATCCGGTCGGGTGAAACGAGGGTAACAGGTATCATTCCTGCACCTCGTTTTCGCAAAGGCAGAACCATTCCGGTGATGTGGTTGACACTGGCCGGACCACCAGAGGCCAGCCGGATGTCTCGATTTGAGACACGTAAATTTCGTCTGAATCTATCTTGTCGAGCAACTCCTGCAGGTGTGCTTTCCGGACTTTGCTCGGGACTGAGTACCCATACCCGAGGGTAATTCGTGCAAGGTAGTCAGTGAACCGTTCCAAGATTATTAAAGGGATTAACTGTACCATTTCATTCACTCCGGTTTGATTATCATCACTCCGGATGAATCCACCCGGATTATTTCGTATTTTTGTTCGGGGACTGAAGAGGCGTCGAATGCAGCACGTTTAAAAAACTGGTCGCGTTCTTTTTGTGAATGAACCCGTTGAGAGTTCATTATTACAATTTTTGAGATATTGACGCTGATATACAGAGGCCGTTCCTGGAATCCGTCCGGGTCTTTGAGCAAGGAACTCATGAAATAACCCTCATATTTTCAAAGTAAGGATCTAAATCATCAGACCATGCATATCCTTCGGTTTTAATCCAGTTTCCTTCTAATTTAAGAGAACATTCGTCCCAAATTGCATTATATCCTAATGCATGACAAAATGATTTTATTCTGGATTCAACGTCTTTCCAAATGAGATAATATTCATGGCAAATATCATAGGCTAATTTAGGGTAACTATCGCTATCATCGTCATCATCAGGAAGATCAGTATCATACAAATCTCCAAGAGTATCTGTTTCAATATAGTACTCTTTTTCATCAACTTTAAGAGAAATTGTGCAATAATCTCCGCAATCTTCCCAAATAATAGAACAAATATTCCATTTCTCTTCAAAGGATTTTTCTCGTTTTTTGTAATATTTATCCAAATAATCCCACATTTTACCGATCGCTGTAAAATGAGAGAGAAAAAGCAGTCTATCAGATTCAGATAAATTAATTTTATCATCAGGAGGAAAATATGCTTTATCTGTATTTTTCAATTCCTGAAACGCTGGAATTGTTCCGGGATAATGCTGATGATAGTTCATGCAATCCCCCGGAGCTTTGCCGCGTTCTCTGTTAGGATATCAAAAATAAATCGTTCCTGCTGGTTCATGGCCCGGACATCATCAGCCTGATGATATGCCATGAGCCAGATCCGTTCCGCCCGTTCCTCCTGCAGGTCATCCAGGACTGTTACCAGAGCCTCATGTTTTTGGATGATGGATTCATCGCCGGTTTGTAGATGCTCTTTTTTGAGTGTAGCCAATGTGGTTTCTGCCTGTTCCAGCAGTCCGGACGGAACGGTGCAGAGTTCCGGAGAGTCACGTTGTGCAATGAGCAGGTCACGAAGCATTGATAGAATATCACTCGCCATCATACACCCACATCAATTCCCCGTTGATCCAGACGAGTTCTGCATGTTCGATGTCTGCATTCATTCCTGCACCGCCTCTTTAATTGCCTGCCAGCAGTCATACAGAATTATCATTCGGATATCTCTGTGTCCTTCTTCGTCCGGACCAGTGAGCCATTCATGGTCTGATAGCAGGTGATCGAAATGTTTGTACTGCTCAAAAACAGATTGGAGAGTCATAATTTCGCTACCTCCCGGCAATGATCAATCAGGGGCGAAAACCAGTACGCCCCGGAGATGAGCAGGTTGAACCGGTTCATATGTGAGAAAACAGGCTCATAATTCAGTTTCAGCCGGTAGAAGTCTTTACCAGCCTGGATAGTTCCCTGCCTGGTGTAACCCTGCAACGAATAAATGTCAGTCTCACGCTGTCCGGATAATAACCGCCTGGCGTCAGATTCTCTAATCCGGAAATGCCGGCCACGACACTTGATACAAAAATCGTCAGAGCCTACCAGCCGGGTTGCTCTCCCTATCTCATTCGGCATCAGACTCACCCCATAACGGAACAGAATTTCTACTTCCAAGCCGGACCCATCCGGATTTCTTCAGTTCACGGGAAACAATCTGATTTCTCCGCCCGAAGGGGTGAGCAGTGAAAAGATTATAAAGGACAGAGAATTTTCCGGGATTTTCCTCAACCTTTCTCCAGACCGTTGAGGCAGGGACAAGTTCAAGAGATCCTTTGATTTCCCGGACTTCTGAAAGGAGAGTCATTCAGAATCCTCCTGTTCATCATCCCCAGAGGGTTTCTGAACGATTATTTTATATCGCCATGACTCTGCTTCGAATTGTGCACGGGTTATTTTCCGCTTTATTTCATCGAGAGAGTCATACACAGACATGAGTTCATTCATCAGGTCTTGTTCTGAATGAACTTCTTCCAGGTGGTGAGAATATGAAACTACAATATCAGCAGCCTTAGAACTCAACCGCCTCTTTTCGAGATAATAAGTGATGTCCCCATCAAACAGGGATTGATATTTATGGATTAAATCTTCGGACAATTGCCCGCTTTCCATGAGTACTTGCCCTGTGATCTGTCCACCTATCCGGAGTACTGATCCGTATTCAAATCCTAACTCTTTAATAAATTCAAATAAATCTCCCTCCTCTCTAACAGAGTTAGTTTTAGGATTTTTGAACTTACGGAGAGACATTCAAAATCCCTCCTATACCTACTACTACTACTACTACTATACGTACTGTACTAGCTAGTACAGTACGTAGAGTGTTCATGCCAGAGAGAGGTTTTTTTGAACTGTATATATAGTCCAATATACTATCTATGCAGTTTTGGTTTGTTTTTGATAAAGGAGAAATAATAATAGATAACACTGTACTACAGTAATTAAAAGAGGTCATTGTTGACCTCCCTGATACTTGTATTTCTCCTCTATTTTCCTGTAAATCGTTTCAGATGAGACAATTGTTGTCTCAAGAATCCAGTCCCAGGACTTGCCTCGTTTCTCATCCGTTACATCGTTCGCAATACAAAACTCTGCGAATTTCTCCGCTTTGTCCAATACCGCTTCGTGAAGTATCGAGTAATTCCGGATGAGGTCAATGACCGGATCCTGTCGGTATCCTCCTCCACCTTTTCCCCCTTTGTTTCCTCCTCCACCCCATCCGGACTTATCATACTCTCCATTCTCGTCGACGGGATTGATATCGTTGAAAGTTGTTGAGGTCTCAAATCTCAGTTTGACCAGTTGACCGTCTTTCAGGTTACTGATTTTCTCAACGGCTTTTCCAGATACGGAGAACCATTCCTCTTTCCCATTGTTGGTCCGAATGAGAGCCTTATTTCCATCTCTCCGGATGAGTTGAATTTTATATTTCCCATCATCCACCGGAGGTGCAGTGGGTTTCTGTTCGGCAGGTTTCTCCTCCTGCTTTGGTTTCTCTGCCGGAGGTTTTGCAGGTTGTTCAGCGGCTTTAGCCTGACTGACCGGGTTCTGAGTTGGTGCAGATGTGACAGGTTTCTGGTCCGGAGGAAACTGAAGACTGATAAGTCTCTCACCCTGCCGGACACAATTCACCGGTGCATCGTTTGTCCTGATATCCGGGTCAACATCAGCGTTTTTGTAACTGTACTCTAAATTGTGGTCCTTGTCAAATCCTGTCAGGAATATCAGCCGGACCATGCACCGGCCCCGGTCGAGGTATGCAATCTTTACCTGGTCCGTGACTCTTGGCCGTTCCTGCTGTGGGACTGCTGCAGCCTCGGTCATCGGGCATCATCCCCCGGAATGAGCAGGCAAACACCCTTGATTTTCGTGACCGTGCAGTTATTCCCATCAGCATCACAACCGAATCTCTCTTCGTAGAGGTTCCGGTGAGCCCTGCACCGGTCGGCCAGGCATTCCATAGGGGTTCCGGACGCCAGGGAGAACGGACAGATCCTGTCATCGGTCATGATGCATCCCTCCGGAACAGACGAGACTGTTTTTTGTCCGGGTTCGCCCGGGACATCACCCGGTCGAGGTCGTCGGTTGGTACTTCTGCCTTTACCATCCGGTGCCGGAGGTTCAGGAGGTCCTCCTCGCGTCTCATAGTAATGCCCCCTGCTTGTGGCGGTTTGCCACATCGAGACCGGTTTCGAATCCCGGACCTATCAGTTTCCTACTAATTTCAGCAAGGGCTTTCTCGACTGCAGTCTGGTTCCCGGCGATAGAGATGCACCCCTCTTCCAGGAGCCAGCCAGGTCCTCCTGGTGGCCGGACTGCCGGAACTCCGATGAGGTTCAGGACATTAATCACTGACTGGATCTGTTCTCTCCTGAGTGGGATTTCAACCAGGTAGTGGTCCGGGTCCGACCGGAGCACCGTGTGCCTGATCATAGTTCCACCTCTGCTGCTTTCTCCGGAGGCTGTGCAACCGGTTCGACATCGTAACCCGTGACAACTTCCTGTGCCGGAATCAGGAACGCTTCATATTGTTTTCCGAAGACGGCTTTGAGTGCGGTCTGATTCGGTACATAGTTTTCTTTGACCTTCTTGACCTCGAGAGCAACCAGCATATTCCAGTCGTCCTCATGTCGCCGGATCTTGTCCATGTCCGGTTTCCGGTTCTGTTTTTGGATTATTGACTTTACCTTGTATCCGGCCTCTTCCAGGGTTCCGGCGTCTACATGCTCCTGAATTATTCTATCTTTTGCATCGTTGAGTTGCTTTATCTCTTCGTAGAGTCCGGCGAGTTCAGCGTCTAGTGCCTGGTGTCGGTCTTTGATATCCTGCTCTATTTCACCGATTTTTATTTTCAGTCTGAACGCGTGCTGGAGGTCCTCATAAATTTCTATCGAGGGTTGTTTCATCGCCTTGTTTTCGGCGACTGCAGCCCGGCATTCTGCAAACAGTCCGGTTAATGCTGACTGGCTCATGCCATTGCCTCCCGGAGCTGGTGGCATTTCGTGATAAATTCCGTGTATGCTTCCTGTTCATGCTGGCTTTGTTCCTTGTTGCGTTGGAACAGCAGGAGCATTTTGTCCAGCATCTCTGATTTTTTCTCGGATTTTTCGATAATCTCCCAGGCTTCATGGAGGGCTGACCATTCCCCGAATAGCCGTCCACGCTCATAATCAGAGGCAATAACTGTGATGAGCCCCTCTTCCTCTGCTGCATCAACGATATGCTTCCCGAACCGGTGAGCAAGTTCATCCCTGGTGGCAACGGATATGACACGGTGCTCCATCTATTCCCCCTCCTGCAGGCTCTTCCGGTACATCCGGAGGCAGTCACGGGTCTGTAAATAATCTTTTCCGGCAGATGCACACTTACCCTTCCGGCCAGCAAAGCAGAACGTGTGGCACATGACCTGCATGTCGTGATGGTCCTGGACGGTTAACATTCAGACATCACCACCCAGGTGCCGTCCGCGACACATTCGTCTGCAAGTGGCTTTCCTACGACTCTGGTGAGCCATTCGAGATCGTCAGGGTAAATTTGAACCCCGCGTATCCTGGCTTCATTCTCCGGAGAGTTTTTCAGGGTTCGGTCCAATACATTAGTACCAGTCTGACTGGTGTTTCCTGCCGTCTGGTTCGTGGTAGTTCCGGGGCAGGACTCGTTAATTTTTTTCATGCTGTTACACCCTTTTGGGATAACTCTAGGCCGATCTTTTCAATGCCCGCCCTTACGACATCACTCTTTGTGCTATACTCGCCGCTTTGTACGGCTGAATCTAAGATTGCTATGTGCCTCTTAGGTAATCGGAACTGTTCTTGTTTCATCCGTTCCATGTCATTACATATGTAATTGTAATATATAAAATATGCGTCACATACGTAATTACATAAGTATTAAATACCTACATAAAGTTGAAACACAATTACTTTTGTAATATGGGGAAGACTCCAGCACCAAAAGGCGTAATTAAAGATACAATTCAAATTCGTTTGCCTGTTGAATCAATCGAGAAGATAGATTCCCTCATAAATGACGGGAAATATTCGTCGCGCTCTGATTTCATTAATCAGTTAGTGATTAAAGAATTATCAAATTCCAATGAATTATTATTAGAAAGGATGGATGACCCCGAAGTAAAAAAGAAGATTCAACAAATTTGTAAAGAGACCTTTGCACAGGTTTTTACTGATAAACATTAATTTTTCACTTTCGCCCTGCGCAAATCCCATTCCTTATTTACCTTGAGAACATTCTTTTTTTATGAGCGAGAATGACCCCACCATTACCGCTGAAAAATTGATTTCTTTTTTTGATTCTAAAGAAGGACGTCAATACATTTCCCAAAGAATTGGAGATTTATTTTATACAGAATTTTACCCTCAACCTTCAATCTGATTATTTAGTTTCAATTTAAAATTACTTATGTAATGCTTTTATAACAGTATTACATATGTAATATTGTGAAGTCAAATCTTACTTTTTCTTTAGACCATGATCTGAAAACCAGGTTTATTGATCAATGTAAATTGGCTGACGAAAAGCAAAGCCATGTTTTGGAAAAATTAATAGAAAAACATCTTAAGAAGGAATCCCGGTCCAAGCCTGGAAGCGAAGGGACCGCCAATCACGAAGTAGGTGATCAATAAATGTCAGATTCACAGATTCAAGTAATTAACGCACAGACCGAAGACAATTTAACTGGGCTAGTTATTGAGAGTAAGTCTTATCTTTATTGGCTCAGGGTTTACCAGGCTTTAGGACTTGAGCGCCACCATGCCCAAAAAGTCATATCACGACTAACAGAAGGTATTCATTTCAGGAAATTCTCTAAAGAGGATATAATCCAGTTATCTGAAACAGGTAACACCGTGTTACCAGTTGACCATCGGGCGAAATCGTTTGTGTTTTTAACTGCTGAAGGATTAAACAGGGCGATAATTGAGATCCGGACCAATGAGATGGATGATAAATTCATCGCAGCGAAAATTGATGAGAAGAAAGATTTAATCGCTAACATCTATACTCGGTATCAATCAGGTGAAACCCTCTCGAAAGCAACTGAACAACCGACTTTACCAGGAGATATTCTTGATGTTTATGCTCCGGTCGCTACGGTCCTAGAAGATCAAATGGCAATTGCTAACATTATGATAAAGGAAGGTGTTGAACCTGCTGTTGCAAAGTCTATGGCAATTTCTGTAACTGAGGAGATCACTCATTGTGGTAATGCCCTCACTCCCTGGAGACCACTAATTGCTGCAGACCCTTTCTTATCTGAACCTGCTCTTTTAACACCGACAGATATCGGAAAGGACCTTGGAGGTATGTCAGCAAGAACTGTTAATCAGATCCTGGTAAAACTTGGATTTCAAAAGAAGATAGGATCTGAATGGGTGCCCTCGCAGATAGGTAAGATGTATGCCCGGTTTGTCCCTCAGGAGATCCAGCATAACAGGGGCATGCTCCGGCACATGCAACTGAAATGGATTCCGGCAGTTATTGAAAAAGTGCGGGAAAAAATGTTTTATGAGCAGAAGGGACAAACCGGCCTGTTTATGGGAGAAGTGTCTGTATAATTTAATCCGATTTCTGATTTTCTTTTTCTTTCCTGATTTCTTCTCGGATAACAGCCCGCATCCCGTCACGGTGTAAGAATTCAATTACTGCCTGATTTATTATGTCTGCTTTAGATTCATATTGGCCGGAATTAATTAATTCATCCATTTTATCAAATATCGCCTGTGAAAAACGAACATTGATCTTTGGTTTTGACATTCCGATTAAATCTAAGAGTTTGTTCTTTATCCTGCTGTGCCCCCCCATAAGGGCCTTATAGGGCTGCGCATATAATTATACTTTTTTCAAGTCCCCCAATACTTCAAATATAATCTCCCTTAAGGTCGCCTTTTGTTTATCTGATATCTCATGGCTTTCGACCAGTGCAAATATCTTATTAACCGCTTCATCTACCGTATCTCTCCTTAATTCATCCTTGAATCTCTGATATTGTATTGCCTGTGAAATAACATCCGACCGGGAAATTCCGTTTCCATTCGCGACCTGCTCATCTAAATATTTTATTAGTGCTTCGGCCAGGGTGATTTTGATCTGTTTCCCTGACATTAGTATTACTTTTTTTATTATCTGTATAAATGTCTGTTTTTTGAGTTATGTTCAAAAATTTAGGTTTAATTTTACATGGGTAAAATCTGTCCCATTCAAGGGACACAATAGGGCCATATATGGGACATATGAGGGACACTTAAAGACCAAATTAAGGTCTAATTTTACCCTAATTTTAAATTTTACCTAATATTTACTGATTAATTTCGATGAGTTTATATTGTGGTGCACGTATTATTTATCATCCAATTTATGAAGGGGTCTGATGAAATCGTTGGTAGTTTGTCTTGATATGGGGACGTTTGATATCCCAATGTTTGAATCCACATTTGATATTGCATCACGGCAATATTACAAAAAATTGAGAAAATTAACTTCTCGTGCAAAGATTAAAGAAAAACGAAAGGTTAGAGAATTACGAGCAAATTTCAAAACAGAAGATTTTTTACTTGATTTGAGAGTTAAAAAAGTATAATTTTGATTAAAAGAGGATCTTATGTTTCGGGTCCACTCCGGAAGGAGTGAATTTAATCCCTAGTTTTTCCAGCATTTCTTCTGCCGTGTAATTCGCATCACACATTTTCAGGTCACGGGCACATTTGGCTTTAATCCAGTCTATAGGGTCGTACAAATTGCAGTCTCCGGTGTCTATGTTGAGAAAAACGCATTCACCCCCGTCCCAGGAGCAGCCCCGTGTTTTCCGTGATGGTTGGATGATGTTCATATTATCTGGTATGAGTAACTGCTTTTATTTTTGGAATAGAACGCTCTGCACCTAAAACAGTGGTGTAATCCTGTATACCATCAGCATATCCGTAAACTGTTATAATATCATCTTCGAGGATTCGTTCATTCGGAGATTTATAGTCAACGTAAATATCATCTTCAAACCATGAATCTTCAGAATATTCTGATTGCTTAGTAAACATCCTCAAATCAGTACTTCCAAACCCACTGATAACCTGACTAACTTTCCCTGTAATTTTTACAGGTTGCCCTTTATATTTTTCAGGATACCGTGCTAGTTCTTCATAGGAAATCATTTTTGCCGCAGTCATGATATTGATTGCGTTGACCGTTGGAGTGACAACAGGCGCTTTTGAAGTTGAAATAGAATTACTGTTTGAGGATTGGTAACTCCCAGACGATGTTGTTGAACCACTCATCCCTGCTGCAAATATTAGTATGAAAATAATGAAAAAAACTGCGAATGTTCCAACAACAATTTTCCCGAGGGGTAATTCAGATGATTGAGAAACATAATTGGGAGATCCATAACCAAGATTCTCCTCATAAATCTGCTGACGCTTCCAGGAATACAGCGGAAGAAGGATCCAGAATAGGATTAACAGAAGCATCCATTCCCACCCTTTCATTTTACCCCATAGGGAAGCGTCTGGATTCATCCCGGCGTTGATGGATTCTGCATCCCGCTTGATGTAATATGCACAGACAATAACTGCGAGGAATCCTACAACAGGGTTTGCAATTGCAAGAATCATCGGAATGATATATAGTGGAATTTGTAACCAATTCCGCTGATACCCGGAATATTCGCGTTTTTGAGTTTGTTTCGGTTCCGGAGCAGGTTTCTCATTTTCCCGGATTTTCCACCCTACAGGTCTCTTCTGATCGTTCTTCTCCCGGTTCTTCTCATACGTAGCATTGCCCGGATCCAGCATCAGGGCATTTTCAAAACAGGTTTCAGCGTCTTCATACTCTCCGGTCTTTGACAGGCAGATTCCCAGGGCATTCCAGGCTTTATGATTATTCTCATCCTGCTCAACCGCCTGGTGAAACTGTTCACAAGCTCCGGGAATGTCGCCGGACCTGAACAGTCTCATGCCCTCATCGAATGACATATGTTTCAATCGACTGCAGTCAGCATAAAGCTGCGGCACCATCCCCCGGACCAGGTGCGTGAACCTGCTTCCGGTCGCACCTCCGGAGAATTCACATTGTGAATTTCTCAATCTCTTCAATTTGAACTCTGATTTTCCCTCGATATGTAAAGTTCACAATTATTATAAGTAATTATTATATACTTATACGTGTAAGTATAACTTGTAACAGGTGAGAGAGATGAGCCAGGAAAAAATTGTAATCAACGAGGATGCAAGCGGAGAATGGACAGCACGGGTATACGATGGAACAATGAGAGTGTTCCTGAAACAACACATCAAATCAAAGAGAGCAGCATGGGCAGCAGTCCGGAAGTTCCAGAAAGAACAGCAGGAAATGATTGAAAACGGAGAACTTCTCGAACTCATCTAATTTTTTAGGAAGTGGAAAAAATGGTAACAAAAACAACAATGAAGAAACTCGAAGCACAGGGATTCACAATGAAAAACCTCCAAGCAAGCTGGGAAACATTCGAAAAAGAAGGATGGACATACCAGGACTGGGATAAAATGATGAAAGTCAGGGCAGAAAACCCCTGAATAAATTCTTAGGAAGTAAAAATAATGTTCACAAACGAATTCAATAAAATTATGAACGCTGCAAAGGAACAGGGCATGAACACGGCATTGTTAGAAGATACCTGGGAGTTGCTCGAATCTGAGGGATGGGGGCACATAACTATCGTGAACATGATGTGGAAAAAGATTGAATTAAAACAATACTAAATTTTTGAGAATTATGACATCAGACAAACCAATGGGACGACCCCGAAAAAACCCAGTCCTGACCGATGACCAGGGCAATAAATATATTGAGTCTGTTGTAAAAACCCAGGGCAAGACCTCAGGAGGAGTTTATCTCCCGGCATCGTGGGTAGGCCACCGGGTCCGGGTCACACTCCTGGATTAGCGTTTGGACATCGCCGCTTCTATTGCAGATATCCGACGAGCCTGCTCTTCTCTCTCTCTCATCTCTGATTGTAATTGCTGCTGCAACCTCATATTTTCAGATGCCAACGACCTGCTAAACTCAGCCTGGCTCTGTAGGTCGGCTTTGATGGCAGGCAGGTTTTCAGGCGACGACAAAGAAACCAGGTGGCAGGCTTTGTCATATTCTGCCTGCAGTTGTTCAACCGAGTACCGCCGGTATGCCCCGGACAGGTAGCCTTCATGGCCGGCCAGGGCTTCGACCATCTCGGCAGGCATGGCCGTTTTTAGCTGCGAAATAAAATACCGCCGTATGGAATGAGACGTTATAGTTGCCCGGTGTGTGTCAGGATCACGAACCAGCAGTCCGGCTTTCTCAAGTGCCCTGGTGTACACCTCCTGTATATTGCTGTTTGTCACCGGGACCAGCCGGGCATCGTCCCTGGTCTTTGGTCTGACTGTGTTGCTCTTTTTGCAGGCAATTTCCAGAAACGTGTCACGGTATGCAAGCCACTCATTCAAAATAAATAACGCCTCTTCTGTAAGAAACGTTATTCTCTCTTTCTGGTTCTTCGTGGTCTTTCGTTTCTGATTTGACCGCCTGACATAGACAATCCGGTTCTCAAGATCGACATCTTCTGGCAACAGTCCGAGGACCTCCCCGAGTCTCATACCGGTTGCCATCTGGATGACCAGAGCGACCCGACCGATTCGGGTTAAGTGTTCATACCATTTTTTTATTTCTTCATGAGTGAGAATATGATCTTTAGTTATTACCCGCCTCTTCTCGATTGACCCTTTAATGGCCTCAAGTTTTCGTTTTGAGATGACAATGTCATTGAGTTCAAGCCACATGATCACAACCGACAGATGTGTGTTCATCGTGTTCGGGCTGAATGAGTCAGCAACGAATGAAGCGAACCGGAGCAGATCCGAAAAATAATTTTGGTCAGTGCTGATGTATTCACTACTCATACGATCCATCTCATTGAGGTGTTCAGCAGATCTGCTCTGCCCCGTGTATGGCCTGCCAGACAGGCACTCGAAGAACAGACATACTGACTGACGATACTGTCGTTGTGTCCCCGGAGTCCTTCGGGAGTTGGTAAATTGAAGAAGCGTAAGTTTGTCTGATCCCATGTAACATCACAACGTCGACTTCATTAAAATCGAAGTTTTCACATCCATGGATATCATATCACCCTTTCTGATATTGAAATAGTATTGTCAGGAGAGATCTTCAGATAGATAAAGAGAACCAGGATCTCTATGTTTATATGTTAAAAAAAGAACTCACCCGGTCACCTCGAACACTGAAAAACCCTGGTTTCCGATACAGTATATAACAAAAAGCCGGATATCCGCTTCCGGATACTCATGCCTGAGTCCTTCTGCATACCCCCGGATCTGAAGGGTATCTTCTTCCCGGACGGTGAACTCTTTAAGAGACGTCTTCATCCCGGCCCATTCAGTATTTGAGAAATATTTGAACTCAATAATCCATCGAAGCCCGGCAAACTTCTCATTGAACTTACCGACAAATTCTAGATCTGTCCGGCCTTTTGGATAAGACCGCTTCACATTCCAGACAAACCAGGTGGAGAGAAACCAAAAAATGATACTCTTTCTGTACAAACAATTGTGAGGAACAGGTGTTCGAGACTAAAGATATCCCTCCATCTTTCAGAACCGACCTCAGTGGTACTGAGAAAGCTACGGTAAAATCATGGGTCGATAACTCGGATCCTTTCAACTTTGCATTAAGAGGGATCACTGAGCATCCGTTTTTCAATGGAGATCAAAAGGCGATTGATGCTGCCCTGGTGTCTGCAGGAATACTTTCAGAAATTATCGATAAGTCAGAATTACAACAAGCGTATCCCGTTACTCGTGGGTTGGGGCAATATGATGTTGACCAGGTTAAAACTGCTCTGAAAGAAAAAGAGAAACTAGGGTACTCTCCCTTAATATCAGATGCAGGGTTTATTGCAGTAACTTTCGACGATAAAGTTTCACTTGATTACTCTGAACCTGATGATAATGAAGAATATTATATTCTAAAGTCTTATTTAGTGAAGGGAAGTAAGGCGTTATTTATCGGGAATCATAATGATTTCACCAAACGAGTAGAATCAGATATACTTCTGCAGAAGGGAAGTAGTTATTATATTGTTGAAGAAGATATTGTGGTAATAACTGATGAGACCGGTCGTGAACGACTTGTCCATTATATTGATATCGCTTTTATAAAGGAATGAAAAAATGAGACGTGATGGGTATCGTTTTGTTTCACCTCCCGGGGCGCTGCGGCTTACTGGGAGAAGAATTAAGATTACCGAAGAGGACAAAAAATTAGTCGAACTTATGCGAGCAGATTTACAAGAAAAATATGGTAAAATCCTCTCGAAAGATGAAGTTGATCAGTTCCGGAATAAACACCGAATTACTCACTAATATCTCCCATCTTTTCCCGCCCATTGATGAAGATTGCATAACTCTCTCAAAAGATACTCTTTCCCTACAGGAAATCTATCAAACCATATAACCAAAGCTTTCCCAATAAATAATCAGTACAATATATCGCGTTAGGTAAACTTACAATTCTCTCCTTATATCTTCATTTTTCTATTGCTTTTGTATCACAGGGCAGTAATGTACGTTGAAACTGGTTGACACATTGATAAGTGATCCTAATCAGCCTCACCCGGTCACCTCAAACACAGAAAAACCCTGATTCCCGATACAGTATATTACAAACAGCCGGATATCCGCTTCCGGATATTCATGCCGGAGTCCTTCTGCATATCCCCGGATCTGAAGGGTATCCTCTTCCCGGACGGTGAACTCTTCCAGAGACGTTTTCATCCCGGCCCATTCAGTATTTGAGAAATATTTGAACTCAATAATCCATCGAAGCCCGGCAAACTTCTCATTGAACTTACCGACAAATTCTAGATCTGTCCGGCCTTTTGGATAAGATCGTTCGACATTCCAGACAAACCAGGTGGAGAGGTACCGGCTGCAGAGCTCAAAAAAAGTCGTCCGGTAAAAGTTCTCATTCACCTGGGAAAAAATCGCTTCAGGCAGCTGACTCACGTAGAGACGCCAGTAATCGGAGAAGAGCCGGGAAAGATCCGGTTTATTTACAAATCCCTGCATCATAGAGGCATACCTGGTCGATACATCAATCGTGTTCAGTTCATTAAAATACTCAGTTACTATCTTTCGAATATTCAAATTTGGAAGGGTGAGTAGGAATTGATCTTTCCGGGTAAGAATACCAAGATAATACAGGGATATCGGATAATACTGCGGATTAAAGAACTGGTTGAGATTAAACTTTGAGACAAGATATTCGTCATCATATGAGACATCCCCAGATGTCAGAAGGGTGGATACCATCTCTTCAGTTGTTTCGCGTCTGCTTGTTATCCGCTGAATCCATGAGAGATCAGTCCTCAAATTTAGGTCAGTCAGGGTCTTAGGAATAATGCCCTGGGAGCAGAACTGAGTGAGGAAGAACATGAGCATCGTTGAGTTATAGACCGCTTCTGTCTTTGTGGAGACGAAATGGTAGCCATTGTACTGACTCTTTACAACTTCATGGACCTGTTTTTGCGTTTCCAGATCAAACTGATAATCCTCATATAACATATCAAGAAGAACGGAAACCTCAGTATCAGTAAACCCAAGCATATGTTCAAAGACCGGATCCAGAGTGATAAATGAAGCAATATTATAACTCGAAGTCAGATCATCGATAGCTATCGGAAGCACTCCGGTGATGAATACATTCGCAACAGCACCGGTCTGTCGTCCTTCCTTGAGAACCTTAAAGAAAGTCCGGAGAAAACTATCCCCTGATGTTATCTCCTCATACAGATGATCCTGGTGAGAGGTAATATATTGGTTGACAAAATTGTCATACTCATCGATGATTACATACACCTGTGGAGAACCGGTTTTCTGCAGATACCCAAGCCAGAGGGAGAGGGCAGTTGAGGCTTTTTCATCAGCGGCGAATTCAGGTGTGGACTGCATATAATCAGGATATAAGTACTTTGTCTCCAGAATCCGGCCGGTGCAATGGCGGTTAAATGCATATTCTGTATCATTGAGATCATCTGATACCGCTATAACAGAGAAATCAAATTTTAAAACAATATATTGGTTATGTGTTTCGGTTGGATTCTTTCCAATCCAGGTATGCCCGAACAACTCATCAAACCGATAACCCTCATGAAGATCATAATAATACTGCAGCATCGAGCAGAATAGGGACTTTCCAAACCTACGGGGACGAAGAAAAACAGGATTTTGCACCCCCTCAAGCCGCTCAATATATCTGGTTTTGTCGATGAAATATCCTTTCTTCTGGACCATCTCTGCATAATTCATGATCCCATAGGGGACTCGTCTCTCCATTCCTTTCTCCCTGTGTTTTGTATCCTTCTCCTGAATAATAAATCACCTGCCCTATCGTTTAGTTAATGAAGAGACTGAAAGAATGCCATCAGATCTCTCAATCCAAATGAGAAACTCACCCGGTCACCTCAAACACAGAAAAACCCTGGTTCACGATACAGTATATTACAAACAGCCGGATGTCCGCTTCCGGATACTCATGCCTGAGTCCTTCTGCATACCCCCGGATCTGAAGGGTATCTTCTTCCCGGACTGTGAACTCTTCCAGAGATGTCTTCATCCCGGCCCATTCAGTATTTGAGAAATATTTGAACTCAATAATCCATCGAAGCCCGGCAAACTTCTCATTGAACTTACCGACAAATTCTAGATCTGTCCGGCCTTTTGGATAAGACCGCTTCACATTCCAGACAAACCAGGTGGAGAGGTACCGGCTGCAGAGCTCAAAAAAAGTCGTCCGGTAAAAATTCTCATTCACCTGGGAAAAAATCGCTTCAGGCAGCTGACTCACGTAGAGACGCCAGTAATCGGAGAAGAGCCGGGAAAGATCTGGTTTCCTGATGAAACCCTGCATCATCTCCTTATATCTCTCCTGTCCAGGGTCAATATGGAAGACCTCATTAAAGTACTCAACTGCTATCTCTTTCATCGAGAGATTTGGAACCTTCAGATCAAACTCATCCTTTCTGGTAAGGAGACCAAGGTAAAAGAGCGAGACCGGATAAAAAGCAGGTTCGAAGAATTCATGCATATTAAATTGTGAAACGAGTGCCTTCCGGTTAAAAGGAATTGATTCATCAGTTGTCAGCTGAAAGACCAGCTCACGGGTATTCTCCTCATTACCTCCGGTCAGTCTTCGTATCCATGTGAGGTCAGTCCTCATATTCAGGTCAAAGAGATCCGCAGGAATGGTTTTGTTCTCACTGAGCTGGCGAAGAAAGAACATGAGCATGGTCGGATTATACACCGCTTCAGAATCAGGATTCACAAAATGATACCCATCATACTGATTCTTTATCAGATCATTCACCTCCCCCCGTGTGACTTGATCAATATAAAAATCCTGATATATCGTATCGACCAGTTCAGATACTTCAGCCTGGGTAAACCCAAGCATGTGCTCAAAGCTCGGATCAAGTGTTAGAAAAGATGCAATATTATAACTCGAAGTCAGATCATCGATAGCTATCGGAAGCACCCCGGTGATGAATACATTCGCAACAGCACCGGTTTGTCGTCCTTCCTTGAGAACTTTAAAGAAAGTCCGGAGAAAACTGTCCCCTGATGTTATCTCCTCATACAGATGATCCTGGTGAGAGGTAATATACTGGTTTACAAAGTTGTCATATTCATCGATGATAACATATACCTGGGGAGCACCGGTTTTCTGAAGATAACCAAGCCAGAGGGAGAGAGCAGTTGAGGCTTTTTCATCAGGGGCGAATCCAGGTGCGGACTGCATATAATCAGGATATGAGTACCATGACTCCAGAATCCGGCCGGTACAATGGCGGTTAAATGCATATTCAGTATCGTTGAGATCATCTGATACCGCTATAACAGAGAAATCAAACTTTAAAACAATATACTGATTATGATTCTGTGTTGGATTCTTTCCAATCCAGGTATGCCCGAACAGCTCATCAAACCGATAAGCTTTTTTGAGATCATAATAATATGCAAGCATCGAGCAAAGCAGGGACTTGCCAAACCTACGGGGACGAAGGAACACAGGGTTTTTTACCCGCTCCAACCGGGCAATAAACGGAGTTTTATCGATGAAATATCCATTTTCCATCACCAGTTCAGCATAATTCATGATCCCATAGGGGACTCGTCTCTCCATTCTCTTTCACCCGGATTGATAATCTTTCGTCTTTAAGATATTTAGCAGCCATGATTGAAAATGAAGAGAGGTTTCTCATCCCCACTTATGCAACAGACATAATAGAGCCCAATAAAAAATCCCGAATATTTAATTATTAATATTTATTAACATTAATTAAATATATTTACCTAAACCTTGCTGTACACCAATTGCATTTACGTTAAAATATCCAATGTATAGTCTGCTTTACTTAAAAAAACCTCATAAACAAATATTTATAATCACAAGACTACCTCGTATTGCATGATCGGTAGATTATCTATTGGAGTCATTGCTCTTGTGCTGGGAGCAATACTTCTATGTGGGGTAGTATCAGCAGAAAAGGTTGATACTCTTGGAGAACACAGTGCAGACCGCCTTCTTATCGCGACAACCACCAGTCTTGATGCAACCGGGCTTCTTGATCTTCTCGAAGAGAAATTCAAGGAAGATACTGGTGTAACCGCAGAACATGTTGCAAAAGGGACAGGAATATCTCTTCAAATAGCACGGGACTGCAATGCTGACATCGTCATGGTCCATGACCGGGTCGCAGAAGATGCCTTTATTGATGAGGGATTCGGAGCAGACCGCCGTGTCTTCGGGTACAACTACTTCCTTCTTGTTGGACCGGAAAATGACCCGGCAAAGGTTACCGGACTGAATGGAACAGCTGCCTTTATGGCCATAGAGAAGGCAACTGCAGAGGATCCTAGCGTTGTTTTCGTATCCCGTGGAGATAACTCCGGAACCCATTCACGTGAGAAACTTCTCTGGAAATGGGGCGGATATGACTATGCAGATATCAACTCATCAGAATGGTACCGTGAAGCAGGTTTAGGAATGGGCGAAACCCTGACCATGACAGAAGAGCTTCAGGGATACACCCTTTCAGATTCTGCATCATGGGGAACCTACGAGAGCAACCTCTCACTAGTACCGCTGGTTGAGAATGACGAGAAATTCCTGAATGTCTACGCAGTCATGCGTGTATCTGACGAGAAATGCCCGGATGTAAACACTGATGCTGCAAAGAAGTGGATAAACTTCATGATCAGTGATGAAGTCCAGGATATTCTCTCTACGTACGGTGTGGAAAAGAACGGCGTTCCATACTTCAGCCCAGGACGCGGAAGTGCAGAGGTCATGGGTGTAACTGACGAAGAGACAAAGGACCCTGTGGTATAACCCACACATTCTTTTCTTTTCTCAATAATATTCTAATATGAATGATCTGCTCACCGGAGTCGAGACCGCATTTAATTTGATTCTTGCAGCAGATCCTGAAGTTCTCACAATAACGCTTACAACGCTCCGGATTACATTCACATCAGTCCTCATCGGCACCCTTATTTCAATTCCCCTTGGGGCTGCTATTACCTTCAGGGAATTTTGGGGTAAAAAAACTCTGATTAGTATTATTCAAACCCTGTATGCATTACCGACGGTCATTGTGGGTCTGCTCTGTTACATGATTCTTTCTCGTTCGGGCCCTCTTGGAGATTTAAAATGGCTTTTTACCCCTAATGGGATGATCTTCGGCCAGACGATTCTTATCATACCAATAATGGCAGGTCTTACCATTGCAGCCCTTCAGGCGATTGATCCGATTATTACCGACACCATCAGATCTCTTGGTGCCACCCGGTTTCAGTTTTTAAAAAGTCATCTTCGTGAGGCACGGTTCGCCATAATGGCAGCAATTATCGTAGGGTTTTCACGAGCCATCTCGGAGGTCGGAACTGCCATCATGATAGGCGGTAATATTAAGGGTCACACCCGGGTGTTGACGACCGCAATCTCACTTCAGACATCAATGGGAAATTTCAATCTTTCCCTGGCCCTTGGCATCATTCTCCTCGCCATTGCACTCATAATCAATCTGATAATGGGATTTGTTCAGAACAGGTAGATGTAGATATGATTGAAATTCAGGATATCGTAAAGGATTTTGATGGCAATATGGTGCTTACCGGCGTTACCGAGACCATCCAAAGGGGAGAGATATTTGCCATTATCGGCCCTTCCGGACAGGGTAAGACAACTCTGCTTCGTATCCTGGGACTTCTTCTGAAACAGACATCTGGCCGGATTCTCTTTGAGGGTAAACCCATTTCGCAGATTTCTGATTCAGACCCCATCAGAAGAAGGTTCGGGATGGTCTTTCAAAGTCCGGTTGCATTTAAGGACTCGGTATATCATAATATTGCACTTGGCCTTCGATATCGGGGGTTTTCAAAAGAAGTGATTCGGGAAAAAGTCCTACAAAAACTTGATGAGATTGGTCTTACCGGATATGAAAACCGGAAGGCCACCACACTTTCCGGCGGTGAAAAGCAACGGGTATCTCTGGCACGGGTGATGGTCACCGGACCAGATGTCCTCATCCTTGACGAGCCGACTGCCAACCTGGACCCGGTCTCGACTGAAGTCATCGAAGATCTCATCAGGCATTACAATAAAAAACTTGGAACTACGGTTATTTTATCCACACACGATCTGATGCAGGGACAACGGCTGGCTGACCGGGTCGCGGTCATGATGAACGGGCGGTTTATCCAGTCCGGACCAATTTTTGATGTATTTACCCGGCCCTGTTCAGAGGATGTGGCTAAATTCATCGGGATTAGTAATGTTCTTTCCGGAAAAATCATCAGAAAAGAAGAGGGTATGTCGGTCATTCTGGTTGATGGGATAGAGATTCATGCTATTGCAGAAGAGGCTGTCGGGACACGGGTAAAGATTGCAATTAGACCGGAGGAGATTACTCTTCATACCGGCCCTGACCGGTGGAGTAGTGCCAGAAATATCCTCTTTGGAGTTGTTGAAGCGGTCAGACCATTTGGTATTATCAGTCTTATCAGTGTAAAAACCGGAGATTTAATCCTGTCAGTCCAGGTGACATGGCAGTCAATAAAAGAACTTGACCTTAAACCAGGAGTCCAGGTTACCCTGTCATTTAAAGCCCCTTCAGTTCATATCATGCCGGACGAGAATTCTCATGCCTGTTAGTGATATACCTTTCCGGACACATATCCTCTCCGAACTTGCAGGGTGTGCAGGGAATTTCGGAACTGTTCTCCCTCTTCTTTTTGCCGTATCTGTAGCAAGCGGGATGCACCTCTCACTGATGCTTCTCTCTGCCGGGATTTGGTATATCATCAGCGGACTCTATTACCGGATTCCAGTCCCGATAGAGCCATTAAAAGCGGTTGGTGCAATTGCCATCGCCGAACACATCACTCCCCAGATGATAGCTGCATCCGGAATTCTTACCGGAGCCATCTGTCTGGTTATAGGTATGTGCGGATTCATGAACCGGATTCAGAAAATTATCCCTGGACCGGTTATCCGGGGTGTGCAGCTCGGACTTGCCCTAATCCTGGTAAAAAGTGCAATCCCCGGATTTATTATACCAGACATCCCATTTGCAATTGTATCGGGAATAATCGTGGTACTTTTCTTTCTGGCCGCCAGGCATTACAGAACGACAGATTTTTCAGCACTTATCATTATTACAGCCGGATTTGTTCTGGCCGTATTTACCACCGGTTTTCATGGAACTCCATCATTTCCGGTGCCGGAACTGGTTATCCCAGAGATACATGATTTTTACACTGCACTTATAGTGCTTATACCCCCCCAAATCCCTCTTACCCTGACCAATGCAATCCTTGCAACATCACTTCTTATCACAGACCTTTTTAAAAAGGATGTCAATCCGGACAGACTTTGTAAAACTGTCGGCATTATGAGTGTGAGCTCTTCGCTGTTTGGCGGATTTCCGATGTGTCATGGAGCAGGGGGACTTGCAGCACATTACCGTTTTGGAGCCAGGACCGGACTGTCACTGGTATTTGGCGGGCTATTACTCATCGTCATAGCAGGTATCTGTACCTTTCCGGATATTGTATCAGCACTCCCAAAAGGTATGTTCGGTATCCTGCTTGTTGTGGTTGCGATTGAACTGGCACGACATGGTCTGAAGACAACTGACCGGATTGTATCCGGAATAATCGCCGTCCTTTCCATTCCTTTTGGTCTTGCCATTGCCTTTGTTGCCGGATTTGTCTTTGCCTGGGGATTACAGTACCACAAAAAAGGGTTGAAAAATTGATGATTATCACTATATCCGGCATTTATGGTCAAACCACCATTTCATCCCGACAATAGAGACAATAAATAATCCGGTAACGCCATTGGCACAAGTTACCGGAATATCATGATTAATAAGTCCATAGATCATCCAGAGAAATACCCCGACGAGAAGTAAAAATAACAGCCCCCATGAGAGGTCATGAGCAGATCGGCATTTCCATGTCTTTAAAACCTGGGGAAGGAATGCAAGAGTGGTGCAAAATCCGGCAATATATCCGATGTAAAGAAGCATATCCATATTATTAATCGCACCCATCTACAAAAAAGATAGGAGATTCTTTTTATTGTAATCAAAAAAATGATTATTCTGCCCGGATAATCGTACCAATCTTTTCTCCGTTGATTGCACGGGTTATCATACCGGGTTTGTGACCATTCACAATCTGAATCTGTTTCACATTCCGGCATTCAAGCATCAACTCGATGAGTTTGCGTTCAATTACCAGATCCTCCATGTTCATTGCAATAAGTTCACTTGCGGAGATATCCGGAATCAGTTTTGCGTCAGGATATTTGAATGGGTGCTTGTCATAGAGTCCGTCTACATTTTTCGCAAGAATACAGCTTCGAGCACCGAGCACCTCAGCAGCTAAAAAGGCTCCAGTATCTGTCCGGTGCGGCGGGATACCTCCATTGGTCCGCTCTGACGGATGCTCATACAAACTATAGGGAGGAGTCCCATGGGTAACCGGAAGAGCGCCCATTCCAAGGAGGGTCGGAATTTCAAGGAGATCGCTGGTATGAATCCGTTTTGCTTTAAAGGGAGCGAGCAGGGTTGCCATCATGATAGCATTTTGTTCAGATATTTTGCTGGTCAACTCTGCAAGTACACCGGTTGGCATCCCAAGATCAAGCCCGATATCCATGATATGCCTGACCCTGACACCACCTCCGGTGATGAGTAATAACTTATGATTATTTGAGAGGGCACCAAGTTCTTCCACCAAAGGAAGGACAACATCACGACCATAATCTATGATTCCATGCCCGCCAATTTTTACTACATTCAGTTCAGGAACAATGCGCATCAGGGGACGGCTTGTATATCGGTCAAATAAGCCTTTTCTTACCAGGGTTTCTCCCTGAAGTTTGTTTGCTATTTCGTGTCTTTCGAGCATGGGTCACCAGAATAACATATATATACGTGAAGAGTGTATAGATATGTTGTTGAAAACCAATTGGTATATCAGATGGATCTTATACCAACTGGTTGCGAGGTGGTAAGAATGAAAATCTTTGTTCGTGAAAGACAAAAAGTAGGGGCTGGCGTAAAACAACCCAAATATCGAATCGTCGCAGTGACCGGAGGCCAAATCCAAATCGTAGCAACTCATTTCAGAAAGACCGAACTTGAGATGATTGCAGCGGAAGTCGGGGCAGAAATCGTCTGGCTTTCACCGGTACCTGACGACCAGAAGAAAAAACACTAATTCTTTTTCATGTATCCTTATCTGTTCTGAAAACTAACGCTGTTTCTATGGTATCGCTTTCAATAGAAGGCCTTTTTGAATCTGCAGTAAAAATTTTTCTATTCGAAGATAATGCAGTAAATATCACATTTTCTAAAGACGGAGTACATATCAGGTTTCCAACAACCAGAAGGCTTGCTGAATATCTCGAAGTTCCCCATTATTATATCCTCCCGTACTTTGCCATGATGGAAGAACAGGAACTAGTGACAAGGGCAGAGCGTATTGGTATCCTAACGACCAACAAAGGAACATGTAAAATTGTTGAGGTCATGCAGACCCTTCATCCGGAAGAAAGTTCAGGAATTCTTGGAAAGACTATTTTTGATGAGATAATAAGAATAACAAAACAGCAGGAATAGGACGAGGAAAAATTTTTTTTACATTCCATAACTTTTCCAAGCAGGAAATACCATGACATTATACATTTCCATCGATGACACCGACATGCCGGACAGCCCGGGGACCGGACGGCTTGCCAGACAGATTGTTGAGCAATTAGGAAAAAAATATAAAATTACCGCAATAACCCGACATCAACTCTTTGTTCATCCGGATATACCATACACATCTCATAACAGTGCAGCGGCAATTTCGATACATGATGTTCCGGAAGATACTCTGGAGAATTTGTTTGAAGAAGTTACTTTTATTGTAAAAAGCGAGGCCGCCAAAGGGAGTGATCCCGGCGTTTGTATGGCTCATGTCAGTCAGATAAATCCTGCAGTTGTCCTGTTTGGAAAAGATGCAAAGTCCATGATTTTAACACAGGAGCAGGCATTATCCATCGCAGAATATTCCAATATTCGTCTGGTCGGACTTGATGGTACAAAAGGGGGCATTATCGGAGCTCTTGCTGCAGTCGGACTTGCTGCAAGTGGATCCGATGGCAGGTATATCCATATCGGCACTATCAGAAACCTGCATGGTGAGGCAGAAATTTCTGATATCAAGGCAGCAGGCATACCCGATATTATCTCAGTTGATGGAAAACCTGTTCAAAGTGGTAAAATTCTATTCAGAAAATTTCCTCAGCCGGTAAGAATCCAGGGAAGTCCTGTTCTTCTTGTCAGGGAGAATGAGGGATCCTGGATTGTAGAACGAAGAGATTAACCCTTTTTTCAATTCTTACATCCTTAAATAGAACCAGCACAATCTCTCCTATGTATGGTCTGGTCTGCTGGTGATCATGAAGACTGACTGCTTCGGTAATGTAGAAGATCATCATAATCCAGGCCGGCGAATTCAAAGATCAGATGTAAATATTCCTGTGAAATACAGGATTATTTCCAAGTCTTTTGGAGACATAGGTGAGAAGAGTATGAAAGACCTGTATGAGAAGATGATTCGGGAAGCAATGGCTGCCCAGAAAGCTGATGTTGAAACGATTAAGAAGAAACGCGGAACTGCATTCAAACTTACCGATGCAAAAGTATACCTTGATGCAGTTTCGGAAATGAAAGCAATTGGAAAACAAAGTCAGTCAGTCATCGACTTACATAAGGAATCAGTAAAAGCGCATTATACTATTCTGTCAAAACTTGCAAAAACTGTCCGGCCTGAAGATGATCCCTTTGTCGAGCATTACCAGACCCCGGTAATTCTGGAAATTTTGTATGAAAAAGATCCTTCGTTTAAAAAGAGTGTCACCGAATTTATCGCCCAGATAAAAAAGAGTGAGAGCATTATCGGTCTTGAATCTACCCGGAGGTATGGGGGATTTTACGGACCTACCTGTGTTGTGGACTTTGCATTAGTTCCCGGAAGTACCAGTAATGTCGTGAACCAGATTTTACGTAAGACTAACATTCCGGATGATCATAAAAAGGCTATCCTTGCTGCAAAATCATGGGGTATGAACACCAGTTATGGTGTCGGTGATGTATTTGCCCATGCCATCGAAGGTGGAGAAACTCTTACAACCGCGGTAAAAAAAGAGATAGAGATGCTCAGTGCCATTTATGACCACCCGGTCAAGGCACAGGCAGACCTCATGGACAGTGTAGGCCAGTCCTCATTTGATGTCCGTAAATATATGGATGAATATAAAACAGCCATGCTTCCGGTGGTTGAAGCAGCAATCAAGGACAAGGTCCATTATGCAAACATTGTGACCATTCCTGCTTATTGTGTCGGAGATGTTGCCCATCATATCGCCCAGTCTACCTATAATATGTGCAAGGATGACATGGTCATGGGAATTATCGAGGCAGTCACCGATGTAATCGAAAAGAGTCTGCTTGCATCTGTCACCAAATTCAAGACTCCCGAACAACTTCTGTCTCTTGCAACCGGAGCAAGTGCTGCAGCAACCGAGTATATTCTTGAACTTGACGGGTTTAATGCCCTGATGATAATTGATCTCCTGACAAAGAGGTACCATAATTATGTCCAGCTCTATCCAAAACGTGGAGCAGCAGCTGAACTTCATAATTGTGACTTTATGGATATGATCTTCCGTGGATGGAATATCATGGACCGGGCTCGAAAACTCCGGAATGGAAGCGGAAAAGAGATGAAAGTCACCGTCTCCGGGCTTCCAGTGGATCTTTCACCGGTACTCACCCATGAGATTATTAATAATCCCCAGTGGTATGCATATCCTGCCTGTGCCATCACTGTCCGGATGTCTGCTCTTATGAGATTATCCGATTATCCCTGTCTGCTGACCAGTGAACCAATCACCGCAACGCTCATGACAAACATCATAGCTCTGAAAAAAGATGTTGCGGCAGCTCCGGCCAGGATATGTAAAGGCTGTGCATCGGCCTCCTGTGTAGATTTCAGACATGAATACTGTCAGTACCGTGAAGCGGTATGAGGTAGCAGGTATGAAATGTTATGTCTGTGCAAAAGCCGGAAAAGATACAGAAGCGGTAGGAATCTGCATCGTCTGTGGTATGGGTCTTTGTATGGAGCATGCTATCCGCGAAGATACCCAGGTCTGGGAGGGGGGATATCCCTTCCCGGCTACAAAGACGAAAGGAAAAATTCCCCGGATTTTGTGCGAAGAGTGCAGGACAGCACTAAAGAGGTAAAGAGATGGTAACTCTAGTAAAACGGGCAGTTGCTGAATGTATCGGGACCTTGTTTCTGGTTTATTTTGGTGCCGGAGCAGCGGTTATTACCCTTATGATTGCCTCCGGGGAGAAGACATCCACACCATTTAATGTAGGCATCGGAGCTCTTGGGGGTCTTGGAGACTGGATTGCCATCGGGCTTGCATTTGGTATTACCATCGCAGCGGTTATCTACGGACTTGGAAGGGTTTCAGGAGCACACATCAATCCGGCGGTCAGTATCGCCCTCTGGGCGACGAAAAGGTTTCCAACCGGAGACATGGTCTATTACGTATTTGCCCAGATTATCGGTGCATCGCTTGGAAGTCTTCTCTTTGCCGCCTCGGTCGGTATGGATGCAGTAACCATCGGAGGTCTTGGAGCAACAACTCCTTTTCCGGGAATATCCTACCTGCAGGCAATTGGAGTTGAATTCATCGGAACATTTCTCCTGATGACCGCCATCATGGGAGCAGCAGTTGACCGGAATGCAACACCTGGATTTGCCGGAATTGTGATTGGTCTGACCGTTGCCGGGATCATAACTACTTTAGGGAATATTTCAGGTGCATCTCTGAATCCGGCAAGAACCTTTGGTCCGTACCTGGGAGATCTGCTTCTTGGCGGTTCAAATCTCTGGGGATTTTTCCCGATTTATGTAATTGGTCCGGTCCTTGGTGCAGTTTGTGCGGCTCTTTTTTATGACTGGGTGTCTAAAGAAGAATAATTTTTTTTTCGGATGAACAAAAAAATTAACATTTTATATAGCATTGGCCTTGAGGGCCTTCATAACAACACTGAAAAGGTGGACTCCAAAAATTTTCAGGAGTTTTATCCATTATTTCAAGATAGAGAGCAGTCAGGTTTGTTTTTCTTTCAATTGCTGCATCAAGCTCTCCCTGTTCACTGGAGAAGGGTTTGAGAAGTTCTCCGGAATAATACTCCAGGGGGTGTGCACGGAAGGTAATGGTATTTACTTTTGTATCAATAGAGAGATTGACTATCTCAACCATTGATGCCACCTTTCCATCAGAACCTCTCAGGATAAGTGCTGCATCCATCGGGAACGATTCATTGACAAGATGCTTTGTCCCAGCCAAAAAATGTTCATCTTCATCAATGATTGTGCAAAATGGAATGATATCCTGAACGGTTATCTCATACATGCCATCTGTCCCTTCCACAATACTACTCTCCCCACCCTGCACATAAACCAGGTATCCGGTGGGTTCAGCAGCACCGGAGAAACATATGAAAGAAATCAGAAGAAATAAGCCAAATAGTCCTTTCAGCCAGTATTCACTCATTGCCTTTACTATGATTGTGAAAGGTCAAAAATCTGATGTTATGGACTTATTATCATAATCGATGGATCGATACAGGGGAGTTTCACAGGTTAATATGATTCTATCAATTGGGAACAAAGAACCCTAACGTTACCCTCATTTATCCATCCATATTTCGGGTATTTTTACATTTAAACCTCATATAATCAATATCAGGATGAGACAGAACTCATCTCAAAAAATAAGGCCAAATTACACTTGAATTTGTCTAAATCAAAAGTAAACGAATTCAGCCAATGGCCGCTATTGATCTATAAATCTTATCCATATAAAGTATCATCTTTTAAAAGATCTAGCAATACAGGCCTTCTATGAAAGGATTTTTTCCGGACCATGAAACCCAATAAATCCACATTATGACCCACAATCGAAAAATAACGTAATAATTCGGTAGAATTGGGGAGTTTAATGATTTTTGCCGTTGATACTACCGTTAAACCGCCCGGAGACCCACATAGAGGCCAAAATACAGGATAATTTATGATTAGGCGGCATTTATAACGATTTGTGGATGGTTTTCACTCCCCACTATCTGCAATTATTTCAAATAGAGATTGCTTTCTTTGTAAGTCGGCCAAAAATATTATTCAGAAGAGAATAAAGGTAGTTACCCATGGAAACATACAAAACGCCTAAAAATATGAGAGAAAAAAAGTAATCCGGAATTTCGGTACCTATTACATACAGTTCATCTCACAAAAGATCCGGGTAGATTTTTCATTATATCTTTCACAATCATCCATACACCTATCAGGATTATGATAATTTTCAGAGACAGTAATTTCTTTTTCAATAAAAATTCTGGTGGTGTGTTCTTTTTCGGGGATATCAGGGTTCAGACTATCTGACTGTCCTTTCAGATCAGCAAGAATATTTCCCTCATAAAATTCCAGAGGATGAATGACAAAGGACAGATTCATCGTATCAGCAGAATAATCCGGATTTGAAACTTTAACAAGTGAAATGTTGTCCCCATCCGGATTACTAAAAATCACCCCGGCATTCATAGTAGTATTTTTTTCAGGTAATACCATTTCCAAGAGAACAATGTATCCCGGTTCATCAAAAATTGCTGCATACGGGATTACATTCTGTATCGTGAGATTCATACTCCCATCTTTATTCTCTGTCAGGACGCTCTCTCCTCCCTCTATTAGTATCTTATACCCGGGAGATTCATCCGCATAACAGACAGATATGAGAGTAATAAGACTAATATATAGAATAATCAAAAAACCTCTGGTAGCCATATAATTAACAATTAGATAAGGGGAGATAATAAATCTACTATCCTGATGGAGAATGCAGGTATATCATGAAATTCCCAGGTTAGTTGAGGATAGAAGGATTGCAAATGGGGAAGAGACACCGGATTTTTTTGTTGATATCATGGTTATTGATGATACCGTGAAACATCTGGGAATGGAAATGATCGGGCTCCAGCTGCCAGAAGAATAACTCCGGACATGGAATTGATAGTATGGTATATGCTACGGGGGACCCAAGACAAGGTTTCGGAAACAGTATTATCCCAGGCAATGTCTGAAGGGAGGGCACTATATGATGACACTATTCCGGATAGACATCTCCGGAAGTAGCGATAGATATTGCAGCACAAATTATTGAATGGAGTGAATCAGTTTAAGGAATATTCCATTTGAAGTATATCAAAAAAGAGTGACATCTGGATCTTTTCCGGACCCGGTCTACGAATAAATTTACAATATACCCCCCAATATGGAAATAGTTTGATAATTGTGCCCAATATTTGATTTTGATGATTTTTAGCAGTTGTAACACTTGTAACAGTTCTAGTGAACACACCCGGGGTTTTTTTATTTATCATCTATAGCAATCCGGTAAATAGTAAAGAGTAATTTTCAAATACATGCAAATAATAGTATTCAGACCGAAAAAAGACATTTTGAGATAGAATTTAAATCTAATAATTTTTCTATTCTAATACAGAAGAATGAGAATGAAAGGTATTTTTTCTAATCCGGATGGAGAGAAATTATCATTCAAAATAAAAAAAATATCAGGGGTCTCTTCCTTAGAACTGTTACAACTGTTACAAGTGTTACAGAGGCCCGAGTTACGAAAATCATCATTATCCTTGATGCTGGACATCTAAAAAAATTGCTTCATCCTTCCGCTGCATACATTGTCTTTCCTTCTCTTACCCCATAGTATAAAGCAAAACCAATCGGAGGATCCAGGATTTCATCTGTTGTACAGACCAGGATATCCACTCCGACACCAGGAGCTACCCTTCCGATTACATTTCTTATCTCTGCCATTTTTCTTCCTTTTTCAGGAACTGATTTGTACACAATGATAAGATCAAGATCGGATGATTCTGTCTGGTCTCCCCGGGAATATGAACCAAAAAGGATTATTTTTTCCGGATGCTCCGCTAATACCACTCGATCAATAACGTTTTTGATAATGATTTCATGTAACATGATCTAAATGTGGAGAGATCTCTATATCTCATTTATTTATCACATCCCTCCCTTCATGGGGGTTATCTGTAGATTAAGGATGAGGCATGTAAAGACGAACATATATTTCTGAATCATCTATTATATTGTGAGATCATGCCAAGAAAGGTCTGGACATTCAGCCCTCAATCCGGTGGACAGAAAATTCCTCCAAAAGTGCAGACAGAAGTGAGACAAAAATTGCTTGCATATGCAGAAGAGAAATATGGGAATGTAAAGGATCTGATTCGTATCGATACCAGGTTTAAAGGTCATTTTTGTTATATTGATGCGTATGATGAGCCGCCTGAACCGGATGAAGAGAGTCTTTCATACTTTGGTATCACCCGAGATGAATTTATTGAGCAACGGAGAAATACTCCATCTCCTTTGTGTCGTCTCCGTTATTTTCAATTGGGAGGATGGACACTGGCCATCTATACGTACAGCAATGAAAAATATGAGCCAGCAATCTTTTCAAGTGGTAAATGGGAGGGTACACCTGAAGAAGCACTTGATATGGTGATGAGTATGTATTATCCTGAATCACGGAGAGATTTTGTGATGTGATTATCGGATGTGGAATCCGAGAGCCAGGTATTTCGCTGCTACGGGTGTTGTTCTGGCTGCAGGATTACACCCGCTTTCGTAAAACCGACCAGAGCGTTATGGGTATCCTTTTCAGCAAGGGGGATATAGAATAAGAGATCTGGAGTTTTCTCCCCGGTCATAAGTTCAGCGACCTTGCTTCGAAGTTCAATGAATGAATCAGTGTAGGTATGCATCTATGTACCAGGAAGGTCCACGTCGTCGATAATATGTGAGTACTGTTTTTCCGGGTCGAATAAGACTGCGAAATGATATTCATGAATATGCGTTGCAATCTGGGTTTTCAGGTATTCTGTAGCGGTTGGCATATGGATCACGTTTGGTCAGGAGAGTGATTATCAGGCGAATTTTCTTTTTTAGACATTTCACCAGAATTAAATGCCTTAATCTCAATGGAACATTTTGGTACGACTGATGTGGTGATTTCTACTTCTTCGATTACCTTTTCAATCTCTTCTACACAGGGAAGACGACCTTTCAACTCTTCAGATAATGCACGGGTGAGTTGATACTCAGAGACACCCATCGGTTTTTGAATATCCCGAAGAACATATTCAGCAATTGCCTTGTTTTTCTCACGGCAAAGTAAGATTCCAATGGTTGGATTATCTCCGTCCTGACGGATAAGGTCATCAACTGCAGAGAGGTAAAAATTTAATTTTCCGGCATATTCCGGCTTGAATTCATGTGCTTTGAGTTCAATTACGACATAGCAATGAAGTTTTGTATGATAAAAGAGGAGGTCAAGGTAAAAGTCCTGGTCTCCGATGGATAGGTGATATTGTCTCCCGAGGTATGCAAACCCTACCCCAAGTTCGAGAAAAAAATCTTGAATGTGAGAGATGAGGGCATTTTCGAGATCCATTTCCTGGACCTCTTCAGAAAGAGTGAGGAAATCAAAAATGTATGGATCTTTAAGAGTCTGATGAGCAAGATCTGATTGAGGAGGAGGAAGGGTAAGAGCAAAATTCGTGGTAGATGTTCCTTCCCGAAGGTGCAGCCCAGATTCTATCTGATGTACCAGGATATTCCGACTCCACCCGTGTTCAATCGTTTTCTTCAGGTAAAACAACCGCTCCTCTGTATCTTTTATTCGGGTGATGATGACACAGAGATGGAACCAGGGCAATTGTGCAGCAACCTGCTGCACAAATTCTTCTTCAGGGTATGCAGCCGCAAATGCCTGCATGTATTTCAGGTTCCTGACCGAGAAACCTTTCATATCCGGGAATTCTGTACGGAGGTCCTGGGATAACTGGTCGATGTCTTTGGCTCCCCAGCCGAGTGTTTCCTGATTGGTGAGGATGTCTTTTCCAATCTTCCAGTAGAGGAGAATGAGCTCTTTGTTTACGGAGAGGACGGATTTCAGTTGAGCCCGACGGATATGGGTCTTTAGTTCGGTGAGGAAGATTGGATAGTCAGATGTGGGTGCTCGGGGGGGTCATTCTTCTCCAACGGTAATGAGTGCTTTCTGCATGACCTGATCTGATATCCAGAATCTTCCTACGGTTCGTAATTGCTCTAGCTCTATCTTAAGGGAGGGTATTTTTTTATCAATCCTGGCTCTTATGAGAATACCAATAATTCCTGTGAACGGTAACCCGAATCTATCGGCTACGTGTCTTGTATCATGATCATCGAGGAGGAGGAACGGATCGTCGCATTCAAGGGCAAGGGCTATGACTTCGGCTTCTCCCAGATGAATTTCATGACATAAACTTTGGACCAAGGGGGTATTTTTCACGTCATGGACAATAATTATTTCATCATTTATTGCCTGAATGACTTCTTCGGATTCTGGTCTCCGTTTCCCACTGAGTTATACTTCCTGATAAACTGCCTGTGGTATGTGTATTGAAGGAAAATATTCCCTGATAAGTCCAAACCGACACACCGCTGACAGGTGGATTAGGGTAGATGAATCAGAGATTACCAGTTGCATACCGGATATCCTTTTCAAGGTCTTCTTCGGAGTAATGAACCGGCATTTGTCGTTTCCAGAGGAGTTCTTCAAACTGAAACCGATCAAGACCGGATAAAGTACAAGCCTGGGCAGAGGTAATTATTCCCCTTTGATAGAGGCTGACTGCCAGTTCGCTCATGAGTTCTTCCCGAATGGTGTCTGGAGGCAGTTTCATCTCCATTGCGAGAGATGACGGGATGGTCAATACGATATCTTCGGTCATGATAATGTTCCAATAATTGTAACTCTATTTCTTTCTGGTAGATTAGTCATCATATTGTATATGTTCATTCCTCATCTCCCTCTTTCATTCTATGATCAATCTGATTTTTAAATTTTGAAAAATTATCTGATATTTTTTAAAAAACCTGATGAGAGCTTCAAGAATAACTGGGTTTATTCTTATCTAAAGCGTGACTTCCATTACACGGGTATATTGACTCTGTTGTGCTCTTTCATTGAGAACAGCAAGACATCCCTGCATGGCATCCTGAATATTGGCAAGAGCTTCTTCTACCGTCTCACCCTCGGAGTGGCAGCCCGGAAGAGCAGGGCAGCTGACAATAAAACCGCCATCTTCGGTATCTTCTTCGATGACGACCTTCAGATTCATAAAATATTTATGGGAGGCATTGACTTTAATTAGGTTCTGGATACTTCGGGGTTTGGAATTTGGTTTAACCTGAATACGATAACCACATACTTAAGAGGAAAGGTTTGCATATTATCATAGAGTTCTATGGATGTAGTCACTATTCTCCGGGAACATACACCAATCCTGAAGAAAGAATTCGGTGTTGAAAGCATTGGAGTATTTGGTTCATTTGCCCATGGTGATGAACAGCCGGATAGTGACCTGAATTTATGAATTTATATCTCATTTTGCATAGCGTGATCTGAAAAAATTAGTTTAGAATTCTCTATTTTTTAAACGATTCGCAATTTTCAAGCGAAAGGCTTATATAATTGTAAGTTATAATTATAACTTACATGCACATTAAACGAATTAAAAAGGGAAATGCAGTGTACCTGGCTGAATATGAATCATATAGAGAAGAAGGCAAGGTTAAAACCAGGTTTATTCGATATCTCGGTAAA
>NZ_QGMZ01000016.1 GCF_003173335.1 Methanospirillum stamsii
CAAAAAATTGTTTGAAGAAAAGCGAATTAGTCATTTGTAAGTTATAAATTCATAAACTTAGGCCCTGAAGGTGCTTACCTCCGGAGAGTCGTCCGGACCGATGGGAATTGATGAGTATGCAGAGCAGGAATCCGAAGATTCGGGGGACTCTTCCGGATGCCTGTTTTCTCTTCCGGGAAATGTAACAGTCCGGAAGAGCGAGATTCTCACGTCCGGTCTTTTGTCCGGGGGCAAGTTCGTGTCTTCCCGGTCGATCCGGGATGCTCTTCTCGCAGAGTATTTTGTGAACGGGTCCGGGCTGTTTCTGTCAAGGGCAGTGTCAGATGACGGAAACCGGACGATGAGGTTTGGTTCTGATGTTTCCGGAGTGATGAATGTGACTGAGAGGATGGTGCTTGGCGATGTGGATTGAACTGGTTTTACTTGGGATTTCGGTGATGAATTGTGTCGGGACCGTCGGGATTTGGCTCCGGTATGTCCGGGAATTCCGGGGAGTAGTGCAAATGGTCCGGGTGAGTGAAGAGGGGGATGTGGAGGTGAAGGGATTGAGGTAGAAGGAGATAGGGGAATTTCTTTTTTTTGAGGGAATAATGAGGATTCGTTTAAATTCTTGTATTCTGGATATCACATTATGTTTTTTTGGGCAATCACTATACTCTATTAGCAGTGAAAGCGGTATAATTATCAGGTATAACGACGGAAAATAGTGCATGATTCAGCTTATTCTTGATAAGGGAGATGAGATTAAGCGGATTTGCATGAAATATAAGGTGAAAACACTCAGCCTTACCGGATCAGGTTTTTCAGGTACCTGGGATCCCCTTCATAGTGATATTGACTTAATTATTGAATTCCAGTCGCTTAGCCCAGAAGAACATGCTGATTGCTACTTTGGTATGGTTGAAGAACTGGAGAGTTTACTTGGGTATCAGGTTGATCTTATTGAAATGAGTGCAATTTCCAATCCATACCTTCGGGAATCGTTCTTATCATCACAGGAATCTTTGTATGCAATCACCTGATATACGAGTATATCTCCACGATCTTAAACATTCATGTGAACTTATTCATTCATTTATAGAAGGGTGTAATTTCGAGACATATATTTCTGATCCCATGAGAAAATCTGCTGTAGAACGCCAGTTTATTCTTATTGGGGAAGCATTAAACCAGATGCTTATTCACTTTCCTCAAGAAAAAGAACATTATCCTTATGCCCCACGGATAATCGCATTTAGAAATCGTCTCACTCATGCTTACAGAACCATATCAGATGATATAATCTGGGGAATTATCAAAAAATCTCTCCCCTTATTCTGTAAAAAGGTTAATCAGTTATGTGATCAGTACGAGGAAAACCGCTGAATTTAGTAAACTAATTTTTGAATGTATCTTTGATTCGAATAGTTGAATACAGACACGGATTATCAGTTATTACATCCGGAGTCACCCGATTTTGAAAAAGAAGAGCCCTATGTCTCTCTCCAGGGTATCCAGCCAACCCACTCCACTTTTGAGGGAGAAGGACTCTTACCTACCATGCTTAGCCCCTTAACAACCAAGCTTGCGGATTAAGAAGGGGGCTTATACTCCTTACCTACCATGTCACAACCTCTCCCTCCTCACCTTGAAAAAGCAATTCACAAGGTTGGGATGAGGGGAATTCCTTCTGATGTTCAGACATTGATTGCTGAGTTATGTGATATCAGGCCATATTCTCTAACTGAATTCGCAGACCTTCTTTGTCAGACACTGAAATGGAGCTATCATAACTATCTAAAACCAATGATCCGGGATAGGGTTCTTGAGCTTACCATACCAGATAATCCCCGGTCTCCAAAGCAAGCCGTCCGGACGAGATCCAGAAAGGAAGATACATGATGAAGAATGAGAGAGAAATACCAAGAAGTAATGAACCCCGAACAAATATCCGGAGGATCTAAATGTCTCATGATGTTCGTCTCTGGAAAGTGTCTCCATCTGACGGTAAAGAGATTCAGGAGATTTATAAATCGCGATTGAATCTTGAAGAGCGGTTGGAACGATGGATTGAAGAGGATATTTCCATTATTTCTTCCGGATACCAGATCATAGGCAGGCAAGTTGAGACGTCATTTGGTACCTATGTGGATCTTCTGGCAATGGACCAGGCGGGGGATCTTGTTATCCTTGAATTAAAACGAGATAAAACGCCACGTGATGTTGTGGCCCAGACTCTTGACTATGCTTCCTGGGTCAAAAAACTAACCGCCGAACAGATAATCGGGATTGCTGAAGAGTATTTTTCAAAAACGGGAGCCGAAACATTTGAAGAGGCGTTCTTCAAAAAGTTTGGTACTGCTATTCCTAATGAATTGAATGTCAGCCATTCTATGCTGATTGTTGCTTCGGTTATAGATGAGAGCACCGAACGGATTGTGTCATATCTTTCAGAGGAACATGGTGTCCCGCTCAATGTCCTTGAATTTCAGTATTTCAAAGATAATTCGGGAGTTGAATTCCTGTCACGGGTGTTTCTGATTGATCCTGATGAGGCAGAATCGAATACTGATCGGGTTAGTAGTGGGAAACGCCCTAAGAATCTTTCAAAAGAGGAACTACAGGAGATTGCTACCAATAACGGAGTTGGTGGCCTTTATCAGTCATTATTTGAGGGTCTTCTTCCCTGCTTTGATGGGGTAAAAACAACCCGGACATCTATCGGTTTTATTGGAAAGAATGTGGTAGGAACTAAAACCCCAGTGACGTTTTCATTAATTCCCTTGAAAAGTTCAAAGGAAAAAGGGATCAGATATGAACTCTATCTCACCAGACTTGCAGAGTATTTTCATACGACAATTGATGAGATTGAGAAGATCCTGCCAAAGAGCAGAGATATATTTCATTATAATAATGACCCAAGTCCTGAATGGAGTGGTTACCAGGGATTTTTTGAGAATGAGGATGTGGTCCGGTTATTTTTGGATGGCGTTCGCAGGATGAAGAAGAAGGTATGAGACAGTAGAAAAGAGGTTGATCCGGATATATCAGATTAATCCTTTCCTGAGCTATTTTGTTATAAGGTATGAAATTTGAAGGATTTTGTCATGATGCAATGAAATGGTTTCAACATCCTTCTTCTCATCTTCGGGGCCGGATGTGCAGACGAGATCTCATCGTCGATTGTGTGTGACGGTGCAACATGGGTCTCTTCGTCCGTCCTCGGACCAGATTCAGCGTACGCTAGCAGTTTTTTCACGACCGACCTTGCTTCGCTCGTGAGAAACCTGAAGCTTGAGGACTCCCTGAAGGTGCTTACCTCCGGAGAGTCGTCCGGACCGATGGGAATTGATGAGTATACAGAGCAGGAATCCGAAGATTCGGGGGACTCTTCCGGATGCCTGTTTTCTCTTCCGGGAAATGTAACAGTCCGGAGGAGTGAGATTCTCACGTCCGGTCTTTTGTCCGGGGGCAAGTTCGTGTCTTCCCGGTCGGTACGGGATGCTCTTCTCGCAGAGTATGTTGTGAACGGGTCCTGGCTGTTTCTGACGAGCGCAGTGTCGGATGACAGGAACCGGACGATGAGGTTTGGTTCTGATGTTTCCGGAGTGATTGGTACTGAGTTATTTTTTCCCGGGGTGGCTCTTGGGATTTCGGTGATGAATTGTGTCGGGACCGTTGGGATTTGGCTCCGGTATGTCCGGGAATTCCGGGGTGTAGTGCAATTGGTCCGGGTGTGTGAAGAGGGGGATGTGGAGGTGAAGGGGATGAGGTAGGGGAGAGAGAGAAGTTTTTTCGGGTAATTTCAGTTCATGGAGTAATAAAAAGAGATATCGTTACAGTTCTTATATAACGGTTGAACCACAGTATCTCTAGACATTTCAATTTTTAAAATTATTTTCTTCAGTGAAAATCAGTCTATGATACAGAAGATTACGATTCCCGATCCATACGATACTAATATTTGAGAAACTAAATATTGACGAGTTTAACAATGGATGATTGCTCCAAAGACACCAATTTTTCTATAGATATTTCATGGATACACCAAGAAACACGGATTGTGATACGTCGTCATGCTTTTGAGCAAATGTATTCCAGGAGAATTTCTGAAGAAGAGGTAGAAGAAATTATTCGTATTGGAAAGATCATTGAAAGTTATCCTGATGATTATCCATTTCCAAGTGCTCTCATTTGTGGTTATTTAAAAAACCGATCACTACATGTAGTCGCTGCATTTAACAGGGATGAAGATGAGATAATTGTAATTACTACTTATGAGCCGGATGAGATACATTTTGAATCAGGAATAAAGAGGAGGAGATTATGAAGTGTGCTATGTGCAAGCGGGGTGAAACAAAGCCAGGTGTTACCTCAGTCTTGCTTACCCGGGGTGATTTTACCCTTGTTATGCGGGAAGTTCCGGCAGAAATTTGTGAAATTTGTGGAGAAGACTATATTGATGGAAAGATTGCAAAGGATCTTTATCATCTGGCAGAGAGGATGCAGAACCAGGGGACACTACTTGATGTCCGGAAATATCAATATCAGAATGATCCGGTTTGTGGAGCTGAAGGATAATACTCATTTCTGGTATACTTTAATATCGGTTCCGGGATTATCCGAAAAATATCTCATTTTCACTCATTAGTCTCCGGATAATAGTATCACTTTTTAAGTAAAAGGTAAATTTAAACCGCTTTTTGAAAACGTAAATAATACTGATTATACATTGATATCAGACCAAATTATCATGTAGTCCATGTCAGGATTATGATTTTTCAGAAATATCGTTCTGACTTCATGGAAGAGTTGGAAAAATTATCTCCGCTTTTATTTGAATATTCCACCTTGATCAAAATAGCTGAATTCACAAACGGGTAATATAGGTCCGGAAGAGTGAGATTCTCACGTCCGGTCTTTTGTCCGGGGGGAAGTTCGTGTCTTCCCGGTCGGTACGGGATGCTCTTTTGGCAGAGCATGGTGTAAACGGGTCCGGGCTGTTTCTGTCAAGGGCAGTGTCAGATGACGGAAACCGGACGGTAAAGTTTGGTTCTGATGTTTCCGGAGTGATGAATGTGACTGAGAGGATGGTGCTTGGCGATGTTAGTTGAACTGGTTTTGTTTGGGATTTCGGTGATGAATTGTGTTGGGACCGTCGCAATATGGGTATTGTATATTCAAAGGTCAAAGACCTGATGACTGGTCAGAAAACCTTGACCATTATCTATATGGCTGCCCTGAAAGAACAACGAATAATGGAACTGAATGAGTAATTTCATGGAAACCCGGATATACTCTTTCTTGATACTTTTTTCATTGTGGATCTAATAAACAGGAAGACAAAGTATTTCCTGCTCAATTTTTGGTGATATTGGTACCATGTCTATACATGCATTCACCATTGAGAATATATCACATTGTTGGAACGATGTAAAGAAAAACTTCTCCTTGCTCCCCTGTTAGCTGCTTAAGATATATTTGGTGAACACTTTCCTTTGGTTTTTTTCATAGCCCAGGTATTCTATTGCATGGCATATCTTTAATTTCCGCTATTTAGAATATGGGCATCAGGGAGTAATGGGTATGCAAAAAAGATCTATTCAGGCACTTAGTATTCTTCTGGCAGTATTGCTGGTAACTATAATAGTAACAGGAATTACAAGTGGAGATTTGAATAAAAATGTGAATTTAATTTCTAAACCCTCACTTTTACTTAAGAATAATAATCTGACTCTGCATAAAATTTCCAGTTCCATTGATTCTTCTATTACAGGCCCGATATCAGGAAAAATTATTGATCCAATACCAAATATTACCATTAAAAAGGGAAATTTGTTAAAAGTAGGCAATATTTCTCTTTATAAATTAGTGGGAATATATCAACCGTTTACATCTGGTTCAAACCAAGGGGGAAGTCTATATGGCAAACCACTTTCAGGTCAATTGGATACCTCATCAAATAATCAGGAGAATGAAGGTACCATAAGTGTTACTTCCACACCGTCAGGTGCAGAGATATTCGTGGATGGAACTGATATGGATGGAAAGACACCATCTGACATTACAGGTCCTCCAGGAACATATACCATTAGTCTGTCTCTAAACGGATATAAGACAGTAGAGAAAACAGGGACAATAACTTCGGGTGAAATTACTTCTTTACACTTCACCCTGGAATCTGTAGGTGAAGAAAAGCCGGGAACGGAAAAAAGTGGTGGTAGTTCAGATGAAACCGGAACCCTCACCATAACATCCACGCCGGATGGAGCATCAATTTTTGCTGATGGCAGTAATCTGGATGCAAAAACACCATCTGAATTTGATGCTGATCCTGGTTCCTACGTGATCAGTGTATCGTTGGAGGGTTATAAGACTGCAGAAAAACAGGTTACGGTTACTTCAGGGGAAATTGCGACAGCTAATTTTTATCTTGAACTTGCTGGAGAAGGGCAGGCAGGCATAGATGAGAACACCGGGGAATCGGGAGGTATAGGAACCCTCTCCGTGAAATCTACACCAAGTGGAGCATCAATTTTTGCTGATGGCAGTAATCTGGATGCAAAAACACCATCTGAATTTGATGCTGATCCTGGTTCCTACGTGATCAGGGTATCGCTGGATGGATATAAGACTGCAGAAAAACAGGTTACGGTTACTTCAGGGGAAATTGCGACAGCTAATTTTTATCTTGAACTTGCTGGAGAAGGGCAGGCAGGCATAGATGAGAACACCGGGGAATCGGGAGGCATTGGAACCCTCTCCGTGAAATCTACACCAAGTGGAGCATCTATTTTTGCTGATGGCAGTAATCTGGATGCAAAAACACCATCTGAATTTGATGCTGATCCTGGTTCATACGTGATCAGTGTATCGTTGGATGGATATAAGACTGCAGAAAAACAGGCAGCGGTGACTGCAGGAGAAGTTACCTCAGTGAGTTTCAATCTTGAACCTACTGGAGAAGGTAGTACCGAATCCAGAACAGGAAGTATATCATTTAGTTCTACTCCTGATGGAGCAACAGTATTTCTTGACGGAGAAGAAATTCCCAATAAGGTAACTCCCTTTACAAAATCTAATATTCCCAGAGGAATTCACAAGGCGTTTGGAGAACTCGATGGAATTAAAACCGGTTCTATTCAGATACAGGTTGAAGAAGGATTCACGTCTGAAGTATCATTTCTCTTTAAACCAGGGGGAACTTCTCAATTTGGATATTCCGGATATTCCAATTATGGTTCTGGAACATATCACTCAGGGGATAATTCACCGTTTGGTTATTCAGAATCAGATGATTATAGTGCCGGATCATTTTCATCCGGAGGTAGTGGATTTGGAAGTGGTTCATACCTGACCCTCCAATCTTTACCATCCGGGGCAGACGTTTTCATTAATAATCAACATATTGGAAAAACACCAGTTAGCCAGGAAGAACTGAGTCCAGGAACATATTCTATCCGATTTGAGAAAGAAGGATACCAGGATACTGAATTTACAGTTACTGTTTCTGGATCCAGCATGAAAACTGTGACACGAAGTATGAGCCCATTGTAATAAAATGCACCGATTCAGCCGGTCTCATCACCCAATTTTCAAATCACCCATAAAATTCCACAAATTAATCATGTTCCGTTTTTAAAAGAAATACCGAAAATCATTTAAGATGACAATTTGAGTGAAATTTTCAAATGAATTTTCCAGAAGAATTTTAATTGAAATTAAAGTGGATTCCATCTGATGTTATCGAATATAATATTTGCCATCATGAAAAACCATAAAACTTGAGATAAGAGTCAAAGAACTTGAATCCAGCCTTAATCCCAATAGTACGAATGGCGGGAAACCTCCCTCATCAGATGGGTATGCCCTGAAAAAAATCGTTAATGAGAAGGAAATCAAAAAAGCCATGAGACTATCCCGGGCATAAAGGAAATGCCCTCAAACTAAGTGCTCATCTGAAGTACTCAATCGGATACATATGATTACATTCATTCCTCTGCAGCAACCCGCCGGACTTATCGCTCCATGCTTTTCACTCAAAAAGCCGCCATATCATCCAGAATAGAAGGGACACAGAAATCCTATTCTGTTACCCTTCAGTCACCAAAATCAATACAATTACAGGTTCTTGTTGCAGGTTTTTTCTTACCTTTTTTATGACCTTTATCATTGGAATTGTAATTGTAATTCTGGCGATTATTCTCCGGTACAAGATGCATCCGGATTACAGCAACACAAAAGAGATGGTTGTTCAAAATAACATGTAAAAAAAATGATCTATTCAAATCATCTTCATTCAGCACCTGAAAAAATTAATAGGTATATTCAGGTGGCTCCCAAATATCATACGCACATTCCTCGTTGGGGCAACAGTGTCCGCCTGAACACCCGTATTCACAATCCCTGTCTCTATACTTTTCTACGAACGAACCTCCTGAAGGATCGTCAGGTGAATACACATATTCACAATAATACTCTCTCGAGGTGTCCTCATCCAGGCAGATATCCTTGTTTATTTGAATCGGACCAGGATTTTCCGGATCTAACACTATTTCTGTATCGCACAAGCAGTAGCCGTTGATACATCCGTTCGGGCATTCAATCTCTATGGCCTGAGGTCCGTTTTCTCCACAGATGTACTCAATAACATGGGTACCGTCTTCAGAACAGCGTTCTGATACATTATATGAACAACGGGATTCTCCCCTTACCACAGTAGTTGTTGAACCTGGCGGTCCTGACGGGGTTGATACCTCCTTGGTACAGTGTTCAGTATACACCAGACTGGGGATTAAGGGATCAAGCCCGTCAGAATCTCTACACCCGCATCCATTTCCGGATACCTTGCCGTACAGTGTCTCCCAATAGTAAACATCCCTCCCTTCTGATGCTGAATACTGCGATAATTCCAGGCACGAAACACCGGTCAACCGTTCAATCTCAGGGCAGCAGTATACCTCGCCACTGACCAGCGGGAGAGAACAAGCATCACAGAGATCTCCAACCCCGTCATGATCAATATCTCCCTGAGCGGGATCAGAAACATCCGGGCAGACATCGAAGAGGTTTCCGATTCCATCTCCGTCTGAATCCCCACTAAGAATAGATTGCGAACCGGTAATCGTGCCACTATCATGGATTGTCAGACTTGGACGCGGAGTCGGGGCAATAATTGTGGCCACCTGATCAGAAATTTTCTTGGAACTGACTGGTATCGGCGATACCATTGGAACTCCCTCCGACTGGGGGGGTTTCTCCCTGAAACAGTACATCGGGTCTCCGGCATCAGACTGTCCACACAATATTTTATCTTTCGAACAGGAGATCATTTTCTTTTCTTTTGCCTGGTTCTCTGTCAGGCAAATACATGTTCCATTACATGGTGTTGTCTCCTGACCTCCGGTATTAGCAGGGGTAATTTTGCTGAACGAAGTCCCAAGGATTTTAGGACTGACAACAACAGGAGAGATATTCGGTCTGAAACAAAAGAGAGGATCTCCATTTTTCGCTTTTCCACAGGAGAGCATATCTTCTTCACACGGTACCATGTGTTTCTCTTTTGCCTGCAACGCGGTAAGACAGGTACAGCCATCAGGACATTGAATCGCAATGGATATTCCTGCCAGTAGAAGCACAACCAAAAATCCCAACACAATCCATCCGGTTTTCATTAAACCAC
Organism: Methanospirillum stamsii; assembly: GCF_003173335.1. Lineage (GTDB taxonomy): Archaea > Halobacteriota > Methanomicrobia > Methanomicrobiales > Methanospirillaceae > Methanospirillum > Methanospirillum stamsii. Next base: position 9,662 of record NZ_QGMZ01000016.1, read on the forward strand.
CTGAATGGAAATCAATCAGGGTATATATAAGATTTGTTGGAGCAAACACAAAAAAAACAATCTGTGGATTGTAGAAATCCGGAGAACGATACAATTTCCATCAGGAAACAAAACAGGACCGGTTTCAGGTTTAAAATATTGCGCTGGTAAAATGAACATCCGGACAGGTAAACGAATTTTTTCTCTGTCTTTTTTTTATCTGATATTTCTAATATCCTGAGGAAGTTTAGAGGTCAAACAACCGGTGACGTGCCACATGAAAACAGGTGAACAACCTCATTCCATGAAAACAATGATGTGCATAGGGAGATGTACACAATCGTAGAGATCTAAATCCCAACCGGAGGTATCACTCCAGCTGTTTCAATACTTCTCGACCAGATATTCAGATTCACCTTCATCGTACAAAGATCTATTTCGGTTTGATTTTTGTCATATGGAACGAGGGGATTATTCATGAATCTCAAAACACACTCTTTCACTCTTTTTACCAGTCTAATTAGTTTCGAAAAAAAGTTCTAATTCTACCTCTTTTTCCTTCAAAACAATGTACTAATGAAAGGATCAATCTTCTAATACCAAAAATATGTGCACCTCACAAATAATTTATATAATGTAACTATTCAGGTGGCCTGAGCGCTCTCCTCGGAATCACCCTAAAATCTTCCCAAATATCTTCTTTCGTCTCTAAAAAAAGATTTCTACCAAAAGATCTTTTTATAATGAAATAAAGCGTTTTTTTATCAAATGGACTTTCCAGAAGAACTTAAATCTAAAATACTTGAATGTCCTCCTGAAGTAATTACATACATCGTATTTCTTTAAGAACGAATTGAGAAATTAGAAGCAAGAGTTAGAGAATTAGAATCCCGACTAAATCTTAATAGTAAAAACAGGCTCTTTGTCAGCTTCAGGGGGTATGATTTAGATTGAATGAAAAAAGAGTTTGGGTAATACCTGCTTATTCAGGAAGAGGAAATGGCCACATTGCAATGGTATTGGAAGGAATTCCCTCGTGCGATTTCCCGTAATAATTTGCTGCATAGCCTCTAGTTATATCAAAGTTTCCTTTCACCGTTTCAAGTGAAATTGTGTTTTCCGCACTAGGAGAAGGTGAAGAACTTGACGGATCAAACGTCTGCAGAATCAGGTGGTTTTCATCTGGATCGATAATGAGCCGATCCTGTCTCTTTATATAAAACTCATTATCAGGGACATCACTGACACCACCCCTTAACATGTAACAGTCATATTTATCGCCAATTATAAGATCTGCATCCCTGCTGTAACCAAGAACACCAGAAGAGACTAAAAGATGATTCCCATCCGTTTTCACAAGGGAATAGATAATGTATCGTGAAGAGTTATCTGCCAGATAATCTGCAAACTGACGAAGTGTCCACTCCGAGTAGGGTTCTGTCTTGAGAGGTGCAGAAAAATATTCTTCATCTATCACATTGAATGGAAGCGATCCACTCTTTAATTGTATCAGAGCATTGGATATAACTTCCGGACTCTGAATGATTTGTTTTCCGTCAAATAATGTAGTCCCCTTTTCTATTGTGCTTATCCCATCAGTCGGGGAGATGTTGTTTTTCTCTAACGTAACCAGAGGTTTGATAGGTTTTAGTTCAATAGCCGCTACAGAAGAAACCGAGATGAGACAAAGAAATAATCCGGTAATCATCAGCAATATCAGAATCATTCGATACTTCATAACACACCCTCTAAATGAGCAAGATCGTTGTGGACATATAAAAATTTTCCTTATGAGATTGGAATTTTATTAAAATCTGCAGAAATAGAAGTGAATACGTATCTAACTGATATTTCATTCAATAAAAAAAGAGTAATATTATTAATATTCTTATTCTGGAAGTGGATATGGCCACAGCGATATGACATGGATCTGTTGGTAATGATTCGATTTCCCGAAAAAAGTATTAGAGATGCCATTTGGAGACCAAAGCCGACTATAATAAGGTTCTATCAGAATTGTTTCTTCCTCATCCGGGGACAGGGATGATCTAAATCTATAAAATTCCTGAATTATCAACTGGTTTGAATCTGGATCAATCATTAACCGCAACTGACTAAAATCCCACAGATCTAAATTGCATTCAGGGTAAACAGAACAAGATAACACATATTGGTCATATTTATCTCCAATGATAAGATCCACACTCGGGTTGTATCCCAGAACTCCACGAGTTGTCTTAGTGTAATCTCCATTCGTTCTCGTAAGTGAATATAGAATCGTCCGTGAAGAATTCGCTTCAAGATAATCTGCAAACTGACGAAGAGTCCAATCCCAGTATGGTTCCTGAAGAGGAAGAGATCTTGCCATATCTACAGGTTCTCCATCAACTTCGTATAGATAGACACCACTCTTCATTTTTTTTAATGCAGTGGATATAACCTCCGGACTCTGAATTATCTCTGTCCCGTCAAATAATCTGGTCCCCACAGCTTTTGCGATAACATGAGTATTTACAGAGAGGTTTTTTTTCTCCATCGGAATAAGTGATTTGGAAATTTTTGGTTCAAGTGCCGTTACAGAAGAAACAGAGATTATACAGAGCAATAATACTGTTATCATCAGAAATAGCAGAGTTTTTCGATACTTCATAACACACCCTAATATGAGCAAAAGAGTGATGAAAATATATATATTTGCGGGTGAAGAATGGACATTTTAGGAAACTACTAAAATGCAAGTGAATACTTTTCGAACGGGTGAAATTTCAATTAAAAAAGAAGAGCCCTGGTTATTCAGTTGTTGATTCAGGAAGTGGATATGGCCACAGAGTTAGGAGAACGATTGGGGGATCACTATACGTTCTTCCGTAAAAGTGATTTGGGAAGGCATTGTTAGAGGCAATTTGACTATGAATATGTTCAATCATAATTGTTTCTTCCCAATCCGGGGACGGGGATGAACTTGATGAATAAAATTCCTGAATTATCAACTGATTTAATTCTGGATCAATTATTAGCCGATAATGACCTGTTCCGTGCCTCCATAAACCGCAATCAGGGTAAACAGGACAAGAAAAATAATACTTGGCATATTTATCTCCGGTGATGAGATCTATACTCGGGCTGTACCCCAGAACTCCTTCAGAAATCAAAATATAATCTCCATTCGTTCTCATGAGTGAATATTGAATAGTCCGTGAAGAATTCGCTTCAAGATAATCCGCAAACTGACGAAGAGTCCAATCCCAGTATGGTTCTCCATGAGGTCCTCCCTGATCTTCAGGTTCTTCATCACCATCGTTTAGGAACACACCACTCTTCATATTTTTAAGTGCAGTGGATATAACCTCCGGACTCTGAATTATCTCTGTCCCGTCAAATAATCTGGTGCCCACTCCTTTTGTGAGAGTATAAGAAGTCGGGGAGAGATTTTTTTTCTCCAATGAAGCAACGGATTTGGAAATTTTTGGTTCAAGTGCCGTTACAGAAGAAACAGAGATTATACAGAGCAATAATCCTGCTATCATCAAAAATATCATACAATTACTATACTTCATAGTACACCCTCAACATGACCAGATTACAATAAACACATATATATTTGCTGGTGAGGCCCGGACAATTTAGGGAGCTGTAGAAATATAAATGAATAATTTTCGTACCGGTGCATCATTCAATAAAAAAAGAGCAATGTTATAAAAATTCTGATTCAGGAAGTGGATTTGGCCACAATGATAGAATCACAACCGGACGAACCTCACTTACGATACCATAAAAAGGTCTCGCTCTGCCCAAAAAAGAGATTACATTAGGACCGCTGGGAGTCATACTGAGACCTATTAATTCTTCCGAGATAGGGGTTGGATTACCTTCCACATAATTTTGTAATACCAATTGATTTTCATCGGGTAAAATCGTGATGCGCCATTGACTAGAATGTTTCCGAAATACTCCATCGTTTGCAACATTCTCAATTCTAGTGCCATAAACATCAAATTTATCTCCTGTAATCTCATCCCGAACCACACTATATCCAAGGACACCATTTGATACTGAGGTCAACGATCCAGCTGTGGTTTCAATTGAATAAAGGAGAGTATTCGAAGTATTTGATGCAAGATAATCGGCAAACTGGCGAAGAGTCCAATCCCAATAGTGAACCTGTTCATCAGATGGCGAACTATCAGGTACCTCTTCCTCACTACTCAAGACCTGAGCACTCTTCAGCAATTTATATGAATCAGATAATACGGTTGAATCCTGAATAATCTCTGTCCCATCAAATAATTTGGTCCCCACTGCTTTTGTGAGAACATAAGATGTGGGGGAGAGATTTTTTTTCTCTAACGAAGTAAGAGACTTGGAAATTTTTGGTTCAAGTGCCGTGACAGAAGTAACAGAGATCATACATAGTAATAATCCTGTTATGATCAGCAAAACCAGAATTGCTCGTAACTTCATAACACACCCTCAATATGACCAAAAGGTAGTGAATCTATATATATTTACTGGCGGGGAACGGACATTTTAGGGGGCCGCAGAAATACACCCGGATACCTTTCGAACGAGTGTAAATTTAATAAAAAAAGAAAATCTCCCAATATTCAGGGAGCTGAGGTCGGAATCGGGTATGGCCATATTGCCAGAGTAGTAACCGGGACCCCATAGTCCCTGGCGCCATAAAAAGATGTAGTTTTGCCATTGCTGGAGCCATAACTCGTGGCTATAGCAGAAAGAGGATATTCATCTTCAAATATCGGGGTTGGGGATGAACTATCCGAGTCATAGTTCTGAATTATCAGTTTGTTATCATCCGGCATAATTATGACACGCCATTGATAGGGGTAACCCATAAATTCGTGATCAGGAACACCACTCACACCATAGGATAAGCGATATACATCTTGCTTATCTCCGATTATTTCTCTGTTATGCGGACTATATCCAAGGACCCCATGAGATGATGTAAAATAATCTCCATCAGTTCTCACAAGAGAATAGAGAAGAGTATTTGAGGTATTTGATGCGAGATAATCGGCGAATTGTGAAAGATTCCAGATCCAGTAAAATACCTCTTCATCAGATGGTTGACTATCTGTTGCAGCCTCTTCATCGCCTGAATCTGTAACACTCTCAAACTGTTTCAATGCTTTAGATATCACAGTTGGACTCTGAATTATCTCCCTCCCATCAAATAATTTTGTACCTACATCCTTTTTTATTACCTGCGTTGCAGGAGATTTGGATGTTTTTAGTTCTAATGCTGTTACAGAAGAAAAAGAGATAATCCCCAGTAATAGACAGGTTATAATCAGTAATACCAGAAGCCTGTGACATCTCATATAATGCACCCTTATCATGACCAGATAGCAGTGAAATTATATAAATATATTGCCTTCTGGCATAATTATTTACTTCGCAAAAACAAACAAAATATCAGGCGATAATATCAAATTTATCCTCAAAATAGAGAAAATACGATTTTTATAGACATACCATAATCATTCACAGAAACTGATCAGTAGACAATTTCAGAAAGTCCGGTATTATTGAGATAAAAAAAGGATTAAGTAGAATTATATGCCGGAGTTGGGACCGGACGAGGTTTATAGGTTGTTGTTGGAACCGGAGTTGGCGTTTTTTCTTCTGTTGCACAGACATCAATCTCCGGAGAGTGGAGAGGAATAACAGATTCAGCGATTTTAATAAATTGTTCTTCCTTACCTTCTGCATCTTCAATAGTATCATAAGTACCGGTCACTGCAACAACATTCCCGTCAATTAATCTGATAAATAGATTTGAAACCTTTCCATCAGCATATTTACCAAACTCAGTGACATTATCCACACCATAAACCGGCTCGGTGAGATTTGCAATACCTGCTTTAGAATTAAACTGTTCTAAGTTTACCTTCAGATTTTCTTCAATGATAGTTGAACAGTTAGTATTCTGATAGATATGGATAGCAATAACATTTGTAATGTCATTATTATCCATAACTCCGGTTGCCGGACCTGCATATGAACTCATTGCAAAATTTGACCAGTCGGAAGGCAATTTTACCACAAATTCGGCGTTAATAGTCTGATTGGCATAATCTCCGGAATTTTCAGCAGTGACAGGGAGCATTACTGCTACCATCAGGATACACATAAAACTGCTTAATCGAAATAGATCCATATCACAACGTACGGTTCTAACGATAATGAATTTTCTGGTGTGAAAATACAGACATGCCATTATTTTAAATAAACCTGATTAACCCAAAAAATACTGATGAATGTTATCAATACATGAAATCTCCCGCGTTCCATAACTACAACTTTCGTATGATCCTCAATATAACACGAAATAATCCTTGAATTCTCACAATTTCTGTAATATTTTAACAGTTAGAAAAACCCGGATTAATAAAACCAATTACCTAAATTTTTTTTAAAAAGAATTTCTGTATCTAATTATTTTGTGATTATCAGTAGGAACTATGGATTTCTGAATTTTCATTTTCATTATTCGTTACGGCTAATTTAATATAGGTAGACGTAAAAGTTTAGATGAGACTAAAATTATTAGGTGAATCATGTCCATCATCACAGTCGAACAACTCCCCCCCGGATCTTCAGGAATTGTATCTGAAATTCAGGGAGAAACGGCAATTCGTCGTAGATTAATGGAAATGGGAATATTACCCGGCTCCAAACTGACACTGGTAAAATGGGCCCCCCTCGGAGATCCCGCTGAATGCCAGATCCGCGGTTACAAACTGTCTCTTCGTCGTGCAGAGGCAGCATTGATAACGGTTGATACAAAAAAGGGGGAGTGAGACACGGTGGTTCCTCTCAGTCTGATGAAAACCGGCGACAAGGTTGTAGTCAGGGCCATCCAGGGAACCGGACACCTTGCAAAAACCCTCGGCCAACTTGGTATCATTATCGGAATTGAACTAACCATTATCCAAAAAGCCAAAGAATCCGTAATTGTCCGTATCGGTGAGAGCAGATACGCTCTTGGAGCCGGAGCAGCCAGTATGGTTCTGGTTGAACCACAAATTTGATGATCTTATGAAAGATATTCGCATATTACTAGCAGGTAACCCAAATGTGGGTAAAACGACCCTGTTCAACAGCCTGTGCGGTGTCCACCAACACACCGGAAACTATCCGGGAGTCACTGTTGAAATCAAGGAAGGAAAACGTCAGATAAATGATCATTCCCTTTTTGTATCCGACCTTCCTGGAACGTACAGCCTTTCAGCATTCACCCCGGATGAACAGGTGGCCCGTGATGCACTCCTGACATCCAATCCGGATGCGGTTGTGCAGATTGTTGATGCAACAAACATTGAGAGAAACCTCTTTCTCACAACTCAGTTGATGGAGATAGGCCTTCCAATGGTAATCGCTCTGAATATGAGCGACCTTGCAGACGAGCAGAAGATTACCATTGACGCTGAATGTCTGGAAAAGAACCTGAAAATCCCGGTGGTCAGGATAGTTGCACGAAATGGAGAAGGGATAGAAAAATTAGTTGATACAATCATCCGGGTTACAGAGAAAAAGACACCTGTAGATTACAAAAAAATTGAGTACCCTCATTCTGTTACAACGCACATCGCAGAAATCGGCAATTATCTGAGTTCGCATGTATCTCTCCTTGGTAAGTTATCACCCCATTATGCCGCAATACGCCTGATGGAAGGAGATGAACACCTGGAAAAAATGCTCCATGATCAGGGACTCGTTATTCCATTCATCGACAAATGTGATCCTGCTGAACGTGACGGTATTGCAGAAGACATTCTTCTTGCCCGGTACCGGACTTCGGAAGAGGTAACAACCTGTGCAGTAAAATGCTCCATGGGAGCCGTAATGCCTGCCGATCTTATTGATCAGGTATTGACACATCGATTGTTCGGAATCCCAATTTTCCTTTCATGCATGTGGTTTGCCTTCCAGATTACCTTCAGTGCATCCAATCCGTTCCTTGTGGGGATTGAGTATCTATTCGGAATTTTTACCGAAATGATGAATGGTGTCGAGATGGATCCATTTATCAGATCATTCCTGGCTGACGGAGTAATCGGAGGTGTTGGTTCTGTCCTCGTATTTGTTCCAAGTATTTTTGTCATGTTTATCCTCCTTTCAATCCTGGAAGATACCGGATACCTTGCACGGGCTGCGTTTGTCATGGACCGGTTCATGCATTCGGTAGGATTGCATGGTAAATCATTCATTCCGTTCCTGATAGGATTTGGATGTAATGTTCCGGCCATCATGGCAACCCGTACACTCCAAAGCAAAGCTGACCGGATAATCACCATCATCACCATTCCGTTCATGTCATGTGCAGCACGGCTCCCGGTATACGTCCTGTTTGCAGGAGTATTCTTTGGAGCTGCAGCAGGAAATGTAATATTCTTCCTGTATGTCCTGGGAATTGCTGTAGCCATCATATCAGCCATGATATTCCGTCGCTTCGTATTCAGGGACGAACCGTCCCCCTTCATCATGGAACTGCCACCCTATCGGAAACCAAGCGGATTGGCAGCAGCAGTTCACATGTGGTATAAAGGCAAGGAATATCTCAAGCGTGCAGGTATTGTCATCTTTGGAGGAGTTCTTGTAGTCTGGGCTCTTGCAACCTTTCCAGTCGGTGTGGAATATGGATCGGTAGACAGTCTTGCAGGAATCCTTGGTCAGGTTTTCCAGCCATTGTTCGCACCACTTGGATTTAACTGGCAACTGGTCGTAGGTCTCATCTTCGGATTCGTTGCAAAAGAGGTTGTAGTCGGATCTCTTGGAACTCTCTACGGCGGAGAAGAGATGCTTGAATCATCCCTCGCTGCCGACCCGACATTAAGTCCGGTCATCGCCCTTGCATACATGGTATTCGTACTCCTCTACTTCCCCTGTGTAGCTGCATTTGGAGTTATCAGGCAGGAATTGGGCAATTGGAAATGGACATGCATAGCAGTAGGCTGGGGAATTCTTGTTGCATACATCGTTGCATTCATCACCCTGCATGTAGGATCACTCTTCATTGGAGCATAAACAATGTCAAACACAACATACCCTCATAAATACCTCTATGGGTGGACAGGAATTGTAGCTCTTTCCACCTTCATCGCCGGCCTCTTATCAATACTTGAAGGAGCAGGAATTGCATTCGGGCTCTCCATCTTACCGGATATTCCGGGAGGATGTATCCTGGTACTGCTATCACTCATATTTGGAACTGCGGTTCTGAAAGGCAGATCTGACCGTCCGGGATGGATCAGTTTTTCATATGTTGCAAGTCTCCTCCTTCTGGCATTTGCAGGATGTTCCATTCTGGTTGAAGGGGGAAACCTTCTCACCGCAATAATGGAAGGAGAAGAAGAAGTAAACCTCATCTCGATTCTTAGCCCGGCATTTATTTGGGCAGGAATCATTGCAATCCCCTTGTACATTGGAGTATCAAAACTCATGTACAAGTGTTCATACAGGAGTGATTGCTGTGAGTGAAGGTCTTGAAATCCTTCACCTTATCCATTCAAGGAAAGGATGCCTGCTCTCCGAACTGGCTCTTGAACTTGGAATTCCTACAAGTTCGGTCTCATCCTGGGTATCAATGCTATGCAGCACTGGATATCTTAAAAAAGATTTGGGAGAATCAGTAGATTTTTCCTGCAAAAAAAACGGGATGAAATGCTCATGCTGCAATTGTTCCTGCGAAAACCAGATTAAAACTAACGAAAGCAGAGTGGAACTCACAAAACGCGGACTCGCACTCATCAGGAGGAAATGGGATGAAAAAACCGGATCAGAAGTTATCTCAGGCAATGGAAGATTACCTGGAAACAATCTATGTTCTCAGTAAAAACAAAGGGTACGCCAGAACTGGTGAAATTGCCCGCTCTCTTAATGTATCGCCCTCTTCCGTTGTTGAAATGGTAGGAAAAATATCCAGACTTGGATATGCTGAATGGAGACGGTATGAAGGTGTTTTTCTATCTCCTGAAGGCAGGATGAGAGGAGAAGTAATCCACATCCGTCATCAAACACTGCGACAATTTTTTGAATTCATCGGAGTTGCCCCGGATGTTGCAAACAAAGAAGCATGTATCATCGAACATGAACTCTCTCCGATAACCACCTCGGCAATTGGAAATCTGGTCAGTTTTTTAAACACCCCGGCAGGTTCACAAACGATTTCTGCACTTGAACTCTTTTTAAAGATTCAGGATTCCGGGCTTCCCTGGGAACATTCCAGCACTATCCAGGAGCCTGCATTTAATGAAATGGTTATTAAATCAGCCATTAAATCACAGGCAAATCATGATATCCTATCGGTTATCACCCGTCATGACCTCCTCAATACCATAACTGCACTTCACCGATATCTTGACCTACTAAAATCCATGTCTACCGGAGAAGAGATGAACCTGGTTGTTTCAAGGATAGAATCAACGATTCAGGCAATTAACAGACAAATTTCAACCAGTTCAGACCAACTTATTCCAGGACTTTCAGGACAGAAATGGATGAATCTTGGAGGTATGGTGTCAAATGCAACAGCCATGTTAGACACAGGATCTATTGTTATTGAATATAATCTGGGCTCTATTGAATTATTCGGAGATTCTTTGCTTGAAAAAGTAGTATTTAATCTTCTGGATAATGCAATCAGACATGGTAGAAATGTATCACGAGTTGTCTGTGGATTTTCACATGTTGAACAGGGATTGATTGTATATATTCAGGATGACGGAAGCGGAATACCAGAAGATGAAAAACAGGCATTATTCAGACCGTCACAGAATAATACAAGGTCCGGACTGTATCTTGCATACCAGATCCTGAGTGCAAGTGGAATGCAAATCAGGGAATGTGGACAAATCGGAGTTGGAGCCAGGTTTGAAATTACGGTACCGAACGGACTTTACCGGATGAAGGAAAAAGAAGAAACCGGATTGAAACCTATTTATTCAGATAATTCCGTATCTGTAAATAAAACCTGCTTTTCTCAGGCTCAATAACTAAGAGCCAGATACTATATCTTTTTTTGTTTTAGTGTGTATCATTTTGTTTCCAGTTATGGTAGTGACGCTAATATTTTTAAAACAGCGATAATTCCGGATAAACAGAACAGAACCCGGGAGAGATCGAATAATCACTGAATTTCACCATAACAGATACTGATTATCGAACGAAGGAAAGGCAATCTGCTCTGGTTTATTCAGGTGTGGCGATTATACGATCCTGATTGTCCTGTTTTCCAATGACTGCAAACAATAACAAATGTTACCAGGAAAAGCCAGACAATAATGACAACCTGCATGACTGATTATGATTGATTATCTGCCTTCTCTATCTTCTGATTACCTGTCAACCGGGTAGTGTTTTCTATTGGAGCATCCATGTATTTCCATAAGAATTCAGGGACAAGTTCCAAAGCCATCACTCCTCTGATTGACGCATGACAACCCATTTTACCTCCTTTTTAACCGTGTTTCACCATGTATGCCGGAACCCTTGGATCGGATTACTATTAGGCCCCGGACATACAAGATGACTGTACATCTCGATTAGAGCGGATCGGGATTTATTACAGACCCTTCAGTTTCACCCATGAGATGATGCATGTGCTCATCAAGGTTTTTTATATGACTGATAAGTGCCTCTAAATCACGCTGAACATGCTCAATGTCACCATGAACATGATTGAGTTCTTCTTTTAAATGTGTTATTAGATCGGATTTTTCACTCATTAACGCTCCAAACGCGGGATTGTACCTCCCGCATACCAATTTTTATATTTTGGTAGTGATGAGAGGTGACCTAAAATTTTTTTGATATAGGGAAAAAAGTTCAACTCCGGATAAACTCACTCTGATTTCCTATGAAAATGGAATAGGTTCATGAAGTTCAGCAAAGATCCGGGAAACTTTTCCATCCAGACCAGGACATGAAGTGGCATACAAAAAAATTTTCTGATTCTTACCCTTACATTTCAGAATTAACGGATATCCGCTTACATGGTTCTCACCATAGAGCAGTTCATTGCAGATAGTCCTGATTTCATCAGGATCCAAAAACCATCTGCTAATATCGGTTCCGATGAGAAACGTTCGCGAAAATCCAATCATATTTTCTGTGGCAGCATTCACATCCCAAATAGTAAGATCATGAGAAATTGTAACCAGGGGATCGATATGAGTTTCAATGAGAGTCCGGTGATAGTGATTCACCTGAGATAAATCAGCCTGAATTTGTTTTTCCCTGGATACATCACGAAAAGATTCGATTGCCCCGATGATGCATCCCTCAGGATCATACAGATGAGTGGACTTTACCCTGAAGGTAACCGGCAGAGGAAGACATGAATCCGGATTGTTTACCTCTGCAATGATCATACCCTCCCTCTCTTCAAGAATCGTCCATGAGTCAGGAGGTGTCACTCCGGAATGAATAAGGGTATCTGCAACTGCTATTTTTGATGAGGCATAAAACGGAATTTTTTCAGAATAATCTGATTTTCCGATAATATTTCCGGAATTTACCCCGGTCAGTTCTTCCATGCCATGATTCCATGCAAGGACACACCCTCTGGTATCTATGGCATAAGCCGGGTCAGGAAGATGATGAAAGATAGAATAAATAAGCCGTTCTGATTCACGAATTTTTTCTTCATACCTGTTCTTTATGACAGCCTGATGAATGACATGAGATAGTTCTGTAAATTGTGCTTTGGGACTACCGCCTTTTCGGATATAATACGATGCACCACGGTTTAATGCCTCAATTACAACTTCTTCCCGTCCTCTTCCAGTAAAGAGAATAAAAGGGATATTATACCCGTTACTCCGCAGACAGGAGAGAAATTCAATACCATTCACATCAGGCATATCAAAATCTGATACAATGGCATCAAAAGACTCTGATAACAGGAGAGAAAGACCTTCAAGTGCAGATGAGCAGCATATTGCTTCAATGTTTCCGGATTTCTCAAGAAATAACCGGGCAATCTCAAGTAGTGCAGGTTCATCATCAACTATCAGAATACGATGTTTTCTCTTTTTTATTGTCTCCGAACTATCAGGGGCAGATATTAAGGAGGAGGGAAAAGAGAGAGTTGACTCAGATATAATATGCTGTGACATCCGATCTAAATGAATCGTTGAAAGCATGGAGTAATCTCTTTATTATTTGGTAAATTTAGAAAATGCCCAAATTTTTTTCGGACTATCGGAAATAAAAAACCATGATAGATCTGAGAATAGGGAAATAAGAATGTCAATAATTCAAATAGTTTGATGATCTAACAATATGAAATATAGATAATAGGAGAAAGCAACAATGGAAGATCATAGTACCTTAAAAGAAGAACTTAATGAAAATCTCGTTGAATTTTTTGATCGTTTCACTTCCTGGGAATCATCAGTCATAGAATCCTCAAACCTGAAAATATCTGATGCACATGCCATTGAGATTCTCGGGCATTACGGCAGGATGAATATGAAAGATCTTGCAGGAAGACTCGGAATCACCACTGGCACAACAACAATTACCGTTGACCGGCTTGAAAAAGGGGGATTTGCCCAGAGAGTCAGAGCAGAACATGACAGACGATCCTATATTATTGAACTTACTGAAGAAGGAACCCAGGCTTATGAGGAACACCACCGGCACCACCTGAACCTGGCTGCTGAAATTGCAGAGTTACTTGGAGATGAGGAAACCCGGACCCTGATTGTTTTACTAAAAAAGATAAACGAAAGGATCTGAATCCGGAGCAGTGGGTAGATAATGTCAGCCGAACATGTTCACTGCGATTTAGAAGGATGCCAGGATCATGGGTGTGGGTGTGCTCATGATCATGAAAATGCCGGAAAATCCCTCATGAGAGAGATTATCATACTTGTCTTTGCCGGTATTCTGGTAGTAATTGCAGTTTTAACAGAATATTCGATAATTCCGGTAAAAGAAATTGAGACTCCGGCTGCTCTTGCAGCGTTAGTCCTCACCGCTTTTCCCATATTAAAAGAAGCCGTCCAAGGGCTTATCAATCGAAGATGGGATGTTTGCGAACTGGCAGCACTTGCTCTTGTTGCTGCAGTATTAATCGGAGAATTTACCGCAGCAGCAGAAATTGCACTCATTCTGACTATCGGAGAGCTTGTTGAAGACTACCTCTATTCAAGGACCGGAAAAGAAATTAAGGCCCTGCTTTCAGATTTTCCCACAAAAGCCAGGATAATCAGGGATGAAGAAACAATAGATGTACCAATAGAAGAGATACGTGCAGGTGACCGGATCATAATCAGGCCTGGAGACGTTTTTCCGGTGGATGGAGAGGTAAATGAAGGGCATTCAGATGTTGATGAATCCTTTCTTACCGGTGAAAGCCTCCCAATCCTGAAAAATCCGGGTGACATGGTCTATTCAGGAAGCGTGAACCTGGATGGGGTGGTTGTCTATACAGTAGCCCGCCCGGCAGACCAGTCATCCTATGCAAAAGTTGTCGAACTGGTGAAAGAAGCAGGGACACGAAGACCCCCTTCACATCCGATGATTGACCGGTTTGCAAAATATTATACTCCGTTCATCCTGCTCATTGCCGGAGGAGTGGTTCTCCTTACAACCGATCTAATCAGGGGGATTACCATTCTCATCGTCGCCTGTCCCTGTGCTCTCCTCCTGGCAACTCCTTCTGCAGTTCTGGCAGCAATCGGACCAGCTGCAAAAAAAGGAATACTGATCAAGAGTGGAAGATATCTTGAAATCTGTAAAAATATTTCGGTCATTGTATTTGATAAAACCGGAACCCTGACCTCCGGAGAGATGAATATATCCTCAATAATTCCGGAAAAGGGGATTTCAGAAGAAGAACTCCTCTCTGTTGCCACCGCTGCAGAAAGAAAATCTCCCCACCCGATTGCAAAAGCAATCATAAAAGAAGCAAATAATCACGGGATAGTATATTCCGGTCCTGTAACCGGACGACACATTCCAGGCAAAGGAGCTTTGGACACCATACAGGGAAGTCCAGTTATTGTAGGAAACAGGGATTTTTTACATGAAAATTCAATTTCAATACCAGATGCTGCTTTGGATTCAAAATCCAATATCAACCACTATGAAACCGAAGTCATGGTTGCAAGAGATGGACAGTATATCGGAAAAATAATGGTTGCAGATACCCTGCGCCATGATACAAAAAATGCACTGGTTTCTCTCCGGAAACTGGGATATAATAAAATTGCAATGATTACCGGAGATAACCAAAATGTTGCCGGGACTATTGCAAAAGAACTGGACATTCCTGAATCTATGACTTTTGCGGGGTTTCTTCCCGGACAGAAGGAGGAATATATTGCTAAACTCCAGGATAACGGAGAAGTTGTCTGTTTTGTCGGTGACGGAACTAATGACGGGCCGGCACTTGTAAGAGCTGATCTTGGAATAGGGATGGGAAGCCGGGAAAATACCCTGGCACTGGAGAGTTCAGGGGTGATCCTCATGCAGGAGGGACTAAGTTCTCTCCCATCTTTCCTATCCCTTGGAAATCTGACCAGCAGGACAATTAAAATAAATATTATTCTTGCAATGGCCCTCAATCTTATCCTCATAATTTTCGCTGGAACCGGGAGTATATCACCAGTAATGGGAGCAATAGGCCACCAGGTAGCAACAATAGCAGTCCTGCTTAATTCTATCAGGCTTTCATCCTGTCGAGCAGGGGTGTGAGGCAAAGAAGACTTTTTATAGGGATAAAGGGATATTGATGTAATACATCCCTGACTCCTCGTAATAAAATTGCAATCACACAGGGATTTTCTCATTTCCGGCATCTAAATCCGGGTTTTATTGCCCCTTAAAATGAGGGGAGACAGATAATGGAAATGTAAAAATGATCCATATCCTTTATGTTGATGATGAAGAAGTCCTCCTTGACCTTGCAAAAATATTTTTGGAAAAGAATAGGGAGTTTTCTGTAGATACCGCACTTTCTGCAGTGGAGATTATTGAATCCGGGACTATCTCATCGTATGATGCAATTATATCCGACTACATGATGCCGGAGATGGATGGGATCGCTTTCTTAAAAGAGATTCGCAAAAAATTCCCGGATATTCCCTTTGTCCTGTTTACCGGAAGAGGACGTGAAGAAGTAGTAATTGAAGCCATCAATTACGGCGCTGATTTTTACCTCCAGAAAGGAGGAGATCCGAAGGCACAGTTTGCTGAACTGGGGCACAAAGTTGCACAGGCAGTCAAACGAAGAAAGGCGGAAAAAGAACTGGTTAATTCTGAAAACCGATTCACACAGGTTTTCCAGGCGAATCCTACCATTGCAGGATTATCTGAACTACATTCAAGTCGTTTTGTAGATGTAAACGAAGCTTTTTTGAGCCGCCTTTCTTTTACCCGTAATGAGGTCATCGGGAAAAATCCCATCGAATTGGGGATAATCACCGAAGAAACACAAACTTCTATCTTCCAATCTTTTCAGGAAAATGGATATCTCCACAACTATGAGACGAAATTTTACACGAAGAACAAGGAATCATTACATGTTCTGGTCTCGATAGATGTCATTTCATCATCCGGTGAAGACATCCTGCTTGTCCAGGCAATTGATATTACCGAAAGAAGTTATGCAGAAGAGAAAATGCGCCAAACCCTTGAAAATCTGGGGAAAACGCAAAGGATTGCACGGGTAGGTAACTGGAGTCTTGATATTAATACCCGGAAATATTCTGCTTCAGATGAAATATATCACATGTTTGGTTTTCCTCCGGGAACCGAGGTCAGCTATGAACAGATAGCCGAGATGATTCATCCGGATGACCGGCCTAAAATGAGGGAACTATTCAACCAGGCTGTTAAAACCGGCAGACCCTACAATACAGAGATGCGTATTATTCTGCCGGAAACCGGAGAGGAACGATATATTACCACAATAGGGGAGCTGGAAATCGACAGTGAGGGTAGTCCGGTCAGGGTTTTCGGAGTAAACCAGGATATCACCGAACTAAAAAAGACATCCTGTGCCCTGATAGAATATGAAACACAGTTTCAGCAGATCATCGATAATTTCCCGGTTTCCATAACAATAGTTACTCTGAAGGGAAACCTCCTTTACGCTAATCCACAGGCCGTAAAACTTTTTGAACTTGACAAGAGTAATGAAATTTCATCAATCACGGTCAATGATTTTTGGGCCAACCCCGATGAACGGAAAGACTGGGTAAAGAGACTGAAGACAGACAATATCGTCACAGATTATGAAGTCGAATTTTTTTTGCCATCAGGGAAACGAATCTGGATCATTCTTTTTGGCATTTTTATCTCTTTTAAGGGTGAAAAATGCATTCTCTCAGCTCACCATAACATCACAGACCGAAAAATTGCCGAGAAAGAATTAAAAAAGAGTGAGGAGAGATACCGGTTCATAACAGATAATTCAACAGACGTTATCTGGACCATGAATCTTGAGGGCTGGTTCACTTTTGTAAGCCCCTCAGTGTATCATTTAAGAGGGTATACCCCGGAAGAAGTGATTGAAAAACCTGTAGTTGATGCAATTTCTCCGGGATCTGTGGGCCTTGCAATGCAGATCATGAATAACACCCATGAGAAGGTAAAAGCAGGTTTAAGGCCGGAACCTGAGTTTTTCGAGGTTGAACAACCCTGCAAGGATGGATCCACTGTCTGGACCGAAGTTGTTGCAAGATCGTTGTATGATAAAAATGACAACATCATTGGATTTCTTGGGATAAGCAGAGATATTACAAAACGAAGAGCAGCAGAACGGGCATTAAAGGAAAGTGAACAAAAATTTATCACAATTTTCAACCAGACCCCGGATCCCATCTTAATTATTGATACAAAGGGCATTATCCTTGAAGTAAACAAAGGATTTGAAGAGATATTTGGAAAGAAAAATACCGAAATTACCGGAAAGAATCTGAAAAATATTGGTATATTTCAGGATAAAGTGAGGGAGATGAACCTGCTTATTTCAGATGATAAAAGCGGACAGATAACCAGGACTGAAATTGAGTTCACCAATAAGAATAACATCCCCTTTTATGCTGAAGTCGCTATTTCGCGAATAAATATTCAAAACCAGGCAGCAAGTCTTCTCCAGATTCATGACATTAATGAGATAAAACGGGCACATGATGCGGTCAAATCAGCAAACAATAAACTGAGCATTCTCTCCAGTATTACCAGGCATGACGTGTTAAACAAAGTAATGATTACATCTCTCTATAGTGAAGAGATGCGAGAGAGTGTAACCGATGAAAAACTCAAAAAATACCTTGATACTATTACCGAAAACTCATCTTATATCGCCCGTCTTATCAACATGACAAAAGAATACCAGGAGCTGGGAACGAGTGCCCCGATATGGCAACGGGTTCCAGACCTGATTCAAAGCGAGACAATTCTTGGACTTTTACAGAACATTACCCTACAATCAGACCTTGATAACCTTGAGATTTATGCAGATCTTATGCTGGAAAAAGTATTGTATAATCTCGTGGATAATTCGGTTCGTCATGGAAAAAACCTCACATTCATCAGATTTTCATATCACATCAAAGAAAATGACTGTATTCTTGTGTATGAAGATGATGGTGGCGGGATTGTAGAAAATGAAAAAACGAAGATTTTTGAGAGGGGGTTTGGAAAAAATACCGGGATGGGATTATTTCTGATACGTGAGATCCTGTCTATTACCGGAATTCAAATATCTGAAACCGGAACCTATGGAAAAGGTGTTACATTTGAAATGCTGATTCAGGCAGGAAAATGGCGGATATCAAAAAATTAAAAAAAAGCATAGCTTTTTCTTTTCTACCAACTTCCAGATATTAGACCTTAAACTGAGCCATTTCCCGTGAGATTGACTCGGCAATAGAACTTACATTAGAGATAACTTTACTAATCTGTTCCAGAGATGCAGATGCTTCTTCGGTTGCCGCTGCAGCGTTTCCTGCTTCTTTTGAGGTATTCTGGATGAGTCCGGACACTTCATTAACACTTGCAGTGATTTCTTCAACTGATGCTGCCTGTTCTTCAGATGCAGATGCAACGTCCATTGCATTTTTTGTGATGTCTTCAACAGAATCTGCAATTTTTGTGAACGCACCAAGAGTTTCTTTAAGCGCATCGCTCCCTTCAACTACCACATTTCCGGCAGTTTTTATGGCATCGTTAGCTTTACTTGCCTTAGACTGTAGTGCCGAGATCATCTCGGCAATATTCTCTGCAGATGCCCGTGAATCCTGTGCAAGTGATTTTACTTCGGCTGCAACAACCGCAAATCCCCTCCCTGCTTCTCCTGCCCGTGCAGCTTCTATTGCAGCATTCAGAGCAAGAAGATTTGTCTGGTTGGATATATCAGTAATTAACCGGACGATTTTACCAATTTCGTCCATCTGCCGGTTGATATCCTTTACAATCTCATCAACTTCGCGGGTTGAATCCATAATTCCGGTCATGGCAGATTCGGATTTTTTTGCAAGACCAATCCCGTTTTTAGAGATAGTATTCGCTTCGGAGGCAGAGACTGAAACCAGTTCTGCACGCTGGGATACTTCACCGACCGTGATGGTCAGATCTTCCATTGCTTTTAAGACCTGTTCGATGCCATCTTCTCCCTGCTCAGCATTTGCACTGACACCTCCGGCATTTTTCGCAATCTGCTGTGCTCCAGAGGAAACTTCCTCGGTACTTGCCGTTGCTTCTTCAGCATATGTAGCTAGATCCTGGACCTGCATCTGAATCTTCAAAATAGCATCGCATACATGAATTCCGATGTTATCCAGAGCATTTTTAAATCCTATCCATTCACCTGCAACCTGAAGACCAGAATCAACCCGGACAAAAAAGTTAGAGTTTGCATATTCCTGGCAGACACGGATTGCTTCTTTCACCGGAGTTATCACACTGTCAAGAATTTCATTTACTCCCACGATAATCCGGCGGTATTCACCCTCGTGGTTTGCCACATCAACCCTGACATTAAAATTCCCTTCAGAGGCCGCCTTGACAAGGTAAAGTGTTTCATCAGTCAGTGCCTGAAGATTTGAAAAAGCCTTGATTAATCCGGGGACTACGCGATCTTTTTCAGATCTTCTTCCTATCTGCCGGTATTCCTCCAAATCACTCATATCACCATCTGCAATCTTAATAATAGAATCGGCAATATGATTTACCCGGGTTCTCACCAGGTTAATACTTCTGGCAAAATCTGCGAAACTTCCTTTATATGCAGATTCGTCCATGCCGGTTGAATGATCATTAACTGCCATCCGTTCAAGGATTACTGCCGCATCCTGCATTGGCCGGACAATTGCATCAAGAGTTGCATTGATTCCTTCGATAATCTTCCGGTAATCACCCAGGTGTTTCGACCCGTCTGCCCGTTTTTCCAGATTTCCTTCCAGAGAAGACTGGATAAGCAGGTTACAATCAGCAATAAGATTTAAAATATTATTCCGGAGCAGATCAAGCTTTTCGTTGGCTAATGTCTGTTTTCCCGGAAGTCTTTCCAGAACCGGCTCAAAGTTACCTTCTGCATAAGATGCCAGAACAGAGAGAATTTTCAGAACCGAGGAGACATGTAATGCAGCAACATCATTGTATCCAGAAACAATGTCCCGGTAAAATCCCGGGTATTTATCTAACGGTATGAAAGCTTCAATATCTCCAGCCTTTTGAGCTTTATACATCTCATTGGTATCCCCAATAAGAGTCTTCAGGCTGTCAATACAGGTGTTCAGGTTGTTTTTAATCTCGTTAAAATCACCGGAATAATCATCAGTAATCTTCTGGGGAAGATCTCCCTTTGAAATCCGGTCAACATACTCCGCTGCGACATTCAATGGGCCGATGATACTATCAAGGGTTTTGTTGATTCCTTCGGTAAGATTCCGGATTTCACCATGATACCTGGCAACATCAAGTCTTGCATCAAGATGTCCTGCCTGACACCGGTCGGTGAGAGCAAGGATATCTTTCACTGCTGTTTTTTCTTCAGTTTTATTGATATAATAAGCAATTATTGAAACAAGGTTTCCATCATCGCTATAGAACGGTTTATAGTAATACTGCAGATACACCGTGCCTGCTGGAACAACCGCTTCCATCTCACCAGATACGTCCTGTTTTAATGCAAGACCTTCTGAAAGCGATCCACCAACCCGGCTTCTGATATCAAAATCAGTGAGTTTTATATTTTTAAGCTCTTCGAAACTTAAATCAACAAGAGCACCAAAGGCATTATTTCCGGTCCTGATGGAGAGGTCCGGATTAATATCCATAATCGGAGTCGGGGCATTCTGAACAATAAACTCAGATTTCTTCCGAAGAGATACTATCTCAGTTATCTCAACCGTTGTAGATAAGAGGCAGATCTTTTTCTCATACTCAATCTTATTCAGAGTAACCTGGCAGGGAAAGACAGTCCCATCGGATCGCCGATGATCCCATTCAAATGATACCAGTTCACCATTGAGTGCTTGTTCAACAAATTTTTGTGATGCAAATCCGGAGTCAGTCCCGTCATTTTGCTTTTCCGGAGAAAATTCAGACGGAAGATGACCGATAATGTCATGAACACTTCCTACCCTGAACTGTCTGAGTGTTGCAGCATTGCAGTCCAGAAATTTTCCATCCGGACCAACAATCTGAACGGATGCAGAAATTCCATCGAGAATATTTTTTAACGTGCCTGGATCGCTGGTGCATATAGTATACGTCAAGATTATCAAATCCCATATATAAGAATCATGTGAAACAGGAAAACCCATTAACTGTTCTTTACCGATATTTTATCCGAAGCAGGCAATTCAATTCCTTATGAACAGGTTGCTGCATCAGGATATTTATCATAACCTGGATTTCATCATGAAAACCCTAAAGGAGAATTGTTGGCTTTCATGAGGTATAGCATTTCGGAAATAACTTCAGAACTAAAAGAATGGCAGTGAACATCCCAAAATATAAAAAAACATCAAATATGCAATAATTTAAAAAAATAGACCAAAAATTAGCCAAAAATTAGAGCCCCATAGAATGATGCTATTGCATTTTTTATTATTGTCTGAGGGTATGGACCTCCTGGATTTTGCAAGGGAATGTGGGGACTTGACGAGCGTTATATGGGATTGAAAATACCCCCAAAATTGAAAAATACGACCATATTATAAAGAATATAAACCCGTTGAAAAATACTCATGAAAATACGACCGATTTGAAGAGATTGAGAAAAGGTCTGGAAAAACCCGATAATCCGGGCCTTGTTTTTCCAACAAAATCCTTCTACAATAATCCAGGTATTAGAACTATTAATTTAGGGAAGGTTTAAGTACATGATGGTTGCATAAGACGTATATGCTGATATTGCACTCAAAATTCCATTTTTTGCTTATCTTCCTGATGTTTGCGTTGATTCTTCCAACAAGCGGACTTGCAGCAATATCACAAGAACCAGGAGTGATAATCACCAGTTATTCCATATCACCAAACGTGATACTTCCCGGAGAGATTGGAACAATAGAAGTTACCATTGCAAATACTGCTTCACAGGCATCCAAAACGGCATCGGAGATATCAGGAACGGAGCCAGACTCGGTATCACAATCAGTAACCCTCCCGGTCAATGCATTTATTGAATCTGCAATTCTGAAAACGAAAGATTTTCAAATTTTATCCGGATGGTATGAAGACATCGGGGAAATAGGTCCGGGACAGTCAACCACTCTGACATTTCTTGTTCAGGCACCAATCAAAGAGGGATTATATTTCCCGGAAGTATGGATCCGGGTCAGGGGTGCAGAGAGTGTCAAGTATCCGATTCCGGTAAATATCAATACCCGGCATACCCTGATTAAACAACCATCAATACGTCTATCAAGATCAACTCCCACCAATATCATTCCGGGAAGTGCCTTTGATATCGAACTCGGACTTACCAATGAAGGACTTTCCGGAGCACATGACCTTATTATTGCAATAGAGACACCGAATACTTCTCTCTCTTCAAAAAGTCCGGAAAGACAATTTATCCAGATGCTAGAGCCGGGACAGACAAAAAAAATCAACCTCTCCTTCCAGACAGACAATGATATCCCGATTGGAATCAGGCAAATTCCTGTCAGGATATCTTACATGAATGCTGACGGAACTGAGCTGGAACAAAGAGAAAGAATCGGTATTGTTATTCAGGGCACTGCAGATCTTGGAATCTCTAAACAGACTCTGGACCCTGAACAAATAGCAGAAGGGGATATGTTCAATCTGGTCTGCAGAATTGAAAATACCGGAACAGATAAGGCCAAAACCGTTCGTGCCACTCTGGACATCCCCTTTGAAGGGACTAAGGAAGCATTTGTCGGAACAATCAGACCGGACAATGATGCTCCGGCAGTATTTACCCTGAAAGCAACAAAATCCGGGGATATATCCTACACCATGAAGATAGAATATCAGGATGATTTCGGTATTCATGAAGAAACAATTCCGCTGCATATTTTCGCTCAAGAGAAGAACGGAACCGGAATCATAATCTTCATTCTGGCTGTCGTTCTGATAATTGCCGGACTATTATACTGGAGAAAAAGCTACTCCTGAAATTATGCCATCCCAGCATTTTTCTGTAGCACTATTCCTGGCGATCCGGTCAATTCAAAGAGGGAACCGGTTTACGTTTTTCCTTACGGTCATGATAATGGGACTGGTTTTTGTAAACCTTGTCTTTCTCCCGTCCATTATATCCGGAGTCGTTGTCAATTTTAACAGTCAGTCAATCAACTATAATTATGGCAACCTGGTAATAGAACCACGTGAAAATGAAGTGTATATTTCCGGTGTATCAGAAGTTAAGCAAAAAATTTCACAAATTCCGGGGATATCTGGATCTTCTCCCCGGTTTTCTGCAGGAGCTACCTATCATTATCATGATAACCAATTGTCCGGGCAGATAACCGGATTTAATCCCCGGTATGAACAGGAGGTCACACTCATCCATACAAAAATGAAGGATGGTGATTTCCTCGCCGAAGGGGACACAGATAGCATTGTTTTGGGTACATCCCTTGCAGGAAACATTGATGAACGACTTGACCAGGTTGATTCACTGGGGGGCGTTACAACTGGTGATTCAATTGATGTCACCTTCAGTAACGGGGTGAGAAGAACACTCCGGGTCAAGGGAATCATTGAATCGGGCGTGTACAGCGTTGACAGAACCGCTTTTATTACCTTAAAAGAGATTGAATCTGTTTATGGTTTATCAGATACGGCTACTATACTTCTCGTAAAACTTGACGGAGACGGACAGGAAGACAAGTACAAAAGAATTCTCATGGAATACGGCATTGCTGAAAGAATACGGACATACCAGGAGAAAGGACTCGGATTTGTTAATGACGCAATCAGGAGCTTTGAAATCATCAATGCTATCTCAACAATGGTAAGCCTTGTTATTGCCATCGTTGTAATCTTTATCGTCATTTTTATCAATACCATCAATAAAAGAAGACAGATTGGAATCCTGAAAGCAATCGGAATTAATAAAAACATCATCGTATATTCGTACATAATTCAGGTCTTTATCATCGCCAGTTGCGGGATCCTGCTCGGCCTTCTTTTCAGTTCAGGTCTTGTCCTCTATCTGACCTATAAACCTCTCATGTTTCCGGGTGGTGCGGTTCTGCCGGTTGTAGAAGCCGGTTCAATTATCAGAAGCATCATGAGTCTGGCCCTGGTTTCTCTCATTTCAGGATTCATTCCCTCGTGGAAAACAGCAAATGAACCAATTCTTGATGCTATCCGGGGGAATTAGATGATAGAGGTTTTGGATGTCACCCGGGTATACCAGATGGGGCTGGTTGAAGTTCAGGCATTACGAGGAGTCAGATGCTCAATTCAGCAGGGAGAGTTTGTCGGAATCATGGGGCCTTCCGGAAGTGGAAAATCAACACTTCTTCACATCCTCGGTCTTTTAGACAGCCCGACATCCGGAACGGTGACTATAGACGGGACCGATGTCGGACTCTTAAAAGAGCAGGAAAAAAGTGAATTCAGACTAAATCATCTTGGCTATGTATTTCAGGACTATGCTCTTGTCCCTGAACTATCAGTCCGGGAAAATGTTGTACTTCCTGCAATGGCACGGGGTGCTCCTCCGGATACCTATCTGAAAGAAAGTGAAGAGATCCTGAGGCAGGTTGGTCTCGGTCACCGGATTGATCACCGGCAGTATGAGTTATCCGGAGGAGAACAGCAACGGGTGGCGATAGCACGAGCTCTCATAAACCGGCCGGGAATTTTGTTCGCTGATGAACCCTGTGCCAATCTTGATTCAAACACATCCCGGACGATTCTTAACCTCTTCAGGGAATTAAATGAAAAATACGGGCAAACGATCATCATGGTCACCCACGAGGAATGGCATGAGGAGTTCATGTGCCGGGTGCTTTACATGAAAGATGGCCTGATTGACGGAGAAAAAGCCTGCAAAATGCGTGAAAATAAAAATTAAAGATCATTCTGCTACAAAGACTTTAAAAGCATCATTATAGACAGGGATTGAAGACCAGACACCGGACCTGACAATATTTTTGTCCCATACATCATAGACGGTTCTGCCGGACCAGAAATAACAGGCTAATTCTTTTGCTTCCCGGAAGGTGGGAAATTCAGTCAAAACATTTTCAGGAGGAATTGTATTTAGTTCATTGAGATCTGAACACCATAAGATGTCACCGTCGTTATTCATCAGTACAGCAAACATATCCGGAGATAAATCGGAGATTTTTACCGCATCTTCTGCAATTTTTTTGCAGTCAACTGAAAGCACGAGATACTGCTCAGCATTTCTCATCCTCACCGGCATGATAATATCCTGAGTAAAAAACAGATCATCCTCATTCATATCTCCTGCATAGAGAAATGAACGATTTACAAAGGGTTTTTTGATGCTTTGACCATCCATTGGAATCAAGGAATATCTTTTGTCCAAAAATGCTGAAGAATCCGGATAATGGCGAATTATTGTCCCATTCTCTCCTACCAGAGCAATTGAGCGAATAAAAGAGTCCGGAACATAAAGAGACGATATCAGTTCCTGCTCCTCCTCTGCAGTAATGTGAGGATCAGCAAGGCAAAGCGATACAGTTGAGGATTGTGCATCGAGTTCCTGTAGTGAATCAGATATACTGTCTCTGAGTTGTAGACAGGTATCAGACAGAGAATGATTTCCACTCATATCTCCGGTTACTGTAACTCCCATAATCAGGCAGGAAATGATGAATATCAATAAAAACCTCATAGCATCATATCACCTGTGCAGATTATAAAAAGTTATCCTGCGAAAAAGCACTCACCGTCCCCTTTTTTTACCCGATGACAGAGATGAAAATATTGAGAAACTATAGTCAACCTTTATTACATTAGGATGAAACTGATGTAGTATGAACCAGTCTGAGGGGTCTATACAGTTAAAAGAACAAGATGCTTCTTTAATGTTATCTGATCCTTCTCTCTATATTAATCGGGAATTGTCATGGATCCGATTTAATCAGCATGTTCTTGATGAAGCAAAAGACTCGTCCCATCCACTCCTGGAACGAATAAAATTCCTTGCCATTTTTGCAAACAACCTGGATGAATTTTTCATGGTACGGGTTTCCGGACTCCACCATCAGCTTGCAGAAGGAGTATTAAAACTGCCTCCGGACGGTCTTACCACATTAGAGCAACTTGAACGGATAAATCATGATTTAACACCACTTCTTGACGAACAAACACGAGTCTGGAATGATATACTTATCCCTGAACTTGCAGAACAGGGGATCCTTATTCATAACCGGGGAACTATCGGTGATAAAAAGCGAAAAATACTCAGGAATTATTTTTACCGGGAAATATTTCCGGTCTTAACTCCGCTTGCTTTTGATAAATCACACCCGTTTCCTTTCATCTCCAATCTTGCTCTAAATCTCGCAGTCATATTAAGAAGGCCCGGTTCTTCAGACGACCTGTTTGCACGGATTAAAATACCAAATAAACTATTCCCCCGTCTTATTGAAATTCCGGCCACTACTGATAATGATGTACATAAAACAAGTGAATTCATTTTTCTTGAGGATTTAATTGCAGATAACCTGGATCTCTTATTTCCGGGCATGGAGATAGTAGCATCTTATCCCTTCCGGGTTACAAGGGATGCAGATATCGAAATAGAAGAGGATGAGGCGGACGATTTATTAAGTGCTGTGGAGCAGTCAATCAGTAAGCGATGGATTGGAACTCCGGTCAGAATTGAGACGTCAATGGATATGTTACCGGCAATTTCTGACATGATGGGAACAAAGCTTGCGAAATATCCTCACATGTTCTACCGGGTGAATGGTCCGGTGGGAATGGCTGATTTCTTCTGCCTGTTAAACCTGGACAGACCTGATTTGAAAGACCCTCCCTTCGCTCCGGCAATACCCGAACGAATTGAGGTAGATCCAGATATTTTTCACGTCATCAGACAACGCGATCTCATGCTGTTTCACCCGTACGAAAGCTTTCAGCCGGTCATCAATTTTTTAAATACTGCAGCACATGATCCGGATGTTCTTGCAATCAAGATGACATTATACCGGACCGGAACAAATTCGCCGATAGTACAGGCATTGCTTGATGCCCGGGAACAGGGAAAAGCAGTTTCGGTGCTGGTGGAACTGAAAGCCCGATTTGATGAAGAAAATAATATCGGATGGGCAAAAGCCCTTGAACGTGCCGGTGCACATGTAGTATTTGGAATAATGGGCCTTAAAGTCCATGCAAAACTCTGTCTTGTCGTCAGAAAAGAAAAAAGTGGAATTGTCAGGTATGTCCATATGAGTTCGGGCAACTATAATGCAGCCACCGCGAAAATATATACCGATATCGGACTTTTTACTGCGAATGAAGAGATATCTTCGGATGTTTCTCACCTTTTTAACGTGCTTACCGGGTTTTCACAATATAGTTCATACCATCACCTGCTTGTGGCTCCAGGCGGAATAAAAAAAGGTATCATATCTCTTATTGAAAAAGAGATGGACCGGCAGAAATCGCATGGAGACGGAAAGATCATTCTAAAATTAAATGCTCTCCAGGATGCAGAGGTTATCAGGGCATTATATCGGGCATCACAGGAAGGAGTTATCATTCACCTGCAGGTGAGAGGTATTTGTTGTCTTCGTCCCGGACTCGCAGGAATCTCTGACAATATCACCGTGACAACGATAGTTGGCCGGTTTTTGGAACATACCAGGATTTTTTACTTCCATAACGGGGGTGATCCATTAGTACTGATGGGCAGTTCTGATCTTATGCCACGGAATCTGAAACGCCGGATTGAAGTCCTCTTCCCGGTTCTGGATCCCGGAATCAGAGATGAAATTATAAAAACCATCCTTCCCATTCATCTGCATGATACCGTGAAGACCAGAATCCTGAAACCGGATGGGTCATATGACCGGATCCCTCCTGATCCGGAAAACCCAATCCAGGCACAAAACTGGCTTTTAGAAAAACAGGGCATATGGAATAGATATATCCAGAACTAAGTGTGGGATTTTTCGGGTAATCAAAATAAACGGAGGAATTGAACGCCTGCACTTAAAATGCACATCATAAATAAGGAAATGACACATATGAATGTATTATCTTTATATACCAAAGTTCAATTGCCACTTATGAAAATTTTTTCTCCAAATTGTACAGGAAAATTGCAAACTGTTAGTGATATTTATGAGATTTGAAAAACTGAATAAAAAATTACCGGAAGATATTCTCTCAGTTATTGATGAAGAAGCAGCAGCCGGGTCCATTACCCGTCAGGAGGCGGTTTCAAAACTGGTTCGTTCTGTCATCAGCATTAAACATGAATCTGAAAATGAGCAGTTAAAATATCAGATAAAAGAGCTCAACCGGCAGATTGCAATCAAGGATGATGAAGTAACATATTTACGAAACGAACTACATGCCCTTAATGCCGGCCTTTCAAAACTTGCTGAAAACATTGTTGTAAATAATGCTGAAAAAAATGATTTTGAGACGCTCCTTACTCCGATAAAGCAGGATGTATCATCATATTCAGATGAGATAAAAAATATCAGAGAGAAAATAGAAAACTGCCGGCACAGCCCATTTGAAAATCACATTCCACTGATTATAATAGGGATAATAGCCAGCCTCCTCATCATATACCTCATTATTAGTACCCTGTCCGGATGATATTAGAAAAAGAACCGGATTTTTTTTATTTTATTGCGTACCTGATGAGTGGCGTGCACTCAATGTATATAAAGGATCATGCAAATGAACCGATGCGCCTGGAAGGCTTTATGACCCCTTTGCTTCTACTGGAGAAATTACTTTTTTCAGGTAAATAGTAAAAAATGTTCTGGAATGACAACATTTATTATTATGATTTTGCAGTGGAATAGCAATACCTGCATCGATCAAACATGAAGCAATGAGGGGAGATTGATCTGAATAACAAACCAAAGACCAAAAATAACAAGTGAAATTCCACAAAGAACCAGAATACTCCGGTAAAACCGGACACTAAGAACAGTCCTGCTTCGGTGAATTCCCACCGATACAAGAGTAAACCAGCCCAGGTCGGCCATCCAATGACCACATATAAATGCAATCAGACCTGCAGTGCCCAGGGCCAGAGAACTAAAAAGAAGGGCGCTACCGACAGAAAACCACCAGATCCAAAAATATGGATTGGAAATGCTGGTTACAAAACCGGCAATTACCGGCCTGGTTCTTTTATTTTCTACCCCAATTCCGGAAATTTCTGCATTCCCTGCACCTAACAGGGTCATCGCTCCAAAGGTAATCAATGCAATTCCTCCGGTCCAGGCAATTACCGGGCCTGCTGATTCGGGTATTGATGACACACCGGCGGCGATGAGAATAACAATCCCAAACTCAGCAATGATGTGACCGAGAGTTACACGTGGACCGCTTGTCCATCCGATATGAAGAGCAGACTGAATTGTTGCAATAAGTGTCGGTCCTGGTGCAAGAGCACCGGTAAGCCCGATGAAAAAGCCCATCATGGCAAGTTCCGGCAGAGTCATAAACATCGCATATATGTGTGTCGCATGTAGATAGTGTACCTCAAATGCTGACAATATACACCGACGGAGCCTCCCGGGGAAACCCGGGACCTGCTGCCTGCGCATACACCATTACCAATTCCGAAGGAAAATTGCTGGACAAGTCTGTAGAATTCCTCGGAAAAAATACGAATAATGTTGCAGAATATACTGCAGTAATCCGGGCATTGAAAAAAGCCGGAGAATACCAGGACAAAGAAATCAGGTTGTTTTCAGACAGTCAGTTAGTTATCAGACAGATTACCGGCAGGTACCGGATAAATAAACCTCACTTAAAAGTTCTCTATGATGAAGTCATGGCATTATGTAAGCCCTTTACTATTACCTGGGGAGAAGTGCCAAGAGAAAATCCAGGAATTTCACAATGTGACAAACTCTGCAATGAAGAACTGGACAGGCATACCAATCTCCATTAAGCTTTTACCTCATAATTTTTTGGAAAATTCAGGATGATGAAAAAGTGAGCAATATTGATAAGGAACGTTGAGCTATCCTATATCTGGGATCAACAGGTTAGTTAAACAATGGAATAATCATTCATGCAGGATTCTGATAGTAATCAACCGATTCGGGTTTTATTTGTTGATGATGAACCCAGCATGAGCGATATTGCTCATTATTTTCTTGGTGAGAAACTCGGGGGCTGCACCGTCGTACCGGCAATGGAAGTGTCAATCGCCCTCGAATTACTTGAAAAAGAAGATTTTGATGTTATTGTAGCAGATTATGAGATGCCGGATTTGGATGGGCTTGCATTTCTCAAAATACTCCGGGAACGAGGAGATACCATCCCCTTTCTGGTGTGCACCGGAAAAAGCCGTCATGAGGTGGTAATTGAAGCCCTCAATGCTGGAGCAGACTTTTATCTGCAAAAAGGAGAAGATCCGATTGTCCTTTTTACAGAGATGAAACAGATGATCTTCCAGGCAGTCAGCAGGAGGCGATCAGAACAGGCTCTTGCATCATCCCGCCATCTGCTTGAAGAAATGATAGATTTTCTTCCTGATGCCACGATGGCAGTAAATAATTCTCACTATGTTATTGCCTGGAACAGGATTATGGAAAAACTGACAGGCATATCATCTGAACAAATCATCGGTAAAAACCCCGATATTTCTTCAGTTTTTTTTAAAAATCGTATCATTGCGGAATTGATTGAATTTATCCTTAAAAATGGAGAGAGAACAGAATTTTCGCACTATAATAGTACAGTTGAGGACAGGATAATCATTGAGGAATTCCACTCACGAACAGACCACAACGAAGAAAATGATAGTTATTTCAGAGTAATGGTATCTCCAATTCTGGATACCAGCATGAAAAAAGTAGGTTTTATTGGTTCATTCCGTAATATTACCCTTGAGAAAAGATACGAATTGGAATTGGTTGAGAGTCGGGAGAATTTCAGGGCACTTGTTGAGAACAACACAGATATTGTGATGCGATTTGACATTCATGGAAGACATCTCTATGTTAACCCGGCAGTCTCTCCATATATTCCATTTGATTCCCGGTTACTCATTGGTAAAACCTATTCTGAACTACTCTATCCCCCCCGGGATTGTAGAAAATGGGATAGTCTCATTCAGAAGGTAATAACTACAGCGTCTCCGGTGGAAACCGATATCACCTTTTTTTCACCCAAAGGAAAAATTATCTTAAACTGGCGTCTTTTTCCGGAGTTTGATCAGAAAGGTCAGGTAAGGTCTGTTCTTTCAATATCCCGTGACATCACATACCATGAAATGTTAGAGCAGGAAAAACAAGCTCTCCTCTCACAGATAGAGAGGAATCTTGGAGAATTTGCAATTCTTAACGATGGAATCCGGAACCCTCTCGCAGTTATTACCGGGTGGCTTTCCATGATGGAATCATTACAGGACCATGAACGAAAGACACTCATGCTTCAGGTACGGCAGATAGACGAAATGATTACAAAACTTGACCGGAGATGGATTGAATCTGAAAAAGTTCTTGGTTTCTTACGCAGGCACTATTCCATACAAAGTCACCCCTATCCAAACCGGAAATAACAGAGAAATTACATAAACCAGAAATTTATTCTGGAAAAACATCAAAGGGTGGCCCGGCCGGGAGAGTAATGGTAAATACACAACCTAGCCCGACTCCATCACTATATACAGAGATCTGCCCGTTATGTTTTTCAACAATTTTTCTGCAGATTGGAAGACCAAGACCCGTTGATGTCTTATCATGTCTGGAGGTGTCGGATTTATAAAATTCCTCGAATATTTTTAATTTTTCATCAGAACTAATCCCTATCCCATTATCTGCAACAGTCAGAATCAAAGAACCTGCCTGTATCTGTCCGGCAATATGAATTGTCCCACCTGCTGGTTTAGAGAATTTGATGGCATTCGAAACAAGATTGTCAATTAATTCATGGAAAAGAACCGGATCAGCATGGATTATTATGTCGGGAGAAATATCAGTTGTCGCAGTAATCTCTTTGTAACGAAGGCTCGTCCGGTGGATATCATACACTGATCTGACTGCATCTGCTACATTGACCGGTTCACTATCCGGAATATAATCTACAGAATTTAACTTGGCCAGTTTTAATGACTTATTTGCAATAGTCTGAATATGCCGTGCATTTCTCTCGATTATATTTAAAATCAACTTTTGTTCTTCTACGGAGGAATGGGATACTTCGGGAATTAGACCGATTATTGGAGTAAGAGGAGTCCTGAGGTCGTGACCTAGTTGCATGATAAAATCATTCTTTTGTTCGAGCAGGCGGATCACTTCCTCTGTCCTATCATGCACAATCCGGTCAAGATCCTCATTAATTCTGAACAACTGATCCCTGACTACTTCAAGTTCATGAGTTCTCTCCTCTAGTTTTATCATATATTCCCTTATCTTCTGTTCATTCTCCTTTCTATGGGTGATATCGGTAACAACTCCGGATGAACCGGCAAATAATCCATTCTCATCAAAAATTGGTGATGCAGATATTTCTGCATAGAGCAGGTGTTTATTTTTGGTGACCAATACAACTTCATACCGTTCAGCAATACCGTTATGCCGGTTTTGAAGTTTTTTCTCCATTGTTATGGTACATGACGGATGAGTCAGATCTGAAATTGATGTGTCTAATAATTCTTCCGGATCATATTCAAGCATTGAAGCCATACGACTGTTAACAAAGGTGGTCTTTTCATTTTCATCAATAATCCAGATACCTTCGTTTAGTTGTTCTACAAGATTCTGATATTTTTCTTTGCTCTCCCGAAGATGTTTCTCCTGATCCTGTAAAGATGAGATTAAATCATTCACATAAGAGATCAAAAGATTTATACTGTTTTCAAGCTGGGAAAACTCAGGGCTTCCTGAATACGAAACACGATGATTGAGATCTCCATGTGCAATCCGGTTTAAGTCATCAATAATCCTCCTTAACGGCCTGGTCAGATGATATGCAAGGATATACGCAATAAAAAATCCCAATATTGCACCGATACCAGCAATTAATGAATGATACAAGAGAATTGACTCAATATGATCCTGCCTTGATGAAGTATCATATTCCAACCTCCCGACAAGATCAAGCATATTTCCGGATACTGTTTTGTTGTCAGATATTTCAATAAAAAAATAGTAAAGTTCGGAATTGTTTACAGGATCCTCAATTGCAGTTCTGTTTTTTCCCAGGTAACTATTTTTGACCTGTTTTATGATATCTTTATCAGTAACTTTCCCGTTCAACTGGTTTGTCCAGATTGAACGATACATTGAATCATAGAGGGTTAAAGACTGGATGTGAGGAGTATTATTTACGAATTCTCTCATCACATTCGCATAAGAAAAATTATGTCTCCCTTCTGAATGTCCGGATATCAGGTATGATATTTCGAGGAGATACTTATTATCGGGAGTTGGATGATAGGCAAATTTTCTGGTACGACCAATGGCAGCGAATCCATATACTGCCCGGTCTGCCTGAAATGAATCACCTATCCGGATTTTTGAGATGTCTTCATATACGGCAGGCCAGATTTTAAAATCCAGCCCTTTATCAGATATATAAGTAGTATCAATTACTACCCCGGTTTCGTTTATGATGTAAAAATCGGTTATTTTTCTGAGTGAAGGATTTAGATTCTCTTTCATTACGGTCAGGTTTATCCGGGAGGGATCCTGCCCGGACTGATTATATGCCTCCAGAAATGGAACAAACTGTTCCTTCATTGAGTCATCAAAACTATGATCAAAAAGGAGGAGCCCCTGGTTTACAAGTTGTAAATTATGAATCAGGTGATGTTCATTGTAACGGATTTCATTGTCCCATTCATCAAGGAGATGGTTTTTTGTCTGTTCATAAGAAAGAAGAGAAATAGCACCGATAAAAAAAATGAAGATAGTGGTCAGCATTACCATGACCAGCACAGGAAAAGACAACCGGGTATTGAGCAGGTTCCACTCTTTCATAATGGGATTAACCCGGAAATTTCTTTCCCTGATACAATAAAAATCCTTGTCTTTAATGTTAGTTTTTTATTGATCTGATACACAAAGACTATCATCCGTTGCGTTTAGCAAAAAAAGCTTTAGCGGCTTTACATCGTGGGCATACCCAAGGATCAGGAATTTTTTCAAATGGTGTTCCTGCACTCACCCCATGTTCAGGATCTCCAAACCGATCATCATACAGGTAGCCACATTTCGTACATACCCAACTGGCCATGTTGATAATCTGTCTTCCCGGTAAAAAAAGGTCATGGTGAAAAATTGATTGGAAAAATATATTCTGCAAAATTTTCATGATCATCATATATGTAAATTTTACTTTCACCCTGCTTATTAAAGATTCAAATAGTTAAACCAGGAATGCTTAATTGATCAGTAAATTCTGATCACCAGACAAAACCATAACACTATCAGTTGTGGTAGAACCCAGGAGGACTGTAATGAAGGAATATTCATCAATATGTCAGAGTTGTGCCATGCCATTCATGAAAGATGAAGATCATGGAACAGAACAGGACGGAAGACTGTCAGATCTGTATTGCAGATACTGTTATCAGAATGGAGAATTCACCGATAAAGACAGTACAGTTGAAAAAATGGCTGAACTAGGAGCAGGTATGATCTCCCAGATGTATGGGATGCCAATAGAAAAAGCCAGGGTTTTCATGACCAGTCAGATTAAAACTCTGAAACGGTGGAGCGGCAGGATTATTCCATCCTGTCAGAGTTGTGGTATGCCTCTCTTTTCTCCGGAGGATGCAGGAACTGAAAAAGACGGAACACCCAGTTCTCTTTATTGCTTACATTGTTATCAACATGGAGCCTTTACCGAGCCTGATTTGACACAGGAAGAGATGGTTAAAAAGTGTGCTCCATTCCTTGTTGGACAATTTGAAATGCCATTAGAAAAAGCAGAAGAGATGTCAAAAATATATACTTCCACCCTCTCAAGATGGAAATAATGACTCTGTCACCCAAGAGTGACAAACATCATTACTTCTGCATCCTGGAAGGGCTCCTCAGGATTCCCATAATAAAATGAAACGTCATCTCCTGTCTGAAGATTAAATATATTCAAGCCTTCATCAGGATTTTCGTAATCACGAAGGGTATTTCCATTTACCCTTACAAACCAGATTTTACTGGCCGTGGAGAAATATTCATTAATCCCGTCAACAATTAGGATCTTTCCTTTTCTCATTCCACGATCATCGATACTGATATTATTTAATATTTTATCGTTAAAAAGCAGGTGAAGCAATCCCAATGGGGTTTTAGCAGGGATCTCATAATCAAGGCCGGAATTCACCGTCACATTGACTGTTCCCTCCGGAAGCGTGTAAACTCCGGAATAGAGAACACCATTATCATCTGTTGTTGCATTTGTGGTTTCAGGTACCGGGGTTTCACTTTCTACTATTTGAGAGTCAGTCGTGTTATTGATAATAGCAGGTTCTGTAGTTACTGTGGGTGTGACTGTCGGAACCGCTGTGACCTCGACAACCGGAGCAGTGGTGGGAAGAACCGTTGGAACTGCAGTGACCTCAACTACAGGAGTAGCAGTGGGAAGAACTGTAGGAACCGCAGTAACCTCAACTACCGGAGCAGAGGTTGGAAGAACCGTAGGAACCGCAGTAACCTCAACTACAGGAGC
The DNA here is from genome assembly GCF_003173335.1 of Methanospirillum stamsii. GTDB lineage: Archaea > Halobacteriota > Methanomicrobia > Methanomicrobiales > Methanospirillaceae > Methanospirillum > Methanospirillum stamsii. Next base: position 45,965 of record NZ_QGMZ01000016.1, read on the forward strand.
AGTGCTGGGAAGAACCGTAGGAACTGCAGTAACCTCGACCACCGGAGTAGCAGTGGTATTAACCATCGGAATCGTAGTTACCTCAACTACAGGAGCGGTGGTTGGAATGGCAGTTGGAACCGTTGTTATCTCAATCGTAGGGATAATTACAGGAACTGGTTGTTGAATAACCTGGTAAGATGCCGGCATCTGAAGAGGAGAGAGGTACTGCATCATTCCATTTTTGTTACCAATCTGGACCCAGATCAGGGCTTTTGCAGCTCCAACCGGCAAGGTAGGATCTCCATATGCAAATAAAATATCATCCCCATCAGCAAGCTTAAAAGTATTGATTCCCTCTTTTGCCGGAAGAAGGAATTCACGAAGCTGGACGCCATTAACAGTAATATACCAGGTATCATATTCTGAAACAGTGTACGAATTGACACCATCAAGCGTGAATACCCCTCTTTTTTCCAGCAACTCATCGCCGACACGATATTCCCCAATCATCCCCGTTCCGGCCAGAGCCTGTATTATTCCCACCGGAGACATGGCAGGCACCTGATACAGGATACCTGAATCTGCACGTATTGAAACATTCCCATCTCCATATGGAATCTGTCCCGAAAAGACCACGACCTGATTCTGAACCGGTTGAACAACAGTCCCGGCTCCGGCACACAGACACACGAAGCACGAGATCACCACAGCAAACCAGACAATCAAAACCAACTGATATGAATAACCCCTTTCCTTCATCAGGTTTCCCTCTGTCAGAAATCCACTCAATGACTGTAAGAATGGTAGACGGTGAAATATTTAAGAGATTTGGAGAGGTTTTTATTTCACGGGTAAAAAACCCGCAAAATTCACGGTAATTATTATGTATAGAAAGGAATTATTAAAAAAGCGGCAGACAATTATGAGGTATAAGCCATGGCAAAACAGTGGGACGGTTTGCTTTTTCGAAGAGTATCTCTTCCGGATTACATGATCGGAAGGATGTATCTTCATCCGATGCCTGGCAGATTTGAAAAAATCACTCAATTTGTAAATGAACTGGAACAGAAAAACATACGGAAGATAATATGCCTTACTGGATTAGAAGAGATATCAAGAATATCCCCTGATTATCATGCCCTGATAAAGAAGCACCATGACAATTTTCATATTGAATGCTTTCCGATTCCGGATTTTGGTGTTCCGGATGACCCGGAAGCGTTTTTAAGGCTTGCGAGATTGTCTTCTGACCAGGTAAAAACCGGAGAGGCAGTATTAATCCATTGTGGGATGGGCATTGGCAGGACAGGATTATTTGGAGTACTTCTGCTCATGGTATCCGGACTTACGCGTAAAGATGCAGAATTTGCTATCCAGTCAGCAGGAGCCGGGGTTCAGACAAATTCCCAAAAGGAATTCATCAGCTGGGCAGAATCAAGAATGGATGATCTGAAAAAATGAGAGAAAAAATAGAAAAACATCTGCAGTTCCGGTACCAGATAGACTATGATGCCGGAGTGTTTTTCTGCTGAAGATACCGCATCTTCCTTGACAGTAAAAGCCCAATAGATGGATCGCCACCCAGTGAAAATGTCCGTTCATGAGCTACTGCTGCTTCTTCAAACCTTCCTGCATTTTGCAGGGAATCAGCTTTTAAAAACCATGCATGGGCGTTTGAGTCATCTGCAGCAAGAATACGCTCGAGGGCTGCTGCAGCGGCATCGTGATCTGCGGTAATCCAGAGTAATTCAGCATATAATAACCAGGCCTCATTATTTTCCGGAGCTTTATCTATTACACGCCGGATAAGAGAAAGTGCTTCAGAATAGGTATCAGAGTCATAGAGTGTCTTCACTCTTGATAGCAGAAGGACAGGATCATCCGGAATCTGACGAAGCGCTTCCTCCACGGCGTGTGCTGCAGCTTCTTCCCGACCCAGGGACTGCTCAATTTCAGCTTTTAGTTGCCATGCTTTTGCATTATCCGGATCCTTTTCAAGCACCTGGTCAAGAGAAGGAATTGCAGAATCAAGTTCTCCGGATTTAAAAAGACTTTGTGCATACCGGAATAACAAATCTGTATCTACCGGCTTTAAAAGAACCGCCTGTGATAATGCAGCAGATGCAGGGGAAAACTGACCCTGATTATAGAGAGCTTTACCCTTCATTTCCCAGATTTCAGGATCATCCGGGACAACTTCGAGATACTGCTCAAGGCGTGGGATTGATAACGCACATTTACCTGACCGATATAAGGAAATACCAAGCCTTCTGATAAGGTCCGGATCCTCCTGTACGAATTCGGATGCTTTTTCATAACATTCAGATGCCAGTTCATACTGCATAAGTGCTTCATGGGCAGCGCCTTTTCGTTTCCATAACTCGCCATTCTGGGGATCAGATGAGAGTACTCTTCCAAGAATATCTATTGCTTCGGAGTACTTTTCCGCCTCATAGAGCACAATACCCTGTAATGATAACAATTTCTTATTATTTGGCGCATATTTACAGGCCTCTGAAAGAGCATTGGCAGCTTCTTCAAACAGACCCTGAGCACGTTCGATTTCTGCTTTGAGTTTCCATAATTCCGGATTCTTCTCATCGCGGGACAAGAGTCGGGTTACTTTAGTATATGCCTCACGAAACTGGCCGGTATGATACAAAGCCCTTGCGTACCCAAACAGAACCATGGCATCATTAGATTGAGGTTCAGTTATCAGAGCATATGTCTGACATGCTCCCCGGTATGAACCAATAGATGCCTGGATTCTGGCTTTTATAATGAGAGAGTCGGCATTGGACGGAGAGAGTTCAAGAGCTTTTCCAATGGATTGAAGTGCATCAGAGAATGATTTCCGGGAGTTCTGGACATCTGCGAGGAGATACCAGGCCTCAAATAACTGGTCATTGATTGCCAGAGAGTGCTTTAAAATAAATTCTGCTTTTTGCAGTTCTTTCAAAGATACAAGAGCTTTTGCATGATAAAACCATGCCTGGTAATCTTCAGGATTGTTATCTTCAACCTGTTCAAAACAGGTGATCGCTTCATGAAATTGAAAGAGTTCAAGAAGTGTAAGCCCTTCCCAAAAAAAGGAGTCATAGTGATCCTTATCTAATTTTAAGGCTTCCCTGAAATGATGAAGAGCTGCTTCGTATTGTTTTAACTCGTACTGAGCAACACCCAGGAGGAACAGAACTTCAGCATCAGGCCCGAAAAGTTCAATAAACCGTTCACATGCCTTTATTACCTTATTATTTTCGTGCTCATAGGCAAGAGCGTTCAGATAAATAAGCCAGCTGTCGACAGGAATCGGACCTCTTTTACAGGCACGTTCAAATGAGACTACAGACTGATCGTATTCTCCGAGCTCAAAACTGGTGATCGCATGATTCAACCAGGACTCCGGTCTTGAACTTTTTGCTTCTGCAGCATGTTCAAATGACTCAAGTGCTGCCGGGTGGCTGTCAAGAAGCCGTAGAGCAAGACCACGCTGATTCCAGGCAACGGTATTTTCAGGATCCAGTTCCAGGGCTTTTTCATATGCCGCGATAGCATCCTGGTATTGTCCGCGTTCAGTCTGAGTATCGCCAAGCATTATCCAGGGGTTAACTTTCTTTGGGTTTAGCTGGGTTGCATGAGTATATGCTGCTGCAGCCCGGCTGAACTCATACTGGGCTGTTGCTACCATTCCGATGCCAATCCAGGCATTAAAATTTTTGGGGTTTAATTTTAATGACTGCTGAAATGATTTCATAGAGTCTTTGTACCATTTTAATTTGTACAGAGCCGCCCCATGGTTGTGCCATACAGAGGAATTATCCGGACCTAATTGTAATGCACGATTAAATGCCTGTAATGCACTATCATATTTTTTCAGGTGCATAAGGGTCAGACCATGATTATTATAAAAGGTAACAGACTCCTGACCTTCATTTACAATCTGGTTTAATATATCAGTAACAGTAGATTTGTCATCAGAACATTCCGCTTTCAGAATAGAATAAGTATACCGGGTCTCAAGATCCCAGGGCTCAATTTTTAGTGCCTGTTCATATGCTCCAATCGCCTGAGAGATATCACCCAAATCTGCATAGAGATCTGCAATCATCCTCCATGCATCAGCATATTCCTGATCAATTTTTAACGCTTTTTTTAAGGCATCAATAGCCTGATCACGTTCTTCTAAATGGACAAGGGTATTTGCCAGCCCAAAAAAAGCAACCGGATCATCAGGGTTTATTTCGATGGCAAAAGAATACGCATCCAGTCCGTCCTGGTATTCTCCAAGTTGTACATGAGAATATCCCTTCAGCACCCATACTTCTGCCTGGTCTGCCCCCCAGTCAATAGCCATATCCAGGTCAGATAATGCATCTTTAAACTTAGCCAGGGCAAGAAAACAGGCTCCCCGGTACATCCAGCCCTGTGGATTGTCGGATTCACGATCAACAACCCGGGTTAATACCGGGATTGCTTCTTTATACATCCCGACTTCATGCATGGAAATTCCAAGACGAAGTTCTGCATTCAGGTTGTCCGGGTCATACTTGAGAGCGTTCCGGTACATCTTGATGGCATCACGGTGGCGTTCCTGCTTTGCCAGGACATAACCAGTCTGAAACCATAGTTCGGAATTTTCAGGATCGACACGGAGACCTTCTTTGAATGCGTAGTATGCCCGGTCATATTGGTCTTTTTTGAGGAACGCCATCCCCATTGAAAGCCATTTCTGAACTTTCTCAGATATTCCTGTCTCTTTTATAGGACATATCCCCTGGTACGTAGCATATGGTTATTTTGTCTGCCCAGATACTGCATATGATACATCAATCATATGAGGAATATACTATTCCATTATCGTCAGTATCAAAGAGGAGGATCTTCGAAAAAATCCTGTTTTTATCACAACAATTTATCGCAATTATTCAAAGATTTTTTTTCCGGAACCAAAGACGAAAAATTAAATTTTTTCTATCGAACAGGTTATCCATTCCTGGTTAAAAGACGGGGAATATTTCCGGTAAAAATTGATCGCTGGCTCATTCCAGTCAAGAACCTGCCAGAGAACCCCATTCAGATTTTTTCTTTTTGCATCAGCAAGGACTGCATCAAACAGTTTTTTTCCAATACCAAGGCCTCGGTATTCCTTTGTTACGACGATATCTTCCAGATATAGCCGCTTCCCTTTCCAGGTTGAGTATCGAATATAATATAACGCAAATCCAACAATCATTCCATCAGTTTCTGCAACAAAAGCCCACCAGACCGGAGATTCCCCAAATCCGGATTCTTCAAAATGATTAAGGGATACCTCTACTTCATGAAGTGCCCGTTCATATTCTGCAAGTTCGCGGATGAGTTCCAAAAGTCGTGGACAGTCAGGAAGAATTGCAGGACGAATAGTTATGTTCATCAGTCTCTAATATTTTGTATTTACAAGGTAATATCCATTAGTCAGAGAAATTGGGAAAACTTATTCTCTCAAAAAACCATACGGCCGGAAATTTAAAAATTCAAGGCAGAATTCATGGCATCTCAAAAAACATATGCAGAATTAACAGATATCCTAATCAGGGTAATAAACCAGGCGGTCCAGATAGAACATATTCCTGTTGATTTAGGCCAGGGGGAAAAACTTACTCCATCAGAAATACACATCATCGATATTGCAGGCAGATTTCCGGAAGAGAATTTAAAATCTATTGCAGCAAGATTGGGAGTCACAAAGGGAGCTATTTCTCAGATGGTTAAAAAACTGGAGGAAAAACAATATTTACACAGAAAAAAAAGTGAGGATAATAAAAAAACAGTTTTTATTGAACTTACTGAATCCGGAAAAATCGTATTTAACTGGCACTCAAACCTCCATGACAGAATTTATGCAGAATTCCAGGAAGAATTATTTGAATTTCAGGATGAGGATCTTATCACAGCAATCGGGATCCTAAAAAAATACGAACAGATTCTTAAAAACAGCATCAGAATCAGAGATCATCATAACCCTATGAAAGATAGCGGGAAAATTTTATAGTTTAGAGTCTAAACTATTTTCGATGACACTAAAAGATACTCAAGATTTTCTGTATTCTCAAATTTCTACAGAAGATGGAGAAGAAATTATCAGGATATTTAATTATTACATCGAGAATTCTGATGCCGCCTTTTTAGAAAGTTCCGTCACAATCTCATTTTTTGAACAATTAAAGCCATTGCTTGAACACTACCCAAACGTTGCGGTTTGGGAGAGTTATGGAAATTTCATCGGTTTTGGATTGATGAGACCACATAATCCTCTTCCGGCATTTAAACAAACAGTAATAATCACCTATTTTATTGACCCCGGATACACAGGCAAAGGAATTGGAACAGAACTCCTTCAGATTCTGGAAACAAAGGCCAGGGAGAAGGGTATAAAAACTATTCTAGCCGAAATATCATCCAGAAATGAAGGGAGTATCAGATTTCATGAACATCATGGATTTACGATACAGGGTAGGTTTATTGAGGTTGGAATAAAAAATGGGATTCCTTTTGATACTATATGGATGCAAAAAAATATTCATTGTCAGTAAATCAAAAACCGCGGATTAATAAGCGCGGTTTCAGGAGAATAAAGTAAGAGGGATGAGATAGAAGGGATAAAAAGAAAACCACAGGATTGGTAAGACATTTTTTTTATGCTTTTTTGCCTTGACAAGTATCAGGGTCTTTTTTTGAGTCAATATACCGCAAATTTTATAAATTTTTTTAGTGATATTAAAAGCAGGATATATTTTTATGAAATATAATGGCAAGGTGTTGTTATTAATCGGGGTAGAGATATTATTGGTATCTTTTCTGATTATCGGTCAATCGGTGGGTGATGACTCACAACTGTTGATCCCCTATGAGGATATCGCAAAACCAATCCCGGGTGTTCCAATTCACCCGATAATGGACATATCGGTAAAACAAGCTGAAGAACACCATAAAAAGATGGTTGAATCTCCACATGCTCACACTTTTTTACCGGCATCCATCCAGATGATACCGGAGTATAAACCTAAAGGGAGTGTTAACCTGCTCCAGTATTACGCGTATAATCCCGAAGAGCGAGATCAGGGAACCTGTGGGAATTGCTGGGTCTGGTCAGGAACCGCTTCAGCTGCAATTCAACATGGAATAAAAAACAGTATCACCGATGATCTCTCAGTTCAACTTTTTAATTCGTATTATCAGAGTGGGGGAACTGATACCGTTGGTGCATGTTGTGGGGGATTCATGGATGTTTTTGCAGACGTATATGAAAAAATCGGGTATTTCATACCTCTGACAAATAAGGGAGCAGAATATTATGACCGCAACGCAACCACCTGCAAATCACAAAAACAATTGAATGAAATTGACACGAATTTCAGTTATCCGATAAAATCAATCAATTATGGTGCAATAGACACTACATCATCAAATTCAGATGCAATAATCAATATAAAAAGAATGCTCGATTCAGGATATCCAGTTGATATTGCTGCATATTTTACTTCTGAAGAATATACTGCATTCAATAATTTCTGGTCATTGTATACTGAAGATTATTTATTCCAGTGGGGAGGAGTGGAAGCAAACCGGACAAATTCTGGTGGCCATGAGATGCTTATCATCGGGTATGAAGATGACACTGTTTTACCATACTGGGAAATTCTGAACAGCTGGGGTACTGCAGATGGGAACCGGACAAGAGGAACATTTAGAATGCCTCAGAATATTGATTATGTCAATTCATACGTAAATATCGGTGGAGAAAGATATGCCCAGTTTACCTTCGATGTGGTTGACGTTGAATTTGAAAATTATTCACCGGTTCCAACCCAGACGCCTGATCCTTCTGTTCCATTAACAGCATCTTTCTCTCTTGACAAATCATCAGGAGTCATCCCCTTATTTGTCAATTTCACCAGTTCATCGACCGGAGCTCCGGAACACTGGAACTGGGATTTTGGAGATAACTCGTATTCTACTCTAAAAAATCCACGGCATTTATACATGGTACCTGGAAATTATAATGTCACGTTATCCGTAACCAGAGGGGGTCTGACTTCAGTAACAATGCCGGTTACAATACATGTAAAACCGCCTTACCAGCCGGTAAAAGCCTTCCCGGATGAGAAGGGAGGATCTTATCCCGTTCCAACCGATGATGATGATGATGGCCTGTTTGAGGACATTAACGGGAACGGATGGCTTGAATATGGTGACCCGAAACTGTTGTTTGAGCAGATTTCATATGCCATAAATTCAGAACCGGTCACTCAATTTGACTTTGATGGTAGCGGTTTTATCGGATATGGTGATGTGGTGAAATTATACCAGATGGTATGAGGTATTAATCATGAAAAACACTCAATTTATTCTTGGACTGCTGGCCTCACTCGTAATTTGCATCGCAATAATCACCCCGGCTTCTGCCTATTCACTATTGTTCTTCAATCCATCGGTAGTAGAATCAAATCCGGGAGAAACACCCGCAGTTGACCTCATGATGGAGGGATTTGATTCAGGTATTTCCGGGTATTCACTGTATCTGACGCTTGATAACCCATCAGTCGCATCATTTGGGGAGATTCTCTTTCCAGCATGGGTATCGATGAACAGAGTTGTAACCATCAACAGTTCAACGGTATTAATTCAGGGTGCAGACCTGGGTAATCAGGTAGAACCCGGAATCCCATCAGAGAAACTGGCAACCATATCAATTCATGCCAATACCGCCGGATATGCAACATTGCATGTCGATCCGGTTATGATTGATGATGACCGGCATGGAAGGTATGACTTGGTGAGTAAAACCGCAAGCATCGTCATCTCAGGTGCAGGACCAAGCCCTGTAATTCCTGCATCACAGTAAACGAGGTAAAAATGAAAGAATTATTTGCATATGAAGAAAAAGCCAGCAGAATTGAACTATTCATACGGATAATATACAGTATTATTATCGGAATTGTGCTTTCCATATATGGTTTCATTGCAGGTATCTGTTTAATAATTCAGTTTTTCGTCGTCCTTATCCTAGGGAGAAGATCCCAGAGCCTTTCGGATTTTATCCAGGGATATCTGGAATATTACGTCCATATCCTTTCGTATACTTCTTTCATGACCGATGAAAGGCCCGGAATACTACCTGTTTCTGTTACCATCTACGAAGAAGGGAAAGATTAATCCGGTCTCTGTGAGACTTCTCTCTCATGGCCGGCATTATTATCGATGCCAAGGTTGACCGGATTCAGGTTCCGGAAAACCTTCGATATTTAAGACTAATAGAAGAACAAAAGGAGCGTTGCGCTGAAAACGGGTGCCAGGCTCCGATGTTCAAATTCGGACTTGCACAGGTTCCTTTTCCTGTTCCTGCCCCACTCCAAAAAGCGCTTTCACTGCATAGCGGAAAAGGAGGTTATGCAAATCCCATCGGAAATGAAAAACTTCGGGAATCTGTTGCATCATTTTACAAATCCAGGTTTGACATGGAGATCGAACCATACCGGGTTGTTACCGGCCATGGTGCAAAAGGACTGATTTTTTCTCTTTTTACTCTTCTCACCGGTTCTGTAATCATTCCCTCACCTGGCTGGTTAGGTTATCTTCCGCAGCTCCGAATCCTGAATGTTCCCTATTACCGTCTATATACCTCCAGTGTAAATAATTTCAAAATCAAACCGCAGTCTCTTGAAGCAATGCTCAAGGGGCTGGTTAAAACCCAGCATTTATTAATATTAAACAACCCGGGCAATCCGACAGGGGATCTCTATACCAGAGAAGAACTGACGCACATTGCTGAAGTATGTAAAAAATATAACACCCTCATTCTGGCCGATGAAGTATACAGCCTGCTTACTTACAATCAGGATTCTTTTTTCAGTATGGGCACCATCTATCCGGAAGGAACCTTTGTAATCCACAGCCTTTCTGCTGCAATGGGTGCAGGCGGGTACCGGCTTGGAAGTTGCATAATGCCAAAAGGATGTAACCCTGCAGTTATTCGTGATATTGCAAAAATTGCTGCTACTGTCTATACCAGTTCTGCAACGCCTGTTCAGGAAGCAAGTATTGCTGCATACCAGTCAGGCGAAGAGATGGACCAGTATCTCCATGCAGTAAGATCTATCCATCGTATAATGACTACAAAATTATCGGATTTATGCCGTAAGTGCGAGTTCATACGGGTGACTGTCCCAAAGGGAGGATTTTATTTCATGGTAGATATGAATCCACTCACCAATGAATTGCAAAATGCCGGGATCATGTATTCAAATGACCTGGCACCGGCGATGGCTTCACACCCGTATCACATTGCTACAGTTACCGGAGAGGCAATGATGGCCCCCTATGGAGATTTCTATATAAGATTCGCGGTAACCGATTATGATGGAGAGGAAGCACTCCTGGAATTTTTGGATAAACCTCCAAAAACTCCGGATGAAGAGGAGAGATTCTTTAGAAAATATGGTTCACGAATGATTGAAGGCATAGAGATGTTTAAAAAATGGGTGCAGGATATCAGGGATGGTTCATTCAAAATGTCCGTACCCTGATTCTTTTCTTAACTTTCATCCGTCTTTTCAATGCTGACCTCGTAATCAGGTTCAACAAATAACACAGGAGTCTGGTTTGAATATGCACTTACTCCTTCCTCCAGTGTCATTTTATCCGGGAGTTCAATAAGTTGCAATCCTGAAAGACCATCAGCAGTATAATCTTTCACCATTGTTGCATTGAGTGAGATATGTGTCGTGTTCGCAAATTCATTCAGTTTTTCAGTATCTGAAAAAGCGCTTACATTAAACTGGACAAGCAGCCGGAGTGGATTTTCCACGGTATTATTCACTGCTTTCGTTGAAACCGGCTTTTCATCTTCTTTTTCTTCTGTCTGATTGCTGGTGCTCTCTATTGTATACACTGCATTGGGTTCGGCGTACAGGACATACGGAAGACTCTCATAATACGCTGTTCCCTCCTCAACGGTCATTCCGGGAGGAAGCAATACCAACTGAAGACCATCAAGACCCAGATCCTCATAATCCATCTCAACAGTTGCGCCAATATACTCGTGGGATGCTTGTGCTGCATGTTGCAGCGCAGTGGTATTCCAGAGATCCGGGTTGAATCGTACAAGAATTTCAGACTGCATAGTGGTATTGTTTACCGCATCTACTGGATCCGTTACATCGTTACCCCCCTTAGAAACCTGAGTATTGCCATCAGCAAAGACATATACTCCGAGGAGGATTACAAACCCCAAAACCAGCACCAGACCAATTGACTTGTGCATAATGAGGATATTGGAGATTGTGAGATAATAGGCTTGTTGTACATCAAAAGAATTTCCAGCTATAAAGTCAACCTTTCAACATGAGTTTACGGGAAGGGAAGCCAACTTATCGGTTTGCTTCCTGCATGAACCATCTTCCGGTTTCATTTCTTGATGAATTATTCAGGATCTCGGCAGTTCCCGGACTAATCTCATTCGCGGGCGGGCTTCCGGATGCATCGTTTTTTGATCTGGAGGGGATAAAAGCTGCTGCCGACAGAGTATTTCAAGAACAAGGTAAAAACGCCCTTCAGTATACAACAACAGACGGATACCTTCCTCTTAGGGAAGAAATATCCAAACGATATAAAAGGCGGCTTGGACTTGACATTAATCCGGACGAGATCCAGATTGTAAACGGATCACAACAATCTCTTGACCTGGTTGCAAAAATTTTAACGAATCCTGGTGATACAATCCTGATTGAACGACCAGGGTACCTGGGGGCAATTGAAGCATTTTCATTTTACCGCCCAAGATTTTCCGGAATAAATCCTGATAAAGAGGGTCCGGACATTGAGATTCTTAAAACGAGGCTTTTTGAGGATAATCCCGTATTTTTTTATGGAATTCCTAATTCACAAAACCCGTCAGGCCTGACCTGGTCAGATAAACGCAGACGTGAAGTTGCTGAAATATTGTCAGATACCTCATGTCTTTTTTACGAAGATGATGCATTTGGAGAACTCTTTTTTGATGGAAAACCCAGGCAACCGGTGATGAGATATAATCCGGAAAAGACCATGCTGAGTGGATCATTTTCCAAGATTATTGCTCCCGGTCTTCGAACCGGCTGGATAAGGGCGCCACCAGAAGTATTAACCGCATTTAACCGGGCAAAACAAGCTGCAGATCTGCATTCAAATCTCTTCTCACAGATGATACTTACCGAATATATACAAACTCATGATATTGATAAAAACAGCAGGCAAATGGCAACCGAATATGAAAAAAGATGTAAAATCATGACAGACCTTGTCAAAGATCTGCTTCCGGATACAATAGACCATACAAGGCCAGTGGGAGGTATGTTTATGATGCTCACCCTGCCCGATTCCATGCATTCGATGGAAGTGTTTCATAAAGGGATAAAGAGAGGCGTTGCAGTAATGCCAGGTATCCCGTTTTATACTGACGACGGAGGATGCCGCACAATAAGACTAAATTTTTCTGCTTCATCAGAAGAACAAATTAAAACTGGCATGGAGAGACTGTCAAAGGTTTTCGAATGATGCTCTGATGTCAATGTTCTGATGATTTGAAATAGAGGAATCTGCAACATGTATACCATGGAAAGCCAGGCAGAAGATCCAGCCAAAAAGGCATATATAGAAGGTCTGAAAAAATACCGGGATGGTGAACTGACTGAAGCCTGTGTCTTTTTTACGAGTGCAATTACGGGAGGCATAAGCGATTTTGATATCCTGTATTACCGGGGAATGTGCCACCTTGATGCAGGCAGATATGAAGATGCAATGACTGACTTTGAAGTACTTGTCAGGCAATATCCGGACAATCCGGAATTTCTATTCAGGAGAGGCTTTATCAGGTATAAAACCGGGGATGTTACCGGAGCGATTAATGATTTCACTCAAATTCCCATGGAATATAACGATTTTTCAATCCGTTGGCATTATCTCTCCGTGCTCTATTATAAAACCGGCAATTACGATGATGCTCTCATTGCCATTGAAAAGGCACTCTCAATGTTTCCAACCATGCCCAAAGTATGGTTCAATGCAGGGATCATCATGAAGGCAGGGGGCCTTTCTGACAGGGCAGACCTTGCCCTTCAGACCGCAGCAAAATTAGAACCAAAACTAGGATCTGCAAAACAAGAAATTCTGGAGTAAAAGAATAAAAATCAGGAATACTCTACTTTTTTTACCATATTCCGGACAATAACCGAAAGGATGAGACAACCTGCTATCATGGCCCCCATAACTGCCCAGTGATAGGCCGGTGCTCCTCCGGATGCAAGAAGCACAATGAGATTTACCGGGTTTGAAGGGAATGCCAGGAGAAGCAGCAGGACAATAATGACTGAAGTTGAAAATATAAATTGTGCCTTGGTCCTGTCCCGGTAGTAAACAGCGATTGTTGCTGCAATGAATATCAGCGCAGCGCTGGTGAAAACAACATGAAGAAGCACCTCAACCAGTGATACAATTCTAATCCCGTTAACCGTAAGTAAGATGAGCCATAACCCTGCCTGAACCGGGATAATGGCAATACATGCAAGAATTTTTCCACATACAATCTCTTCAAGAGTTGCAGGCGTGGACCGCAGAGTATCAAGGGTCTGTTGCTGATGCTCTTCTGTGATAAGATCAATAACAAGACCTGCCGATATGATAGCAGGCATAAAGAGGAGCATTGGTATAAGAAGGCCATAAATAAACTCATAAAATGAATTTTGTGCCACGGGCCTTGAAGGAGTCACTTTTATCGGATGATAATCAAGCCGCTCTTTTCTGACATCACGAAGGATGTCTTCATATTCCAGGAGAATATCTTTAATTTTTACCTCGATGACAGTTGACTGAATATCGTTACTAATAGTGTACAGGGTTACCGTAACCGGATCATCAGCATCAGGAGAAGTTTCAGATGGCCATATAACTGCAGCAAGTTTTCTCTCTTTCAGAGCGCCAAGAGCTAATCCCGGATCCATCTTATAAGGCTTGAACGAAGAGTCTCTTTCGAAGAGGTCAAAAAGGACTGAGTTGTTCCCGACAAATCCCACCCCATACTGAATACCAGTAATCCTTCCGTACATGGATGGATCATACATTGCAGAAAGACCCACCATCAGAAATGACGAAAACATTGCAATAAAAAGTTGAAGCAGTATTGCCAGGATGATAGTTTTTTCAGAACCAAGGCTCCGGAGTTCTTTTTTTGCAATAATCCATACCAGAGAAAGATTCACCAGAGCCACCCCTTCAGCATATACAGATTGTATACCGTATGAACAATTGTAGCGATAGCAATTCCGACAGGCAGTGCATTCTTACCCCATATCTTCAAAACCGTTCCAGTGCATAAAACCGTCACGGTGTGGAGAAGAAACGGGATCCAGAGCAGACCAATTGAGAGAAACAGGGCAGCCCCGAAGATTGAATCTGCAATCTGTGAAATGGTAGCAAATAACAGAAGTTTCTCTCCAAGTAAAAACCCAAACCCAATCAGTACAGAGGAGAATACCACAACCTTCCAGGTAAGAACAGGAAGACGATGAGATATCAGGGCCACAAACCCGGCTGCTTTTACCATCTCCTCGGTGAATGCTGCAAGGACCATAATAAGAATTAATGAAAACGGCATAGGAAGGTTAAAAAAGAGCACTAAATACATCATCTGTGCCATGAAAACGAACGGGATGGTCATGATGGTGATAAGAATCAAAGACAGGAACCAGTACCTGGTTGATACAAGAGCACCCAGATACATAGCAAGAGTATCCAACAGACTTTTTTCAGTAAAAAGCTGTTCCTCATGGAAATTTTTGATGCAGATAGCAAAGAGAATGATACTGGTCAGGTAAAATAGCGCTGTAGAATAGAAATAATCGGTGAGGGTATACCCGGTACCGTCAATAACGTGAACGACCAGGGTAACCGGCGAGAGAAGGCTCACAATATGTACATTTGCAAAAATACTAGGAAAGAACAGGTATGATGTTGCAATCGTCGAGAAAAATATGGAGATGAAGGAGAGTTCCTTGTAGCTCCGGGATACCATCCCGATAAAGAGTGCAAATGATAAAAAGAAAAGAATCACCGGGATCAGGGGAAGAATTGCAGTTATGTCTGCTTTAACAGTAAAAAGAATGGCAATAACGATAAGAAGCATTCCCCCGGCATAGGGGATCATCTTGCCAAATACGATGATAACCGGATGGACCGGCGATGCTATCAATGCCTCACCCTGACGAAGGGTTCTCTCATTCATGATGCTCATCATGAAAAACTGGGATGAAAAATAAAGTGGAAAGATAAAGACAAATATGAAGATGATTGTATCAAATGGGAGAGGTGGAGAGAGCATCGACGGGATCCGCAGTTCTCCGAGAGCTTCCTGTTGCTTGAGAATATCAGTATAACGTCCCAGTTGATCGGTTCCCCGTGCCGCTTCCTGTTCAAGTTGGATCCGGAGTTCGTCCATATCTGCCGGCAGGATTCCTGAAGGAGGCGCAATATCTGTTTCAGGTTCATCAGGTTCTGGAGGGAGCTCGGTTGCCCGTCTTGGTGCCGCAACCTGCTGTCCTCCCTGGGTTGCCAGAAAATCTAGTTCGCTTACGATATATTCACTATCAATCCAGACCGGATACGCTGCAAAAAGATCTTCCTGCTGCCGGTAGAGATGGTCAACATATGACTGGTAATCACGTTCAAAACTTTTCTGTGCTGCAGCTCCTTTATCACCATTGGTTCGGAGGAGAGAGCCGTCCCTGATTGCAAGGTCAAGACCCATTGACCTGATATTTTGAATATCAGAAGGGAGAGAATAGACAAGATATCGTGGATCATTACCAATAATATCAAGATAAACCGGACTATCGACACCAATCCGGTACATACCATCCTGGAGATGAATTCCTTTTTCCGTGATAAATCCACTTACCGCTACCAGGAGGATCAGAAGTACTATCGCAACGGGAAGAAGATCACGAGTCATCGTTCCCGAAAAACGTTTTATTTCCCATCTTGCTATGGTTAGAAGTTGAGAAAGTGCCTCCATTAGCGTGATAGTTCGCCGGGATGGTATATCAATCCTTACCGTAAATCTTTAATGTAGCAGAAACAAGGAGCATACATCAGTATGATAGAAGCATCCTCCCTTTCCAAACAATATGGAGATATGTATGCCCTCTCCGATGTTTCATTTACCTGTAGGGAAGGAGAAATATTCGGGATTATCGGGCATAACGGAGCAGGAAAAACCACACTTCTGAAGATCCTCTCAGGTCTTATCCTGCCTTCTTCAGGCTCATTAGTGATTGGCAATCTTGACCTCATCAGCGATCCGATGCAGGTACGATCCCAGATCGGCTATCTTCCGGAAGAATCACGATTGTATGAGACCATGCTGGTACCCGATTATCTCAGTTTTTTCGGTGAGATATATGGCCTTGATAAAACCACCATCCGGGCACGGGCAGACCTCCTTCTTGCCCAGTTATCCCTCCAACCAGAAGAAAAAAGAATAGGTAATCTGTCTAAGGGTATGAAAAGAAAGGTTGCAATCGCAAGATCACTCATTCACGATCCTTCAATTCTTATCTATGATGAACCAGGGTCTGGTCTTGATCCCATGACCACCCGGTTTATTATTGAGTACCTGAAGCAACTCAGAATGCAGGGTAAAACCATCATTCTTTCTGCGCACAACCTTGCACAGGTTGAGGAGATCTGTGACCATGTGATGATCCTCAAGCGGGGAAAAGTGATAGTATATGGCACCATGCCCGAGCTTCGTGAACAGTTTGGATCCATCAGGTACGAGATCTGGTATATTTATCCTGAAAACCAGACCCCTGAAATTGCCGCTGAGCTTAATGGTAATCTCTGGATGTCTGTTGCGCATTCCATCGAAGAACTCAATATAATGACAGGCACCATTACAACAAATGGAGGAACTGTCGAAAGAATTGAATCGAGATACCCCTCCCTTGAGGAAATTCTGGTAAAAATAGGTAAATAATTAATAAAATATTTTTGCCATCTCGTAGAGATCCGGATCAACTTTTTTCTGAGTGATTGCATCGCTGAGTGGAATAGAGATAATTTTGTCGCCATGAAGTGCAACCATGACACCATACTTGCCTTCGTGAATTTGTTCCACTGCTTTTACTCCATACCGTGTAGCCAGTACACGGTCATGAGCAGTCGGAGTTCCTCCACGCTGAACATGTCCTAGAACAGTGACCCTGGTTTCTGATCCAATACGCTCCTCTATTGCCCTGCCCAGGAGATGACCGATTCCTCCAAGTTGTTCGTGTCCGAACTCATCCACTTTTGAAGAAGCGGTAGCAAAACCCATCATATCTTTTGGCTTTGCCCCTTCGGCAATGACAACGATAGAGAACTTCTTGCCCCTCTCACGACGAGTCCGAAGTCCCTCGCAGACATCCTCAATATCGAATGGCACTTCCGGAATCAGGATCTGGTCAGCACCCCCGGCTATTCCGGCGATGGTTGCAATCCACCCAGCATGCCTCCCCATTACTTCCAGAACCATGATCCGGTGATGAGATTCTGCAGTTGTGTGAAGCCGGTCAATGGCATCGGTTACGATGGATACTGCCGTATCAAAACCGAAGGTGTAATCTGTACCGGATAAGTCATTGTCAATTGTTTTTGGAATACCCACAACCGGAATCTTCATCTGGTGCAGACGGGTTGCAACACTGAGCGTGTCGTCTCCACCCACTGCTACAATTGCATCAAGACCGAACTTTTTAATGTTCGTCAGCATCTGCTGGGTCTGTTCTTCACTCTTTAACGGGTTTGTTCGTGAGGTTCCAAGAATGGTCCCACCTTTTGGAAGAATACCGGTGACAGAAAATTCTGTTAACGGTTCGACATCCCCTTCAACAATCCCTTTCCATCCATTTCTGATCCCGACAACTGAGTATCCGTACAGGTGAGCAGTTTTCACTACTGCACGGATCACAGCATTCAGACCGGGACAGTCTCCTCCTCCGGTTAAAATGCCAATAGTTTTAATGGAACACTCTTTAGTCACCATGGTAAACCTTAAGTGCGTCTTCTACTGAAGCCCCATCCACGGTTATTGCGTAGATGGCATTACACATCCGAACCGCTTCATCCAGCGATTTCTGATGGATATTTCTTCCGGTTGCATTCCCGCTGCATCCCCCAATGTGTATCTGTTCCCAGAGCTGGGTAAGGAATGTTGTCGCATCCACACTGGAACCACCTGCACAAACCACTTTTGTTCTTCCTGCTGCAAGGGTAGCCTCCCTGATAAGTTCTGCAGATGAGGCACCTTCACCTTTGGGTGGATTCACTTTCACAAAATCTGCTCCAAGACAGGCTGCTACCCCTGCCGCACCTGCAATGAGGTGAGCATCTTTTTCATTTCCAACCGCTTTTCCACGTGGGTAAATCCAGAGAACTGCAACAAGACCATTGCGGTGGGCTTCAAAGATTACCTGTGCGGCAGTACGAAGCATCTCTGATTCATATTCGGATCCAAGGTAGATGGTGTAACCAATACCCAGGATGTTCAGCTTACTGCTTTTTCTGAATGCAACAACCTGGTCAATGGTATGGAGCAGATTGGAAAATGGTTCTGCCTGGGATTTAGGTACAAGATGGGTTTTGGAATTAATTTTTATGAGATATGGAACCTTGGGATAATCAGCACCGTATCTTGCAACAAGGCCGAGTTGTACAGCTAAACATCCGATTTTTGCTTTTGATGCAATCCGGAAAAGGTGCTCAGGGTCATGGTCGTCCGCGTGTATCCCGTCACCATAAAAATCATCATTAAGATGTTCAACCTTCTGGTCTCCGGCAAAAAGCATCAGACGACCAGAATCATGAGTAATTGTTTTTATATTGCGAATATACGTATCCTGCTCACTTTTTGGGACATCAAGGGGAACTGCATAGGTTTTGCTCATGCCATTTCTCTTACTTTTTGGACAGATAAACATTACTTTGAATGCTGAGAAAAAAAGATATCAGGAAAAAAGAAAGATCGGAAAATAGGGATTAACGGACCTGAATTACCTTTTCTTCATTATTTCGGAGACGTGTCCGTATCCAGGTTACAGCATCCAGTTTATTTTTAAATGCCGCAATATTCACCTGTTCGCCATCTTTCAGATGTGCCCTGAGTATAGCCTTTTCCACAATAACCTGCCCTTTTCTATCCTTCGTTACCTCTACAACGAGGAACTTCTGAATGTAGTCCAGGTTAATTATCTGTGTACCGACATCAAGCCATTTGGGCATATTTGCAACCGAATGTACGAAGAGCAGGATGCGCCTTTATTCTCATCAGGAACGTTCCCTCATTTAATAATACGATCTCGTGCCTGATTAATAAACTCTATACTTTCCTGACGAATTTCCTCACAGGATTGCACAATATCACTGCATATGCCGTCAAGTTTCCGGCCTAGTGCCAGTCTGCCTTCCTGAGTAGAGAAAAGATCGCTTCCTGCGGAAAATAATTCATCTATCCCTTTTCCTATCTGACCTGCTGCGAACCGAAGACGTGTTTCAATAGTATCATTCACATCTTCAGAAGGAGATTCCGGTTCCCTATCATCAACCCATCTCCCTTTATCAAAATGACCCCCTGACGCTCCCATAGTAGTATGTGTATTTAGTGAATTTATCAATCCTTGTTTTTTAATGCTAGTAATATATAAATAAAGAAGTCAGGCCTCATTATCAGGAAGGTAATCCAGAAGGGTCTTTTGCACCGGGTCAAGCAGGACAAGTCCCGAGCATCTGACACCTATAAGACGCACTGGTTCACCAGTCCAGATTTCTGCAAACAGGGAATTAATAGTTTTTTGTAAAATACGGGCATCACGCACAGGTTGCATAAAACTTACCGATTTTGTCCGGGTAATAAAATTTCTGTTCCGAATCCGGATACCAATGGTGCGCGAATACATTCTCCTTTCTGTAAGTTCATGGGAAAGAGAGAGCACCATCAGATTAAGATGTTCCATGATCACTGTCGTATCTATAGCATCTTCGAGGAATGTGCGATCCCGGCTGATGGATTTTCTTGGACCAGACTCACGAAGACCTTCCCGATCAGTTCCGGATGCAATTTCATGAAGACGGACGGCATGACTTCCAAATATTTCCTGTAACACCTGAATATCAGTTCTTACAATATCACCTATGGTAGAGATACCAGCTCGGGCAAGGACACCGGCTGATTTTTTTCCGACTCCGGGTATGGTCAGGACAGGAAGTGGAGATAAAAATCCAGGAAGATCAAATGGAGAGATGACGGTAAGCCCGTTCGGTTTTTGATATTCTGATGCGATCTTTGCATATGTTCGCGAAGGAGCGATGCCAACCGAACAGGTCAGTTTTTCTTGCAAGAGGATCTCCTGCTTGATGTCTGCGGCATGACCAGAGGCATTTTCATATGTCAGGTAAGAAGACAGGTCCATGTATGCTTCATCGATTGAGACCTGTTCTATTTCACCGCCTATTTCCCGGAGCAGACTCATTATCGATTCTGATGCCCGGGCATACTTTCGCATGTCGGGCTTTAAAAAGACAGCCTGGGGACACAGCTCAAATGCACGGGATATCGGCATACCTGAATGTATACCAAAGGTTCTTGCTTCATATGAACAGGTACTGACAACTCCCCGCCCTTTTCCCTCCAGGGGATCAGCACCGATGACCACTGGAAGTCCCTTAAGGTCAGGATTGTCTCGTACTTCAACAGAAGCATAAAATGAATCCATATCCAGATGAAGAATTATTTTCTCTGTCATTGCCAGATAGTTTCCGCAATATAATGGTCACCCATCTTACATCTTCTATCTTATGAACGTATGCAGAAAATGAGTCTTTTCCGAAAGTGAAGATGATCGATAATTCGCCCCATTAATGATTAAAAATAAAAACAAACGCCAAATTAAAATTATTAGGAGAGGATCATTTTATGATTTTTTACTTTCACCCGGTTTACCGAAACCTCATATACTTCTCTCATGACCTTGTAAGTGTGCAGGAACTAACCGGAGCAATACCAACCTGAAAAAATCATTGTCCCCCAAACCCCCACATGCCAGACTCACACGTGACATATGCTCCGGGGACACAGCTGCACAACAATAAACTGAATAAACCCCCCACCCTTTTATCAATTTTATTCGGTTTTTTATGACTGAAATGCAAAGACAAATACTCATGTCCTTGTAGCGCCCACAATTATTGACTCTACTGATAATTATCGGAACACGGAATGGAAGAGAAATTTATGGATTGTTATAATAATTCCAACTGTTCACCAGACAAATGCGGAGGTTGTCCGGGTTGTGGTGGTGAAGCAATTGAAAAGATAACCATTAAAGTTGAATGGAAACACAAGGGACAGACTCCGGAGGATGCAGACGGGATTAATGAGATTATGACCGAACTATCCGGTGAACTCATGGTTTCCGGTGTGGAACTGGTATATATTAATAATTCATTTGGTGAAGATATTCCGAACAATACATCGGCGTTTTTTATTAATGGCCATGCATTATCAGGACTTGCAGAGATTCCGACATCCGGACCCGTTTCCCAGGAACAATTGAGGAAAGGAATTTTCCAGGCACTGCTAAAAAATCTCTAACCAGGATCATCCTTATCTTATACTTATTCTAAATTCACCTTCAGGAGGAATCATGGAGAAAAAACTCCTTCCTGAATATGAAGGATACCAGATCCTGAATAAAAACGGGATATCAGTTCCAAATTATATTTTTGCGAATTCTCATGACGAAGCAATTAACGCCGCGGAACGCATGGGTTATCCGGTGGTCCTGAAGGTGGTATCACCCCAGGTAATCCATAAATCAGATGCCGGGGGAGTTGCCCTGAATCTCTCTTGTTCGGATGCATTGAAAACCGCGCTTGAGCAAATGGACATCCGGGTAAAAACTGCAGTTCCTGATGCTGAAATTTCCGGATATATGGTAGTGCAGGAAGTCCCTCAGGGGACAGAGTTCCTGATTGGAGGAAAGATTGACCCGTCCTTTGGAAAGATAATCACCGTCGGGATGGGAGGTATTCTCGTAGAGTTACTCCATGACTTCTCCATGCGGGTTCTTCCGGTATCTGACGGAGAATACCGGGAAATGATTCGGGAAATGAGTGGATACAAACTTATTACCGGATTTAGAGGGAGGAAACCACTGGATGAGGAGGCCCTGTTCTCACTCCTTTCATTTGCGGGAAAAATGTTTTTTAATGATGATCGAATCATTGAATTTGACATCAATCCGGTTATCCTCTATGAAAAGGGTGCTTTTGCGGTGGATGCGCGCATTTATGTACAATCGGAAGAACAGATCATACAAAAACCTGAACTAATCCTCTCAAAGGTTCCGGATATTTTGCACCCTGCTTCAATTGCTGTTGTTGGTGCATCTACAAATCCTGGAAAAGTAGGATATGCCGTCTTTCGTAACCTGCTCAATTTTAAAGGGAAACTCTACCCCATAAATCCTCATGCTGAAGACATTCTCGGGATTCCGGTATTTAAAACTCTTTCAGACATACCAGAACCCGTTGAAATGGTAGTAGTTGCCATTCCGGCTCCGAAGGTGCCAGAAATTATCCTGGAAGCAGGGAAAAAGGGAGTGAAAGTTGCAGTTATTCTGACTGCCGGATTCAGGGAAAATGGTGAAAAGGGGAGACTGATTGAGGATGAACTTGTCAGAGTTGCAAGGGAGACAGGCATCAGAATTGTGGGCCCGAATTGTCTTGGAATTATTATCCCCCCGCTCGAACTGAATGCAACTTTTGATGTGCAGTCACCCTTATCTGGTCAAATCGGATTTATTTCCCAAAGTGGTGCAATTATCACTACAGTTCTGGACTGGTCAATAACACGAAGAATCGGATTTTCTTCAGTGATAAGTGTTGGAAACCAGAGTGATATGGGTTTTATGGAGTATCTGCAGGTACTTGACCAGGATCCGATGACTTATGCAATCATATTATATGTAGAAGAAATCCGCGACGGGAGAGAGTTCTTAGAATACGCTGCGACAATGCGTGGAAGAAAACCAATTATTGCTCTGAAATCAGGTTCGTCTCTTCGTGGACAGGAAGCAGCATCCTCACATACCGGTTCACTTGCAGGTAGCTTTGAAACATATGTTGCTGCATTCAGACAAGTTGGTATTATTCCCACACTTTCTCTCAATGAAGCGTTTGATATCGCACGGCTGGTCGTATCTGAAGGATACCCAAGAGGAAAACGAACCATTATTCTGACAAATGCAGGAGGTTTTGGAGTTTTGGCATCAGATTATGCAGAAAAATGTAATCTTGAAATGATAAACCTTCCTGAAATAGTATTGGATGAACTAAATAAGATTCTTCCAGACCTCTGGTCTCATAGTAATCCGGTAGATCTGCTGGGAGATTCCAATGCATCACGTTTTGCACGGGTTTTTGATGTTCTGATAAAATATCAGAACTTCTGGGACATTGCAATTGTAATTACCTCCCCTGTTGCGACGATGGATCCCAAAAACCTGGCCCATGAAATGATACGACTTTCCAGATTTACCAGATCAATGGTGGTTGGCTGCCTTTTGGGTGGTGACTCAATGAAATCGGCTATTGACATGCTGGGAGAAGCACATATTCCTAATTATCAGGATCTACAGGATGCATTCAGGGCTGTGGGAGCCATCATCAGTTCATGTGTAGTAGATGGATGTGATATAAAAAAATAACGTAATCACTCAGGAATGACCGGAACCATTCCGGTAATCCTGAAGTCAATTTCTTTTGCTACCCTTTCATATTCAGTATTAATTTTTTCAAGGAATTTGTTGTAATCATCAGGCCCATAGGTTTCGCTGTCACTTGTCACATGCTGACTCCCATATCGCTCTTCAAGTATTATTAAAAGTTTTTTTGCAACATTTATTGTGCGATATAAATGAGCCAGCCTCCGGATTTTCTCTTCAGGATAACCAGCGCGAAGTCCCTGATTGATAATATCATTAATTGAGCGAACCTTATCCAATGCATTTACGATGTGATCAATACACCGTTTTGGGGTTATCGGCTTCATGATGTAATCTTCTATACAATAGGAAAACTGCTCGGCTTCTTTATAGGTCAGATTTTTCCCAGTCTGCATGATGACGGGAATATTTTTTAACTCATCAATTCTTTTAAGCCGGTTAAGTGTTTCCCACCCATCCATGGGTTCCATCATCATGTCAAGAAGAATCAGGTCAGGACGATAAGGGGTGTCAAGAAGCTCCAGACACTCCTGCCCGCCCAGGACGCCTTCAGTTCTGAACCCGTATCTATTGAGCCCTATCACAAATAATTCGTTGAGGGCGGGTTCATCATCTACAATTAAGACATTTGGTGGCATGGATGTACCTGTCTAATGAAACTGATATGCATTCTACTGCATTAAATAATACCGGATTGGATCAAAAGAACCTTTCTAGATAAATTCCAATAATGATGGGATTTTCAGAATGTCAGAGTGGACCGGAACAGACCTTCTCCTATTTTACAAAGCATTAAACGAAGCTCATGGCTCACAAAACTGGTGGCCATCTGATACTCCGTTTGAAACAATTATCGGGACAATACTTGCCCAGAATGTATCCTGGAAAGGTGCACATGACGCAGTTCGTGCGTTAACAAAAGCAAACCTGATGGAACCAGCTAAATTGTACCGTGCCGGATCTGATATAATAACTCCTCTTATCCGCTCCTCCCGATATTATAACCAGAAAACTCAGAAAATCCTTTTGTTTGTTAATTTTTTTCTAAAAAAATATGATGGATCGATAAACAGGATGGCAGAAATGCCTACAGGAGAGGTACGATCAGAACTCCTTGCTCTTTCAGGATTCGGACCAGAAACGGTGGACTCTATCCTTCTCTATGCTCTTGAAAAACCAGTTTTTGTTGTTGATGCTTACACTCGCCGAATCGGGGCCAGGCAGGGTTGGTTTCCAGAAACATCTACCTATGAACAGATGCAGGATTTTTTTATGAGACGAATATCACCAGATGTCTATCTTTACAATGATTATCATGCTCAGATAGTTTTTCTCGGAAACCACATATGTAAGAAAAATCCCGTGTGCGCAATCTGTCCGGTCAAAAACTATCCAGGCCTTCATGAATGCGAATATGCAAAAATGGAAAACACAAGAGTTTAATTTATGGGTGAGTATCAGGCAATACTGGCAATAGGACCGGCTCTTAACTACACAAAAAGCAGGTTCTGGCCCCCGCATCCGGGCAGAATTTTTCGTCTTTTTATAATTGCTTTTTTCATCGGTGCATGGATGACAGGCCCCTTTCCATCAGATATCTCATTCACAGATATCCCCTATCTTTCCTCTTTAACAACAGAGGGTGGAATGACTGATGAAACCAGCCATATATCCATGGTCATCACAGCGATTCTTCTTATCTTACTAATCTATTCACTATTCAGTTCAATATTCCAGTTTATTTTTGTTGACTACCTCTCAACCGGAACAGAAAAATTGCTGTCATCATTTCGGAAAAGAATTGGAATGGGGATCAGGCTCCTGGGATTTTATCTGGCGATAATCCTCATTATAGGTTTTTGTGGGGCAATTGCAATATTATTCATAGCAATACCAGTCTTAATTGCTAATCCGGATAATCCGGTACAATTCCTGGTTGCCCTTGTGTATACTCTTACAGGACTGCTCATCATGATAATACCTGCCTGGATACTGACAATAATCACAACTGATTTTGTCGTTCCGGTCATGATTGTCCACAAATGTGGAATAATAGGAGGCTGGAAGATTATTATCAGGGAATTTTCAGGCAGATGGGATGAGACCGGAGTATACCTCCTGATAAAGATCTTTATTAATATAGTAACCGGAGTTGTGATAGGATTCCTCATCGCGGGTATCCTGGAAATTTTTGGGTTTTCTTCACTTGTACTAATTCCCGGACTGCAGCCTGCCGGATCTTTAACATCAACAGAATTTATTTTCCCGGTTGTCGTAATGGGAGGAATCACTCTGATAGTGATGACTCCGGTTGTGACGTTCCTTCGATATTATGCCCTTATATTTCTCCAAAACCTTTCGGAGACCTATTCCCTGCTCCCAGAGGTTTTTTCAGATAGAAATTAAAACATCCTACCTGCATTACCAGGGAAAAACTATGGTGACCTGAAAAGGATCATACCAGCAGAAAAACGGAATAATAATTAAAAAAGACAGACCTATTACCAGAAAGAGAATATCTGTAATCACCAAGGGTTTTTTCCGGAT
The DNA here is from genome assembly GCF_003173335.1 of Methanospirillum stamsii. Lineage (GTDB taxonomy): Archaea > Halobacteriota > Methanomicrobia > Methanomicrobiales > Methanospirillaceae > Methanospirillum > Methanospirillum stamsii. Next base: position 72,325 of record NZ_QGMZ01000016.1, read on the forward strand.
GAAAATATAACTATCCCTCCCATACCCCCGGCACAGCATACTGGCGTATGTCCGCTCACCCTGTTCAAGTGACCGGATAAACAAAGAACCCATCATATACCCCATATTTACAATACGATATTTATAAGGCAGAGCACGATTGAAGGGATCAAACAATCTTGTACTTAAAGAATCGGTGACTTTCCGGTAAATAATTCCGAATACATAGAGATAGCGGATCATCATTGCAAGGGCAAGAATAAGTTCAGGTGGAACTTTTAACCTCCCGGCGGCTTCAAGAAGATCCTGAAGAGTAGTTGTGGATGAAAGAAGGACGATAAAAGAGTAACAGACAAGGAATTTTATTAGAAGGATTGAGGCAAACTGAACAGATTCATAAAAAATCTGTATCCCGAAAGGGAACTCAACAAGGGTATGATATTCAGAATAATAACGATTTTTAAAAAATATCTGAAACCCACACAACATAAATCCGAAAGGCAGGGCGATGAGAAGACGGCGGAAATATATTACCGGAGATATGCGGGAAAAAAACCAGAGAATTAGAAACAATAGAAAAAAAACAAGCCCTACATCATACACAGCAGGAGAATATGGTACCGATACCATTGAAATGATGGCTGCACAACAAAAGATCAGTTTTACTCTTGCATCAAGGGAATGAATAAAACTCTTTTGAGAAGAGACTTCTTCGAGGTCAAACAGTTCTTCAATCATGCCATTTTTCCAAAGGCTTTCAGGAAGGATTTTTCTGCCTGATCATACGTATATCCCATTTCGATATTTACACCCTGATTTTGAAGCGATGAGATGAGTTTTGGAAGTACAGGAACATCGAGTCTGACACTGGTAAGAAGATCAGGCTTCGAGAATATTTCAGAGACGGTTCCTTCAGCAACAAACTCACCCCGATTCATTACATAGATGTAGTCTGCGAGTTCAGCAGCAAGTGAAAGACTATGAGTTGAGAAAATTACAGTCATCCCGTATGTATCAGAAAAGTTACGGATAAACCGGGTAATTTCCCGAATACCCTGGGGATCAAGGCCTGCAGTTGGCTCATCCAGTACCAGAACCTGCGGTTCCATTGCAATTATTCCAGCAATGGCGACCCTTTTCTTTTCTCCTCCGGAAAGATGGTGTGGAACCCGGGTCCGGTATTCCTCAAGACCTACAATTTTCAAGGCTTCATTCACCCGGTGTCGTACTGATTCTTCATCAAGCCCGATGTTCATGGGACCAAAAGCCACGTCCTGTTCAACCGTCGGTGAGAAGATCTGATCATCCGGATTCTGAAATACAAGACCTATGGTTTTTCTTACTTCCCGGATATTTTCCTTTGTTATCTGTTCTCCTCTGACAAGGATTTTTCCGCTGGTGGGTTTCAGAACTCCGTTAAAATGCTTAAAGAGTGTACTTTTTCCTGCCCCATTCGGACCGATTATTGCAATTCTGATATTTCGAGGTGCTACAAAAGAAATGTTACGAAGAGCATCGATATTTCCTTTATAAGTATGACAAAGATGTTGCGTTTCAAGGATGTGCATTTATCCGCTCCAATCCAGATTTTGAAATAACATGAAAAATTCCAGAAATTTCTGCAGTATTAGAGATACATGATCTGCAATAAAATGATACTGAAATAACTCCCATTTATGAAAAATATTAGAGATTAATGAAAAATGATTTGAAAAATCCGGATTATGATCTGGAACCTTTACTAAACCTGATAGCGTATAAAGCTCCCATTACAACCAGCAGGGTGATAATAATTCCAATGATGATTGCAATGATCCCCCCTGTTGAACCCATTTCTTCTCCGAGAGAATAATCAGGCATGGGAGAGGTATATTCATATGAACCGGTTCCAACTGTTTCAGCATCACCGTCTTCCGGTGAAAGTCCGGTGAGATCTTTTTGTCCTGAAACGACGAGAGCTGAACTTTCAAGCCCGTCCGGATCGCCGGATGCCATGAATACCGCAATTATCCCAATAGCAATCGCAATAATAACTCCTACTGCTATTAAGGCATTATTATTCATCATGTAGTAACAACTCCGGTATCTGAATCTATCAGGTCAGGTCGCGCCATTGCAAGGAGGTATATGACCACTGCAGTAACAATTCCTTCAATAACACCAATAATTGCATGATAAAGCCCCATTGCGACAAGTCCCGGGACAAGGGGGAAAGTGCCTGCTATTGCCATTTCTACCGCACATGCAAGGGCAGGAATAAAACATGCAAGCCATGCAGCTACGGCAGCTGAAAGATAGGTGTTTTTAATTATCCTAATAATGGCCTGGAATGAATAATAGCCAACGAAACCACCTATTACACCCATATTTAGGATATTAGCCCCCATCGTTGTAATACCGCCATCTCCAAAAATAAAACCCTGAATAATCAGTACAAGAGTCAGGATGAAAACTGCAGCAAAAGGCGAGCCAAGAACAATTGCTGCAAGTGCACCTCCAACCAGATGACCACTGGTACCCATGGATACTGGCAGATTGAAACTCTGAAGGGCAAATATTCCGGCAGCAAGAACTGCAATCAAGGGGATTTTGTCTTCATTAAGCTCTGAACGTGCCCATTTTATTGCCAAACCAAGGAAAATGATTGCAATAATCCAATATATTGCAGCTTGTGGAAGAGGGATAAAAGCATCTGGTATATGCATAATAACACCAGCCTAAGATTAGTACGAATATTATTAAGATGTTACTATTTTACCGTTTTTGTTTAATAGATGATCAAAAAATTTATGCTTCATATAAAATTTTGTGAACTTCAATTAATATTATCACAGAATCTAAACTTTCCATAAGGAACCACAATTAAGAACTTTGCTCCCACTCCCGGTTTTCCAAATTCATAAATTGAGATTCCAGTCAGGGCAAGAATTTCCCGGATTAAAAATAGACCCAGACCAGTATTATTCCCAAAACCCCTGTCAAATATTTTTTCCTTTTTATCTTCAGTGATACCGGACCCATTATCCTCCCAAACAACGAGAAGACTCTCATCACTTTGTTCCTCACAATGTACAGAAATTTCTGTAACATTTCCCCCATGCCGGATTGCATTATCGTACAGGTTCTCAAAAACCTTCGAGAGTAACGGATCCGCATATATCTCCAGAGAATTCAGATCTGAATGAATTTTTTTCCCAGCACTATTTAATGATGCAATGATTTCCTGCGGGCTCTGCCATGCAGGAGTATGCACCCCGATTTCCTGGTAGTTTCGCGTAAATTCAATATGACTCTGGATAAAACCAATCGCATACGCAATTTTTTCCAGGAGGCGTTCATCTTCATCAGACAATGACGATTCCATGAGAAGAGAGAGGTAACTCCTTACAATGTGGATCTGATTAAGGATATCATGCCTTGTTACATTAGAAAGGAGGTTAAGTTTTCTGTTCGCTGATGCAAGAGCCTCAATAGTGCCCTTTAAGGTATCGGCATACCCGGCCAGTTCAATTTCATTCTGTTTTCTTTCAGTAATATCAGTAAGCACCACAAGGGTAGCTGGTTTACTATCAAAAGTGATTGCAAAAGCCTGAACAACCGTACATATGCGATGCTCCTCATCCTGTTCAAAATACATCTCAAAGGGGGAAAGTTCTTCCTGATTTATCCTTTTTTCAATTTGAGTAGTAAAAGATAATCGGTTTTCCGGATTTATAAAATCGGTTAAACTCTTGCCTATACTGTCACTACTAAAAGACCTGAATGCACGACCCGCACTCTCATTCCGATAGAGAATCTTTCCGTTTGGATCACAAATAAACAGATAATCAGGAAGGTTTGCAATGAGGCTCCGGTTAAAAAGTTCACTCTCCAGTAATCTTTGTTCACTCTCTTTTCTTCTGGAAATATCAGTTATTGCACCAACATTAGTAAGAGGATGACCCTCTTTATCCCATTCGGAAACATTCCCTCTGGCATACACCCATCTCCATCCATACTCAGGATCTCGAATCCGAATCTCAATGGACATCTGTGAAATTTCTTTATCTTTTAACTTCTGAAAGGATAAAAGCGCAATTTCGCGATCATCAGGGTGAATATTCAAAATACAATCAGATATTGGAATTCTCTCCTTCTCCGGAGATAGTCCAAGAATTTCACGGAGATGAGAGGAAAGAGAAACTACCTCTTCATTACACTGGTAAAACCAGAACCCGTCATTGCTTGCATCGAGAATCTGTTCAAGTTTCCTTCTTACAGAGTGAATTTCATGTTCGATCTGATGTCTTTCAGATATATCCTCGATGAGCAGGTAAAAGCCATCATACATTTCTGAATTTGAAAATGATACCGGAGTGACAATAATCCGGATACGAATTGTACCAAAATTGGAGGTATGGTACAGATTTTCTTTCCGGATACGAGAGAAATCATAGGTTAATTCTGCAGAAACAGGTTCGCGGTTCTTGATCTTTTCTTTAATGACATCCGGAATATTTGGATCATCCAGATATCGGTATCTGTTAAGAACTAATGGGGCAGAAAGACCCAATAATCTGATAGCTACCGGATTAATCTCTTTCAGCCGATCATCAGGCCCAAATAAAATAATCCCGAATGGTGACGTGACAAAAATCGCATTTAACTGCTCTTCTGTCAGCCTGGCCTGTTCCAGTGCGGCAACCGTTGATGTTATATCATGAGAAATGCATAATAATGCCTTCTTACCATTCCAAATTCCCGGAGTAATCAGTGTCTCCAATAGAACCTTGTCTTCCCCATCTGTTGAATAGGAATGCTTTATCGAGACGGGATCAATTCCAACCGTATCATATGGAATTGAAGATATTAAAGGAGAAATATCATCAGAGAACACTTTTCCTATGAGGTCATCCCTGAACTTTCCGGTTTTTTTAACGAGATATTCATTTACCGTCAGAATGGTATGATCATTCGCATCAATTACCATTACAGCTGCATTTAAGGTATTTATCAGATTATTCTGGTTTCTTCTTTCTTCAATCAGCTTTTTCTTATCCTCAAGTCTTCTGAGTGAACTTCCTATTTCTCTTCCAATTCCAAGGAGTACTTCCTGATCTTCGAGGGGAATTACCTGGGGTTTACTGCAGGTTAAGTGAATTGAACCAATGAGTACATCATCACACATAACAGGAAGATACGCAAATCCGGTAATTCCCCATCTTTTTGCGAAATCCGGACAAAAGAACGACAACGTATGGATGAAGAGAGGTTTTTTTTCATCATGATCTGAGATATAATCATGGATAGAAAATTCAATAGTCTCGCTGATAAACGATTCAGATAGTCCGGTATTGGCTATCATACGGAAAGCTCCGGATTTCTCAGAACGCAGATAAAATGCACCACCAGTGTACTGCAAAATGGAAGTAAGTGCTGACAAAGTCAAATCGGCAAGTGAAGGAATTGATTCTGCTCTTCCTGATAGCGAGATAATCCGACTCAGCACTTCGATTTTTCTTGCATACCGGCGAATTTCATTTTCCTGATCTTTTAGTCGCGTGATATCCTCAAATGCCCACACGATTCGTTCATCACCATCTTTCAAGGATAATGACCGGTTAAGCACCCTGACAACCCGTTTTCCCGGTAACTCCAATTCATTGCATGAGACATTCGGATTAGTATAAAAATCATAAAATCCGGGATCTGATGAACTGTTGTTGACACATACTGCATCAAAATAATCTTTCAATGTCGGTGTACCATCTTTGAGATGTAACGCTGTAGAAATTTCCGGGCCCCAGAAGGACATAAAAAATTTATTCTGAAAAATTAATGCAAGATTTTTCCCACCGGTTACACAGATACCAAATGGAAGCAGGTTCATGACCTCAAAAAGTAACGATTCAGTCCATTTTAGCTGTTTTTCGGTCTTCCTCTGGAATGTGATATCACGTAAAACACAGTGAATCTGGACTATAATTCCATCTTTATCCCTAACAACACTACCATCTGCCAGCACAATAACCTGTGCACCTTCCCCATCACGCAACACCAGCTCAGTATCGTGTTTTACGTTTACTTTCAGAATTTCCTGAATATAGGTAAGATAATCGCTTTTCGCTGCCGGATCCACAATATCAAAAAAAGGAGTCCCGATAACTACTTCACGTGATAGCTTCATCATTGAGAGCCAGGCACGATTAACTTCAGTAATTCTGCCATCCGGACTAATGGCCATATTACTGACGGGAGAGTGTTCAAATAAAATGCGAAACCTTTCGCGACTTTCTGCAAGTAATAATTCAGCACGAATACGGGGAGTTATATCCCGAAAACTATAGACGACACCGATTACCTTATCATCACATTTCTGGGATCTTACAAAAACTTCCACTACTCTTTCATCATTACAGTCAATGGTAAAGCGACGTCCGAGATAAGAATCTTCAAGCAGAATTTTTTCGGAGTGGAAAAGGGTATTGGGTATTTCTGCAGGAATTCGGGAATAGAACTCTTTAAGCGGAGCATCAAGAATATCAGCAGGTGTAATATTCCAGAGTTTTAAAAAATGTTCATTAAAATCAGCAATTTTTCCGTCTCTGCTCACTACCAGAATGCCTTCTTCAGTGGCCTCAAGAGTAGCCCTAAGCTGAGATAACATCCTTCGGTTTAATTTTTCACTGGCAATTAATGCTTCATCTGCCCGGTTTTTCTCAATTAATACATTAATCTGTTTTTTCAGTATTTGAAACTGAAGATCTGGCTGTTCTCCTTTAACAATATAAAAATCAGCCCCAAGATTGAGTGCCTGTATAACAACATCTTCACATCCTTTTCCGGTAAAAAGAATGAACGGTATTTTATTACCCTGTTCACGGAGAAGCGAGAGAAATTCCAGCCCGTTTGTTCCAGGCATCAGGTAATCAGAAACGATTGCAGAGATCTCCTGTCTTGCAAGTATTTCAAGAGCCGCTCCAACAGAATCTGCTTTTACTATTGAAAATAATTCATCGTCGGAGAAATAATGACTGAATAATCCAAGGATTTCCTCTTCATCATCTACTGCCAGAACAGTAATTCTCTCCGCTGACAAGTTCATTGCTACGAAATCCACGAGGACGCATAAAAACTTATTCAATGTGAACTCATGCACAATAATTTTTTAATGAAAAAATTGTTCCTTCATGTTTTAATAGTGCAAATCATAGTACCTGTATGCGATCTTTTTCAGCAGGACTGCTCCTGCCCTTAACCATCATAATAATCTGCTGTATTCTGCCAGTACATGCGGTACCTCCACTTCCTGCAGAATATTATGGGAATGTTCTGATTGATGGAACACCAGCACCGGTTGGAACAACAATCACAGCATTTCTGCAGAACACCATGCGAGGACAGATAACAACCGAAGTTGTTGGCTTTTATGGAGGGCCGGGTCTTTTTGATCCAAGACTTAAGGTCAATGTCTCCGAAGAAGAACTCCAGACAGGAGATCTGCTTATTACATTTCAAATTGATGGAAGCCCAGCATCAGAATCCATTCTATTTGAACAGGGAACATCCGAACAGTTTGATATTTCAACCGGCTCCGGGTCAGTTCAGGTTACAGGTCCGGGCTTTACTCCGGTCCCGGTACAGACTATTCAGTTTTTAGACAACGAACCAACAGATAATTTTTCCAGTTCTTCACCTGCCTCACAACCAGGAGAGAGTTCCAATCAGATTCAGGATAACTCTGCAGGCAATACTCCCTCCATCAGATACGGACTTGAAACAGAGGAATCATTTGTTTCTGATGATGGAATGGCTTCGGTAAAGTTCAATCAGGATACACTTCTGTTTGCTCCTTCCGGTCAGTTCCTTGATGAGATATTCCTGACATCACGGAGTATTGACACTTTGCCACCGGTTGAACAAAATCCCTCGTTGGTATTCACTGGATATGCTTATGAAATATCTCCGGAGCGAACGTATTTTAATCCGGAAGGAGTTTTGTCATTCCATATTCCCTTTGAAAGAATATCTGACATCATATCTAAAAATCCACAAATATTCGCATATAACCCACAGGTAGCATCCTGGAAAGATCTGAAGACAGGATCTAATCAGTTTACCGGTGAAATTTCCGGTACAATATATGAAGCGGGAGTATACGCTTTGTTTGTTGAGAATGCATCGAGCATTGCAACCCCTGCACCCGGACAAGGAAATCACACGCCATCATTGGCTCCAATTGCTGGACAAGCCCCAGCTCCTGCTTATGTGCAACCACCCCTGGAAAGTATACCGCTGGATTTTTCAAACCCAATGCCTCCGGCACAACCACAGGTCGTTCAAACAATTAATACACAGGTTTCAACTCCAGAGCCGCTTCAGACCTGGGAAATTGTTTCAGATCCAATGATTAATGATAATTACACAGCTCTGGAACAATCATCAGAACAAACACCTGAACCAATGGAAGTGGTACAATCTTCCTCACAAAAGATGCCAGATCTGTTTTCATCGGTTAAAAAGAACCTTACCGGACCAGTGAGTATTGTCATTGCTCTGGTTGTTCTGATGATTCTGATAAACGCCATTGCATACCTGATATATACCCGGTGGTGGCTTATAAGGGAAAATAAATAATGATAAGCAGGAATCAAACGTATACGGCTGCCATGGTCATTCGGGAAATCCAGCGTGGAAGACCTGAAAAAGCCATAAAATATCTTGATAAATTATTTAAAAGTGCCCCGGATAATCCAGTCCTGTGGAATCTGAAAGGTGTTGCTCTGGGAATGATGGGAGAACATGAACAGTCACTGGAATGTTATGAACGTGTTCTTGCTGCTGACCCGGCTCCTGCAGTATATTGGAATAATAAAGGTCTTGCCCTTCAGAATCTGGGGAGATATGCACAAGCTGAAGAGATGTATCAGGAAGCTCTGCATCGTGAACCTGAATCTCTCGAAGCCAGATATAACCTGGGAAATACCTTGCAGTCGCAGGAGCGGTATGAAGAAGCATTAATCCAGTATAATCTGATACTGGATGACTGTCCGGATCATCTCCTAACCCTACTTAACAGAGGTAATGCCCTGGCTTCATTGAAACGATACGATGAAGCAATTGCAGACTATGAAAAAATACTTGAAATAACCACAGAATACCCTGATGCATCATATAATATTGCGCACACCTATGAGGAACAGGGAGAACGTGATAAAGCAATTGAATGGTATAATAAAACACTTGAGATTGATCCGAATTACCATCATGCAATGGAACAACTAAAAGCCCTGAAAAAGGTAAGAAATTAAAAAATTATGGTTCCATGTGTGTCAAGAGATGCACATAAACATCCCTGCAGTCATGAAGCATTCTGACCGGAACAGATTCATTTACCGCATGAAGAAGTGACAGATCTCCAGGACCATAATTCACCACTTCAGCTCCAATCTCCCGGAGATGTCGTGCATCACTTGCTGCCTGTGTCACTCCGGGAAGTGCCTTTTTTCCATGTACTGATTCAATGCCATCACAAACCAGTCTGCAAAGCTTACCTGGACTACTCAGGGTTGGGCCGACCTTATCAATCACATCCACTACACAATTCTGCAGAGACGAATGTACTTTTTGAAGAAGTGTATCAAGGTCACAACCCCAGGGAATCCGCATATCAATGTCCATCTCACAATTCTGGGCGATGATATTGATACGTTCACCCCCGGAAATAATTCCGGGATTGTAACTTACCCTGCTTAGCATTGTTGCAGCCTGATTTTTTGAAATTGACAAAAGGGTTGATAGAGAATCAGTTGTATTCTGAATAACCTCATGAACCAATGGGTTCTCAGGCCAGGTCAGTGAATGGATTTCTTCAAAGAGAGTGAGAGATTTCAGGGCTTCACTAATTGCGGATCTACCCATAACCGGATGAAGAGAGGAATGACCGGGATCACCAGAAAACGTTAAGTGGAGCCTGACCACCCCTTTCTCTCCGATAACCGGAGAAAGGGGAGGAGTAGGTTCAGCTATCAGGCAATATTTGGGATGGAGATGCCCATTCGCAATCAGGTACTCCATTCCAAAATCACCGTTACCTTCTTCATCACAAACAAAAGCAACATCAACAGGTGGTTCATGTCCACCATCTTTTACCTGGGAAAGGGCAGATAAGAGAGCTGCACATCCACCCTTCATATCAGTGGAACCACGACCAAAAACAGATGATTCAGAGATCATACCTGAAAATGGCGGATGAGTCCAGGATGTATCAAGAGCTGGCACAACGTCAACATGCCCACAGAGAAGAAACCGGTTGTTCACTTTTTTTGAGAGCAGATTCCATTTTCGTCCCTTTTTAAGAATTTGCGTATCTATCCCGATTGATGTACATACTTCCTGTAGATAGGAGATCACCTCATCGGTATATCCGGGAGGGTTTTCAGATCTGATTTTTACCAGTTCTGAACAAAGGCGAACAACATCCACTAAACTCACCCTGATTATCGCAGATTCAGGTACTGTTTATACAGGCAGACCATTTCTGAACCATTATAGATGGATGCGAGGTATTTTTTATCAAATATCTCATCCACCATTACTTGCAAAACCGCGCTAGGAGTGGCCTTTTTTTCATTCGGATCAAGAACTATTCTGAACGAGCGGTACTGAGCTTCGTCAGAAGGATCGTAAATCTTTTGAATGAAAAGTGGAAAAATTTCATACTGTTCAGGATGATTTTCCCTGAGCCAGTCCATAAAACCGCTAAAACAGGCATACTTTTCTTCCATTGACTGATCTTTACGGTATTTCAGGTGTTCCCGGGAAAGCATATTTCGTGGGGAATCTGCATTAAATGCAAAAAGTGAAATGGTATAATCAAGGTGCGCCATGGCATCGAAATACCAGAAACTGAGATCTGGATGAAAATCAGACATGTTTTCGAGAATTAATGATTTATCATAAAAGTACTCGAGTACTTTTACGTATTCATTATTTTCCAGCATGATCAGTGATTGGTTTTCCGGGCAAAACCATTTCCGCATTATTACTGATTGTAGGGTTGTCTCTTTTTTGCTGCAATTCTAAAGAGTTCAAGAAGTTCTTCCCCTCGTTTTCCCCGAATATCCACAAGATTATCATCTCGGAGAAGACAGGGTTTTAATTTTCCATCAGATGTTACCCGCAGACGATTACAATAACGACAAAATTCAGAATTATGAAACGGGCGGACAAATTCAATCTCTGCACCATCATAACAGTATTTTTTCCGATGATGCATCCTCCGGGTGATAACCTTTCGCGATTCTGCTGCAATCATATCTTCCAGATCTGAAAGATCAGCATGCAGAGGGCAACCACCAAGATCCATCAGTTCAATGATCTGCAAAATCATCTGACGATCCCCGGAAACCAACCGGATAAAGTCATCCACCTCTCCTTCATTCACTCCCTTTAGAAGGACCATATTGATCTTGATAGGAGTAAGTCCTGCTTCTCTGGCAGCAGCAATTCCCTCAAGGACATCAGATAACACCCCAACACCCGTGATTGAGCGATAGGTTTCTGGATTTAGTGAATCAAGACTGATATTTACCCGCGATAGTCCTGCTTCCCGGAGTTCATTCGCATAGCCTGCAAGCAGGGTTCCGTTTGTAGTCAATGATGATTCAATGCCAGGTGGAACTGCCCGGATTATATCCACAATATCTTCCCGGAGAAGTGGTTCTCCACCCGTGAACTTTACTGATCTAATGCCAAGTTCCTGCGTGATATCAAGAATGGCCCTGATGTCTTCAATAGGTAAAGGGGTGTCAGGTTTTGTTTCACCTTCACGGTGACAATAGACACACCTTAGATTGCATCCCGAGTTTACTGCAATCCGGATATTTGATACCGGTCTGCCATAGTTATCATGCAGATCCATCTGAAAGATTCTCCTCAGGGTCCGGTTCATAACCGATAAAATTTTTCGCGATGATGTACATTTCAGTGCTTCCCTTCCGGGTGGTTTGCGCTTTGTACGTTCTTACCGAGTAAAAATCCTTTTTTACCTGGTTGTACAACCAGCTGAAATCCTCACCCTGGAAGGATTTCATAATGAGGTTTCCACCACGCTTAAGAAGCGTCCGTGCAACCCTGAGCGCCTGCTGGTTAAGGTCTATCGCTCTTGCCTGGTCATATGACCGGGTCCCCGAGAGCTTTGGAGAGGCATCACACACAATGCCATTTACCTCCGGCATGAGCTCTCTGATGCGTGCAATAACAACCGGGTCAGAAAAATCTCCGGTAAGGGTAGTAACTCCCGGTATCGGATTAATAGGGTTGATGTCCACCCCAACCAGTACACCATCTGTCATCTCACGAAGAACCTGGAGCCAGCTGCCCGGAGCGGCTCCCAGGTCCAGAATGTTATCATCCTGACGGATAACCGGATTTTTCCGAAGAATTTCCTGTAATTTTAACGCTGCACGCGAACGATATCCAGACTTTTTTGCCTGACGATATGCTTTATCATTACTCCATTGTGAACCCATAAAAATTATCGACTTGATACCTTCCCTCAGTAATATGGTAACCCGGCACATATATCTGTGTCAAATCACAACCTGAATGCATAGGGAGCGCAGATGCTGAAAGCAACGATCACTGCAGATATATTCAGGGACACGGTTGATGCACTCTCTGCTCTGGTCACCGAATGCAGACTTCATTTTTCTGAAACCGAAGTCTGGGCCAGAGCAGTGGATACTGCGAATGTGGCAATGATTATTTTGTCTCTGAAAAAAGAGGCATTCAGCCAGTATGAAGCCACAACCGGAGAAATTGGATTAGATATCGCCAAACTAAAAAATACCTATTCAATGATGGGCAAGGCAAGTGATATTCGCCTTGAGCATCCGGATGGAGCTAATAAAATTGAGGTAACCTTTGAAGGATATCACTATTCAATCACGCTCCTTGATTCAAACACAATCAAAAAGGATCCGAATGCACCAGGCATTCAACTTCCCGGGCAAGTAACCATTTCCGGATCTGAACTCAATAATGTCATCAAATCAGCAGCCATTGTATCAGACAAGATATGGTTTGCGATAGATCCCGATAATAAAGAATTTGTCCTGTACGCCGAAGGTGACTCAGACAATATTAAGCGATCTTTTTCTGCCGGAGAGGTAATTGCATGTAACTGGCAGCAGGCCAAGTCCCTCTTCTCTATTGATTATCTCAAGGACATGGGTAAAGTGATGAGCCATGCCGAGAAAGTCACGATAGATTTAGGAGCAGACCATCCGATAAAATTCTCATTTGAAATTGCCGGCGGAAACGGGCAGGTGGAATATCTGCTGGCGCCCAGGATTGAGGCCGACTAAATGCATGGTCACACTTGACCTGAAAGATCTGGCTAAATACCCTTTTTTAAAAGAATCCCAGACATATATTGGGGCAATCAGTAGTTCACTGGAACACTACCTTGAATCAACTGGTGGCAGAGTTGCTATCAGGGAAGCTATGCTTATGCTGGAGCATGCGCTTTCTTTCTCTGGAAAAGAAACACCATCCATTCCGGAAATACCACCAGAGAAGGAAGCAGTCATGACCATCATAGCAACGTATCCGGTAAGTCGTATCATGGTCTCCTGCGCCCAGGACCGGATGCTGATTGAAAGGCTGGTCAGGTATCAGGCATGGGTGGTTTTTGCTTTTCTTCAGGATGAAGAACCAGAGATAAAACGATTTATCAGACGATCAATAGGCCTTCCCGAGACCGGCATGGATATTTCTGTAATTGATTATATCCCGGTTGCATCAAGGATGGCTGAAGAACGGTGGAGACTAGTTAACCGGGTTGTTGAAAAAGGAAAGGTCCGGATAAGACCTGAAGAGTATGATGAAATCGTCAGGGAACGGCTCAGATACATAATGAGTAGAAACCTCCCGCTGAAGGTTCCATCAAGGATTTGTGACCAGGTCAAACCTGCCATTGAACGAATAAAAGCGGAATGGCAAAAGAAGGTACTCGAAGAATTCGGGCAGGTTGAAGAGTCAGCATTTCCTCCTTGCATGCAGGCAATACTCGGTGCGCTTACAGGTCATGGGCACCTTACCCACATGGCACGGTTCGCAGTAACAGCCTTTCTGCATAACATAGGTATGGACAATACCCGGATTATTGAATTATACGGGAGTGTTCCAAACTTTGATCTTCGGAAAACATTGTACCAGGTTGAACATATCTCCGGGAGAGGGGGAACTAGTAATGAATACATATCACCTCTCTGCGCAACGATGCGGACTCACGGCATTTGTGTTCATCCGGATAGCATTTGTAGCAGGGTCACCCACCCGCTTTCATATTACAAATTGAAAAAACGGGATTTGAATAAACAAAAATACCAAAAACAAGTAAAAGACCCGGATGAGAGTATGAAAAAAAGGGTGGAGAGTGAGGGAGACCAATCAGACACTAACACTCCGGATTGCATACCCTCCAGCACTGATAACAAATACAAAGATGAGAAGAGCACCTAGATATCCGATTTCACCGGGAAGAACTGCCGGTAGCAGAAGAACAAGAGCAAGAAATATCAAAAGGCTTCCCACTCCGACAATAACATCAAGCATCCATCGTTTCATAATTCAAGTACATTCCGTCGGTACAAAGGTTAATGATTCCGGGATTTTTCCATCTATTTATCCGGGAGGGCGCAGATGAGTGAAGATCCGAAAGAAAAGGCACAAAAAGAACTGATTCATGCAATAAATAATATAAACGATAGAATTAGCCCTCTGCTTATTCCGGATTGTGGTTTGAAAATTGCCTATGCTCTTCCGGGAGCACGCATCCCTTCTCAGGTAATGTGTTGTCTCCTTCCAAAGGATACGAAAAAATGGGCAGTGGATGAATTAAGTGTCAGTTTTAGTAGCGACTGGCAGATTGTAACCATGATACTTACTGCAATGCGCTTTTCTCAGGATATACGGTGCGCTTGTGAAATCTGCTTCTCTGAAAAACTTGTGGATATCTGTGAAGAGATGCTTCTTGAAACATGTATGTGCGATGGTAAAAAAATCCCACCGGGAGTCTCCACCATGGATTGGACTGTAGCTTTTTGTAATGATGAGGAATCAGGCATTCCGGACATTATATGCATTAAAAACAGGGAGAATATCCCATCAGCAGCATATCATTTTGGAGAAAATCCAGTAAGGATTACAACAAATCTTCTTAAGATATCACAGCGCATTATTGATGCAACTCACTGAGAGAGATATACCATGGGAATTAAACCGACTTATATCAAGAAAATCGGGACAGAACTCCTTGAGTTCCATGAAGAGAAGTTTTCGAACGATTTTGACGAGAATAAAAAAGCGGTTGCAGGTGCAACCAATGTCCCCAGCAAGCGGGTTAGAAACAGGGTCGCAGGATTCATCACAAGAAAGATAAATACAGGGAAATTCAAAAAATAATCCTTATGTTTGAGGGTGTTTTCCCCGCACTGATCACTCCTTTTCAAAGAAATTCTGGAAAGAATCTGGACTTGGACGGCCTTCGTTCAAACATAGCGCACCTCGTTGCCGCAGGGGTTCATGGCGTTGTTCCCTGTGGATCAACAGGTGAATCTGCAACTCTTTCTTTTGCCGAGCACGAACAGGTCATTGAAGTCACCATTGATGAAGTCGACGGAAAAGTTCCTATTCTTGCCGGAACAGGATCAAACAACACCTCCGAAGCATTACGATTTACTAAAGCTGCAAAAGATGTTGGCGCGGACGGAGTTCTGGTAATCAGCCCGTATTATAATAAACCCAACCGGTCAGGTCTTATTAAACATTATACTGCACTTGCTGATTGTGATATTCCGGTTGTGGTATATAACGTTCCAGGCAGAACGGGGCAAAACCTGACACCTGACATTATTGCAGAACTTGCTACCCACCCAAATATTGTCGGTGTTAAGGAGGCAAGTGGTGATGTCAACCAGATTTCCACCATCATTGAACTTACGAGGGACGAGGATTTTACCGTAATTTCCGGGGATGACAACCTGACACTTCCAATATTAGCCCTTGGCGGAGGAGGAGTGATATCTGTTGTTGCGAACCTTTTCCCAAAACCACTTATCCAGCTCTATGATGCAGTCAATAAAGGAGATTTTGAAACTGCACGGGATATTCACTTTAATATTTCTCCCCTGTTCCGAGCCATGTTTATCGAGTCAAATCCTATCCCGGTGAAAAAAGCTGCTGAACTTTTAGGTATGGCTGCCGGACCACTCCGCCTGCCATTGGATGAGGCATCAGAACAAACAACAGCAAAACTCAAAGAGGTTTTATCAAAATATGATTAAAGTCGTAATTTGTGGTGCGTTTGGCAGAATGGGTACCACTATCGGTGGCATCGTAACAAAAGAACAGGACATGCAACTGGTTGGAGGAGTTGACATTAAAGAGGGGACATTCTTCGGAGTCCCGGTAGTATCCTCTGATAATCTGGCAGGATTTCTTGCATCAGTAAAACCCGATGTCCTGATTGATTTCACGGTAGCAGCAGCTACAGTAGTAAATGTTCCAATTGCAACAAAAGCCGGATGTGCAATAATTCTGGGGACAACAGGCCTTAATCCGGCTGAACGAAAAGGAATTGATGATGCAATCATCAAAGCACAGGTTCCGGCTGTTATCTCCTCAAACTATTCAATTGGAATGAACATCCTCTGGACCCTTATCAGAGATGCTGCACGAAAACTTGGCGACTATGATGTAGAGCTTACCGAGGCACATCACCGGTACAAAAAGGATGCGCCAAGTGGAACTGCAAAGACTATCCTACAGATCCTTCAGGAAGAAATTGGCCCCAGGGAAGAGATATACGGACGAGAGGGAATGAAGGAGAGAAGTTCTGAAATCGGGGTGCATGTTATCCGGGGCGGGGATATCGTAGGAGACCATGCGGTGATGTTTGCAAGTAACTATGAAACAGTCACGCTTTCTCATCGTGCCTACGATCGTGCAGTTTTTGCAGAAGGTGCAATCAGATCAACCAGGTGGGTTGTGGATAAGAAACCAGGCATCTATGGAATGAAAGATGTTTTAAACCTGGCATAATTTTTCGAAATCTATTTTTATCCTTTCACCAAAAATCTGGGTAGATATCAATGACTGCAATTATTGATAAGAATAAATGTACAGGTTGCGAAACTTGTGTTGATGAGTGTCCTGCCGCTGCAATAACCATGGAAAATGACAAGGCAGTAGTAAACAATGATCTCTGTGTAGATTGTGGCTCCTGTGTGGACGTCTGTCCGGCAGAAGCTATAACCATGGAATAAAATCCTCCTTTTTAATTACTGGTTAAGATATACATACGTGGTATGGTTAGTGTTGGAGTCCTCGGCGCTACCGGAGCTGTAGGCCAGCGTTTTGTCCAGCTCCTTGCTGATCATCCGTATTTTGACCTAACGGTGCTGACCGCATCCGGGCGGAGTGCAGGGAAAAAGTATCGTGATGCAGTAAACTGGCGATTGGATGTTCCATTACCTGAATCAGCAGGCGACATCATTGTTGCAGAAACCAAAACTGAATGTCTGAAAAATGCAGACATCGTATTTTCTGCTCTTCCGGCAGATCTCGCTACAACTATTGAAACTGATTGCGCTAAAGCAGGTATTGGTGTCTGTAGTAATGCAAGTTCACACCGGATGGACCAGGATGTTCCTCTTGTTGTTCCTGAAGTGAATGCAGATCATCTGCGCATGATAGAACTTCAGCGGGATGCAGGAAATGACGGATTCATTGTCACCAATCCGAACTGCTCAACCATCATGCTGACTGTTTCACTCGCACCAATTCGTAATTTTCATTTTACCGATCTCAGGGTTGCGACAATGCAGGCAATATCCGGAGCAGGATTTGAGGGTATTCCAGCCATGTCTATCTTTGATAATGTTGTTCCCTACATCGGAAATGAAGAAGAAAAGATGGAACGGGAGACACTCAAAATCATGGGAACCTTTGACGGGAGTGAAATCGTAAATGCTCCATTCTCAGTCAGCGCCAGTTGTAACAGGGTTCCGGTAATTGACGGACACACGATGGCAGTCTGGCTTGACATCAAGGAACCCGTAGAGAATGTCGCAAAAGCTTTCCAGTCCTGGCGATGCCCAATCGGGGATTTACCAACTCTCCCGGAGAAATCAGTTGATTTCATGGTACAACAGGATCGTCCGCAACCCAGACTTGACCGGATGAAAGGAAAAGGGATGACAGTTTCAGTAGGTAGGTTGAGACCTGGAATCAGGTACATTGCCATGGGCCATAATACCATCAGAGGAGCTGCCGGAGCATCTATCCTTAATGCTGAGTTGATCTGTGACCGTGGTTACATCTGAAATTATGGGCGAAATTCAGGATGATAATACAGTATTTGTAGGGAATAAACCGGTAATGAACTATGTTCTTGCCGTGGTGACTCAGTTTTCCAACGGTGCTCATGAAGTCACCGTAAAAGCAAGAGGTAGAGCTATCTCCCGTGCTGTTGATACTACAGAAATTGCACTGAACCGCTTTTTACAAGGTGTTGAGAAAAAAAATGTCCAGACCTCCACTGAAGTGGTAGATACTGAAAGTGGTAAAACTCATGTTTCATCCATCGAGATAACTCTGGTATCAAGGAAATAATTTCCCCTTTTTTTCAGTCAGGACAAAAGAATTTAAACCGGGCCTGATAAACCCATTAAGAATGAAACTTTGTCTGGCGATACTTTTCGGGTTTCTCCTGATACTTGTGTCCCAGTCATTTGCTGCAGAGACTGAAGAAGAGGGTTACCTTTCGATAAATTCAGTCACGATATCATTAAAGCCTGGTTATGCTGATGTTCATGCAGAGTATTCCCTGGAAGAAGCATTCAGATTATTGGCATTTATGTTTGGTGAGAATGATATCCGGACAAGATTGCTTAATAAGTTAGCGTTTTCCAATGCAACAATTACATCCATGAATTATTCTGCAGCAGACCTGATAGTCTATGATGTTGAGCAGGTATATGGCGACGGATTGTACTGGTTCCCTGCACATACCTTTGGATGTGAAATCCCCGAGGTTATTATTAATACAAACCTTTCAAGCGAGAGGCATGAAAATATCGGTAAACTGGAAAATGGAATTGTGTATTATTAGTCTTTAAAGGATACCAATGACAGAAGATCTGATAAGTTATTCCCTTTTTGCCTTGTCATCTATTCTGATCGTGGTAAATCCCCTTGGAGCGCTCCTAGTCTATAATTCTATCACTGAATTCATGGATTCAGCGGATAAAAGAAAAGTTGCTGCATACGGTTGCCGAATTGCTGGTGCAGTCCTCCTTTTCTTTACTCTTTTTGGATCATCTCTTCTGGCGCTGTTTGGTATCACCATTAGTGCGTTTACCGTTGCCGGAGGGGTTCTCCTCTTTGGAATAGGTATGGAAATGGTGTATGCCCGGACTTCTCGCGCAAAAATGACGGCGACTGAAAAATATGAAAGTATTGATGCAGAGGATATCTCCTCAATGCCACTGGCATTTCCAATGATTTCCGGACCAGGGACTATTACAACAGTCATTGTCCTCTCACAGAATACCTCAGTTTTCAATCAGCCGGTTGAACTGGGAATTATCCTGGGCTCCGTTCTGCTAACGCTTATTATCACGTATTTTGTATTAATTTCATCAGAGCGGATATCAAAAAGGATCAATCAACGTGCTTACCGCGTGATAAACCGTCTGATGGGTATTATGCTTATGGCAATTGCCGTTCAGTTTATCATTAATGGTATCTCACAGGCCTTTCCAATGCTGACATCATAACTCAATATAATAATTACAATAAAAAAAAATTATGCAGTTTCTTCCATTGCTGCATAGCACTGCCTGAACAATTCACGGGTTTCCAGTGCTTCATCACGGTTTACTTTCTGTATCGCAAAACCGACATGGACCAAAACAAAGTCACCAACGCTGACATCAACTAAATCCACCCGTATCTCCTGTTTCAGACTTCCAAAATCAACCAGAGCAATATTATCATCGCGTATTTCAAGAATTTCTGCGGGGATTGCAATGCACATATCTGTTCATCCTCAAATTCCGGATCAAATAATCCGGTTATAACCAGATAGTTGATCTCGAAGTCCTAAATACCTGTGTGACAATGCCTTTGGAGTGAGACCAAAAAAGGAGAACCGTCAATAACCCGGATATTACATAGTCTGGATTGTAAATGTACAATTTGAAGAAAATGAGATAGAATCTCCATCTTTAATTTCATACCATTTATCCGGAGATATTTTTTTCCCGAGTATATAGGTTCCATTAGTAGAATTCTCATCCCTGACTAACCACTTACCATTAAAATATTTAAAAGTGGCATGCTGTCTAGAAACTCCATTCTGTTGCTGAAGAATAGTACGTCCTACTGCATCTCTTCCAACAGTATCACCATGATGAACCGTAATTGATACACCTGGTGACATGGTAAGAGTCAGCGGAGTTACCTCACGGATAGTCCTTCCTTCATCAAAACCTATCTTCGCAAACCGTTTATCCGGGGGTTTTTTTACAATTCCTTTTATTTCAATCTGTCTGATAGTCTTCCGTTCAACAGGTTTTTTTCCTGATATATCAGAAAAACACCTCATACAGATCATTTCAGTAGCAGGGTTGGCCATCCCACATGTATCGCATATTTTTTGGAGCACCATGATAGTAATCCTGGTTATTGCACCCTCGAGAGGGTAACCTCCCATCCTGATTCAGTATCTGAAATTTTAGTTAATATTACTTTTTCGCCTGGGGAAAAAGAACCATCTATGATAATTTTCGAGAGAGGATTGACAAGAATGTTATCTAAACGCTCTCCAATACCAATTCCACCTCTCTTTACATCCTGACAACAAAATAACTCGATCTGTTCTGACACATCAGGACTAAAAGTAATGGTAATATGATATCTTGCAGCAATATTTTCAATAATCCTGTCAATCATTGATTTAAGGATAGAAACTGCCGCTTCGTGATGGATACTTCTTAAAATTATGAGATTACTACGAATCAATTGTGAGAAATCCAGGTTTTTCTGTTCTTCAAAAAACTGCGCTATGATCTCTCCTGCCGCCCGCTCGCGATTCTGATATTCTTTGACCGTTTCTTCACTTTTTTGATTATATAGATTGGTCGGACAACAACCCTGAAGTCGAATGGTACAAATGATCAGGCAACCAGTAAAGGAGACACATTTTCCTTCCTTTGAATGTACCTCACCATCGCGAAGAATAGTAGTTATAAACTGTAAAACGTTCGGGTGTGCAGACTCAATATTTTCAAACAAAATTACCGAATAAGGATTTTTATAAATTTTTGCCAAAAAATTACCATGATCTATTTCCGTGAAGGTATCAAGTCTTAAAAGGGCATTGTCATCCTGGTAATCATTCATGTTAATTGTTACCATGTCATGATCAGAGCCTACCAAAAGGGTTTTTATCGCGACTGCCAGTGTTGTTTTTCCAACTCCTTCATGTCCGGCAAGTAATAAAAAACCTTTAGGCTGATTCAGATTTTGTGAATATTGCACCCTTGAAAGACCAAGATAGGACTGGTTAATAATATCACATACCTTCCGAATTGCAAGTTTCTGACCATAGACCTGATTTGACAGGAATTCCTCTGCCCGGGCAATCGTTTTTTGATCAACGGATCTCCAGAAATTATCAGAAATTCCCGAGGAATACTGAATTACTGCCTCAGCGAGATCTGATACCGGAACAATCTCTCTTCGTACCAGTGAAATCAGGGAAATGATTTCATTGGCCTGCATGTTATGTGTCTGTTTAACAATAAGAGAGAGTGAATTATTCCTGCTCGCCGTATCCATATCTTCGAACTGGGTCACATTTCGGGTTAATGTTTCCAGAAGTGCTCTTCGTGTTTCAGGGTCAGGTTTTGGCACAACTATCTGCCTAATCCGGGAATTATCACGAGTATACCATGATGGCAGTGCAACGCTACATTCATGAATCCAAATGAGGAGATTAAACCGGGGATAGGAACTTCCTGCAAGAAGGCGGGGTTCAGCATTCTGACTGGTGGAAAAGAGATAATAAAAAAATTCATCAGGGCTGTTATAACGGATATCATGCCCAACAATCTGATTCAGAATTATTGCAGAATACGCAGTCCTGTTATGAACGCTTTTCTCTAATATCTCCAATGTCCGTTCAAGTGAGGGAGGTCCGGTCCTTTCAACCGTGAGAACATCACCCAATATTGCATGAATTGTATCCGGATCACCATGGAGATGAGAAAACCCAACAAATGGATCAAGACCCAGGATGACACTATACCCTTCTTTCACGAGTATTGTCCGGATATAGTCCCTTAATCGTAATGTAGTAATATCCCCATCTATTTCAACGGGATATACATCAAAAATATTACCCGTAAAATTAAATTGCGGCGTTACTGAAAGAAACCGGATAAATTCTGAACTCCACCTGGGAAGATTGTACATATAACTCTCCTGGGCTGTAAACCTGGGCCCATTGAAACGGGTACCAGGACTAACATCGGCTTTGAACTATAATGAGATATGTTACCTCCCATGGATTTGTAACTTGTTATTATGCGACTAAGAGGATGATTACTCAAATCTGCTTTTCTGCCGAACCATAAAGGGAGAACATTTTCTGTCCCCACTCATCATCAGACCTGATTTGCAAAATTTTTTTAATATATGAAATTGCTTCAGTTTTTCTTCCCTTTTTCAAAAGAATAAATGCCCTCATCCGGAGTGCATCATAATTCATTTCGTCTTTTGCCAGAATAGAATCTACACCTCTGTCTGCTTTATCGTAATCTCCCATTTTCATAAGTGTTTTTGCAGATTTTATACATCCGGGGAGATAGTCGGGGTTTTTCCTGCAAGCCTCATCATAACATACATGTGCTTCTGAAATTTTCCCCAATGCATATAGTGACTCTCCTTTATAATAGAGAGAAACTGCATATCCGGGATGAGCTAGTAACACTTTATCACAGATGTCAATTGCTTCCCAAAACCGTTTTTGCTTGTAATAAATCCGCGCAAGAGAGATCTGGACTAGTGGCTGCGCCATATGAACAAAAGGCACATCATTATATTTTTGTTCTGCTTCCTGGAGATTTCCAGTTTCTTCCAGATATTCGCCTAAGAGCCAGGAGAGCAGGGGGTCCTGACTTTTCTGCACAAGTTTCTGCGATAAACAAAAACCTCCTTCATGGGAACGCTTCAGTTTTAAAAGACTTACTCCCCGCATCGCCCAGCCTTGTGGACTTGCCTTATCCATCTCAATAATCCGTTCAGAAATTGAAAGACAGAGAAAATATTGCTCATTCCCAAAATAATGGACAAATTTTTCCTTCCAGAACCCGATTGTTTCATTCCATGGATCAGAAGAGATGGAAAATACATTTTTTTCATATTCCCGGGTTAACGCAGAATAAAATCTGAATCTTGAAACTCCTTTTCTTTTATTAAAAAAAAGAGTCAAAACCCGGATATCCAGATCATATGCTTTTTTCAGAAGAGTTTTACCTGATGCAGGCTGTTGCAACTCTTCAAATCCACTTGCAAGAGCGACTAGAAGGTCAGGTTCAACAACCTGTGCAGAAAGGGCATGTTTTGCAGCAATAACCATGTCACGTTTGCATTCTTCTGCATCAGACATGGCAGATAACCGGATAAAATAATTATATATTGATAAAACAGAGATTACTGACTTTGCACTCCATTCGGTGGGGATCCCTGCTATTTCCCGTTCATGAAGAATTTTTGCGTACTGAAATAATCTTTTTCGTTCATTCGTTCCCCGGGGGTTTTCCTTTATCCAGGTAAAGAGTCGCGTGAAGAAAACACTTTTTATCTCCTGTTTTGTTATATCAATGAATTTGGCATATATTTCCTCAAGATCTCCGGAAAACAGCATTGAGAGAATTTTTTCTTCCTGGTCATCCTGTTCCCGGTTTAATGCACGTCCCAAAAACCAGACAATATTTGTTATGTCTACAACTTTTCCAAAAAGTGTAAAGGGAATATCCCGGTTCAGTTCTGCCGCGATGAATAGTAATCGTTCATCTTCGTCAGGATATTCTTCGATATATTTCGAGATGGTTACTGCTTTATTATATTGTTCTGTAGATTCAAGCCACCTCAGTAGATAACCCCTTCCAATATGACGTTTCGCATCTTCCCAGGAGACCGGATCTCCAATAAATGCATACATGAGATCATTCAGACTGACATAATTTTCCTCATGAAATTCATAGGGTTTAGTAATTCCCATCCGATTAATGTGCTCTTCTTCATAAAATACCGGAATATTTCTTTTACCTGAGAGCCACAATGATACTTCGCGTTTTCCCCACCGTTTCTTTGGATTTCTTGTAAGCAGCCCTTTTAAAAGGATGAGGCGGTCAGGATTTATTTGTTCGGATAAAATTATCCCCCGGGATGCCAGGGTAGACAGAATGAGGTTATGGTTTAGTCCTTCGAAAGGATGCTTTTTTTGTGTAATCTCAAGAGCAATTACCCCGAGAGCCCAGTAATCAGATTCCCTGCCAACAACATTACCCAGCTGTTCAGGTGCCCAGTACATCGGCGTCCCTTTGGTAGAAGTGATATGCCGGGATAATTCACTGTCAAGGAGGGTGGAAATACCAAAATCGGTGAGTATCAAATTAAGAGGACGTATTTCTCGAATCAGTATGTTGGAGGGTTTTAGATCCAGATGCAGAACATTATTTTTATGGAGAGCATCAAGACCAAATGCTATCTCCTCGATTATAATTTTAAATGTTGCATTATTAATTGACTGTTTATCAACTAATTCACGAAGAGAACCATATCTTGCATATTCCAGAATTTCAAACCATCGCTCCGAGTCATCATCAAAACCATAATCAATAATCTTAATCAGGTTTTTTGGATTCCGGAGAGAGATGTGACTGACCTGATCAAGCACGTCAATTTTGGGTTCAATTCCCAGACGATACTGTTTTAGAATAAAATATTGCCGTTCTTTTTGAATTAGCCAGATATCTGCTTCCCCGCCGGTTGCGGGGAATTGTTTCATTATCCTATAAGACCTGAAATACCGTAAAGATTCAGCGGGTTTTGAATCGGGAGCTTTTTGTAATGGTTTTTCACGAGGAATTGAGTGAGGCACTACACCGTCCCGTAATGTTGTTCCTCTTCTTCCAGGACTATCCGAATCTTTAGGAGGGCCCATCGGCGATTCCTCTTATGAAACACATACATGTTTCATTATTCATCAGTAAGCGAAAGACTGATCTTTGAACTTCCAGGTAAAACCCTTTTTTTGTTAAACCATCAGAAATTCTTAAATTGATATGACGCTACACCACGATTTTACCAGTGTGAAAGAGATTACAATGACCAGATTACACACCCATATTAGAAGTATTACCAATTAAGATATGTGTTCATCAGTCAGCAGGTCAAAACGGGTTAATTGTTGCACATGTACCTCATCCGGGCTTTTTCGAAGTCTTTCGATGAAAGAAATATGGTTTTCCTGCATATTCCGGGATATTTCATCATAGTCCACACTCCACATTTTTGCTGCATTAACATCTTTTTTAACTATCTCATCACGATCAAGATCCTGAATGTCCATATCATCAATAATTCTGACCAGCCTGAATACCAACTCGTCCAGAGGATTCAGGGATATCAGGATTGAATAATTATGAACAGGAGTCATTATTTCCAGGACACTGCGACGAAAAAAATCACGAAGGGAGACCAATCTCCGGGTTGGCACAAAATATCCCTTTTCCTGTAACTTTTCAAGTAACATGCGGATGATATTTTCCCAGGTGGTGTCAGACAACGAATTTTCCGCTTTTTCAATAAAATATGCATCATATTGTTTTCTGATGATGACCATTTCCCGAAGCTCAGGGAATGGTTCATGATATAAAAGAAGAGCTGCGTCCAGAAGTGAACCGGCATCCGGCTCTAATGAGAGGTTCTGTATCATCTCTTCAAGTTGTTCCCGAATTACTGTTTTTTCAGGAATTTTTTCTTTGAGAAGACCATATTCAAGCAACAGATTTTCTCTCTGAAGGGCCAGTTGGTCCATGGTAACGTCAGTTCTCACTGGTTCATAGTCCTGGCTTTCAGTATTATCATAATCAAAAAAACGGATGCGATCATGGTAAAATCCCGCTTCAGTAGAACTGATTACTTTTTCAACCTGCCTTTTTATTATGGTCGCTTCTTCTTCTGACAAATTATTACTTTCTCTCTTTAGATCACTCATGTCACAATGTTCGAATCCGGAGACTTTGTGGGCCAGAGCAGACAATTTATCCCTGATGTGATCTAGTTGAGTCATCTGCTCATTGAGATCAGGAATTGTCTGAATTGAGCATAATTTATCAGAAAAACTACGAATTGTTTCAAGATCCTGAATAGAGATGGGTTGCATTTGAAGGGATGAGATGAGGCGGGTTAGATTTTGAACTCTTTTTAGAAGGATTTTTTTATCATGCTCGCAGGTAAAAAAAAGCGATAGAATTTCAGATAATAAAGACCTCATTTGGTTGAGACGATCCAGGGGAAATTGCTCACCCATGTTCTGCAGCATAGAATTCAGATGGATGTATCGGGGATTGTCAGATTTTAAAAACTCTTTTGAGAGACAATCAGACAAAACCCGAAAGGCTTCATTCATAATATTCTCTTCAAAAAGTCTTGATTCATTTTGTTCAAGAAGGAGCTGAATAAGCGCAATTCTGAACCGGTCGGTCTTCCTGAAAAATGATTCCATCATTTTTTTCCCGGACTCTTTGTTTGTAAGACCAGGATTCTGACCTGAAGAGATTGTATTGTATATGTCCTCCAGTTCAGCAT
Source organism: Methanospirillum stamsii (assembly GCF_003173335.1). Lineage (GTDB taxonomy): Archaea > Halobacteriota > Methanomicrobia > Methanomicrobiales > Methanospirillaceae > Methanospirillum > Methanospirillum stamsii. The sequence goes on from NZ_QGMZ01000016.1 coordinate 99,235, forward strand.
AGAGGCGGGATATTTTGTCTGTTTTTAGAGAGAGAGTATCAAACTTACGTTTTATACCAATGAACACTTCAGTTATCCGGTTCACGATCCATGCTGAAACCTGTTCCCGGCTTTCCGTATCGCGGTTTTCCAGTGAAATGTCAGTGACAATTAGTGAACTCATTATGATGAAACAGCAGATGTTGATACCAGTATTGCAGTAACATTATCAGAAGATTGTCTTGCGAGAGCAGCAACGAGGATTTTTTCACAAAATGCATAACCTGTATATTTCTGAAAGATCATTTCCAGTTCATCCTGTGAAAAACATTCCCAAACCCCATCAGAACAGAGAAAAAACATATCCTGATCACGGATCGTGAATGATTTAAACCATACTTTTATTGAATTTGGAATCCCGTCGCCAGATACTGAGGAAGTCACGATGTTTTTCCGGGGATGAGATCGCATTTCATCTTCGGTGATTACTCCCTCCTCTAAAAGGTGCTGAACAACGGAATGGTCCTTGGTGATGCGCTCAAAAAACCTCCCATTTATCCGGTACACCCTGCAATCACCAATGTTAAAAATTAATGCCTGATCATTTTTTATCACGATTCCAGCCATCGTGCATCCAAGGTTGGAAGACTCAGGATTTTTTTTTGCATACTCTTCCAGTTGTTCTTTTGCATCATATGCAACCTTAGCAAAACTCTCTTCGTCAGTAATCTCCGAGAAATGATCTCGAAAATATGTCAGAACAATCTCTGATGCAACTTCCCCTTTTTGCTCTCCACCTATGCCATCAGCAACACAAAATATGGCATTTGTAACTTCACCCCGGTATGACTCGGGAATTTTCATGGACAGATCTGATATCAGGGTACCGGGAATAATCAACCCGTCTTCATTATTTGTTCTGATACCCCCTTTGTTCGAAAAATAAAATGCTTCAATCTTCTGTTTGATTTTTATCATACCTATATGAGCATCGCATTTGAAAGAGATATATCTCACTCTTATCAAAACAACGATGAGAAAAAGAAATTATTCAGCTATCAAAAAAGAATAACTCCTCATCTCCTGTTGTATCTGAAAGATTCAGAAACCCGTTGGATCAGTAGATATATTGATCCTGGAGCGGAATGTAGACACTAATATATTTTCCGATTAGTCCGGCATTGATTTTTGGAATAAGTGTTTCATGTACCTGAAACATTCCTGCGAGCTGGGACATGACAATCTGGATCTCCACTGGACGGGCGGTTCCCCTCGTAATGATAACATCATCAATTGAAAGTGTTGATATTGCATGCATTGATGCAGTAGTGATATCTGTTGAATGTTTTGCCCGGCCTTTTGTCATATCAGATGCATCACCAATACTTACAATACTCCCTTCAATCGTCAGGGGATTTGGTTCCCCATGGTGAGAATGAATTGCTGACAGGATAAAGGTTCGAATCTGCATTGACTGAACAGGATCATGATAAATTGTCGGAAGAATCATGTCAAGAACCGGCTCTGCAAGTAACATACTATGTGAGAGATGAGAAGTACGATGTATTGCATTGCCAATATCATGACAAAGAGCACTCATCATCACAACAAGAGCTGCATCATCACGGTCACCGGCATTGTTCCGGATTACATCCGGCATTACATCAGAGGCATATAACAATTCCAGTATTTTTAATGATGAGGAAGCAGTTACCATGGCATGAACTTTACCATGGTCATTCATATGGAGCCTGGTTGTTGTGATAAAAGAGGCCATATCCCATAAAACAGAGATCTGCGTCGTATTAATCAGATTTTTAAAAACCCTTGCTGTCCGGGGATATGGGGTAATGAGAGTTTTCAGTTCATCAAACGCAGAAAGCCGTATGTCAGATCTTTTTAGCCCGGAATTTTCCAGGTGCAACTGATTCGTCTCATTATATACTCTATATTGTCCTTCTTCCTGTTTTCCAGAGGAAAAAATTGCTTCAGTCATTAATCACTACTCATCACTGTTTCATGATAGGAATTCATCACATAGAATATAGTTGAATCATTAAAACAATATATCAATATAGTATTTTTAAAAAGATACTTAAAACAAAAATAATATATATGCTAAAGAAGATTTTATGTTTGGATGAATCAATCAGGAGAAAATATAAAGAAAATCACCGGTGTATGTCGCTGGTGTGAATCCTTACTTGATTCTGAATGTAAATTCGATTCATTTTGTTCTGAAGAGTGCAAAAAAAATTTCCAACACTGGGTGGAAAAAGAGCATGCCGGCATCCGGGGAAAAAGACCCCAGTACTGGAATGTTATCCGCCGGTTCATACTTGAACGGGATAAATACCAATGTCAGGTCTGTGGCTCTACAGAGAAACTATCAGTACATCACATCATTCCCCTGTCAGAAGGGGGAGATTCAACTGCAACAAATCTCCGCGTATTATGCCAGGGTTGTCATCAGCGTGCCCATGGAAAAAGAGTTGTAAAGACACAGACTAAAAAGCGATATCGTATCAGGATCCGATACCAGCCCATGTACGTACCTGCCCTGCTGGCATCCGGCTGGCTCTGGAATGAACAAACAGACATAGTCCCTGTAAGGGACATACAAAATTTTCGGATAGAAAATTCACCACAATGTAAAACCTGACAAGAACAAAAGAGGGGAGTTAGTCTCCCCTTGGATCGGATGCAAGAAACGGATTATAAACTTACAAAACCCTGTTCTTCAACTATTTTTTGACCTTCAGAACTCATGACAAAGTCAATGAATTCTTTAGCAAGACCTTCCGGTTCACCTGCAGTTACGAAATATAACTCACGTGAAAGCGGGTAAGCACCTGATTTTACAGATTCAATAGATGGCTTCTGGGTTTTTCCATCGGTGCCTTTCAGTTCGATAACCTTTACACCATCTTCAAAACCCATTCCGACATATCCAATTGCTGCCGGGGTCTGGGATACATATTGCTGAACTGCACCATTTGAGTTTTTCTCAAGCATAAACTTGGTAAAATCTTCTTTTTCAAGAACTTTTTCAAAGAAAAACTCTCTGGTTCCTGATGCACTGTCACGACCGACAATTTCAATCTTTCCGGTATCTCCACCAACATCAGACCAGCCGGTAAAAGTTCCTGTGTAGATGTCCTTAAGTTCAGAAAGTGTTAATGCACTAACCGGATTTTCCGGGTTTACAATAACTGCAATGCCGTCCTTTGCTACGGCAATTGTCTGAAGCTCCGGATATGCTGCAGTCTCTTCATCTTTGAGTCCACGGGAAGCCATGGCAAGACTTACAACACCTTCTCCGATAGCCTTGATTCCTGCTCCGGATCCACCACCACTAACCTGAACATCAACATCAGGATGTGTATCCATGAAAGCTTCTGCTGCTGCTGAAGCAATCGGAAGGACCGTAGTCGAACCGGAGATACTTAAGGTCTCTTCTGCAATTACTGGAACTGTGCTGGCACAGACCATAGAGATCAGGAGAATTACTCCTAAAACCCGGAGAGCCGGGGCAATACTCATTTGAGACATAATGAATCCCGACATCTATTTCTGTCTCTGTAATATCCCGGTTTTCGTCAGAGAATATTGATAGCAATGATGACTCATGAGAGATATAGAGATATCAGAGTTATCGGAGATTTTGTATCATTTACAGAGCCTATTGAGAACTATATTCTGCCCATTGAACTCTTGAAAATATAGACCGAATTATTATCGAAATCCAGAATTGAATAGTCTTTACATTTGTCCGCATCTACCAGGCTTATGCTTTGTAGTATTGTGTATTGGGCAATGGAGATGAATCATGGCAGATATGTTGCATTCAATAATGACAAAACTCACCGCAGGATTTGTAATCCTGGTTCTTTTAATAACTGCACTCACATTCCTGTTTACCGTTAGTGCCTCTACCGAAAAAATTCAGGAATCAACAAAGCAGGAACTTTTAGCACTTGCATCCATAACAGCAGCAGATCTGAACGGAGATGAAATTGCAAAATTAAAGCCTGGAATGGAAGCAGAAATACTATATCTGATGAATGCTGAGCAACTCGCTGTAATGGCCCAGGCAGACCATGAAATCGTGAAGATCTTCACAGTCAGGAAAACCGGTGACGGAATGGAGTACGTCATTGATAGTGGGTATAACATCGGAAAACGGGATGTGAAGATCGGAAATCCGGTAACCAACCCAACAAAAGCGATGGGAGAAGCATATACCGGCCCTCAGGCAGAGGATGATTTTGTAAACCGCCCCTGGGGATCTGTTCTTTCCGGATATGCACCAATAAAGAATGCGAAGGGTGAAGTTATCGGAATTGTCGGAGTTGACATGGATGCAGGAGTTGTACAGGGCCGTATGAACTTTGTCGGTCAGACACTGTATATCATCCTGTTCCTGGGTATATTTTGTGCAGGTCTCATTATTGCTATCTTTTCACGGACCATGATCCGGGACATTCACATGCTTATCGAATCTGCAAATCGTATAAGCAGAGGAGATACTGATGTTGCAATATCCATTCACAGAAATGACGAAATAGGAGAACTTGCCTCCTCATTCAAACGAATGATAACCAGCCTGAAAATCCTGATGCATAAAGACTACCAGACCGAGTGATGAGCCTAAAATGGAGGCTTTTTTATGAGTAATACATCAGATGCAGTGCTCGGGATAGCAACGGAATATCTCGGGCCTGCAGCAATTACCCTCCTTGAACGGCAGACCAAATTTCATCTTGGAGGACTTTCATTTACCGATATCGGTCCCGAGCACTGTAACGAACTTTCCAGATGGGTAGGTCTGGCATCAGCAATGTTTATTGAGCAGGATCTGGCTGAAGAACTGGCAGAAAAAATCAGGAGGCTCTCGCCATGACAGCAAACTTGCAGAGATCTCCTCTATCATATCCGGTTCGGGTTCTGCATGTTGATGATGAACCCATCGTTCTGGAAATAACAAAGGAATTTCTTGAAAAATCGGGTGAAATATCAATTATTTCATGCACCGGAGTGAAGGAGGCCTATGAACTGCTCACCATTCATCAAGTTGATGTTATAATATCAGATTACGAAATGACTGATATTAACGGAGTTGAATTTCTTAAAACAATCAGAGAACACGGGAGTGACATCCCCTTTATCCTTTTTACCGGAAGGGGGAGAGAGAGCGTAGCCGTATCTGCATGTAACTCCGGAGCCACTTTCTATCTGCAGAAGGGAGGGGATCCCAAATCGCAGTTTGCTGAACTAACTGATAAAGTAATCAGGGCTCACCGGCAGTACCGTGACCAGAAAAAAATTCGCCATCTTTCAAGAATTTTTCAGATTCTTCGTGAAATATCTGATACTTTACATGGAACTGAGAGCATTGAAAACGCATGCAGCACCATTTGCACCCGGATAACAAAAGAACCCGGATACCAGAATATGCGGATAGTTCTCTTTGATCAAAATGGTGAAGTAAAAGGTGTATTTCAATCAGGTCTGGAAGAAGAAATGAACCGCTTCCTTTCATTTCTCCATGCAGGAAACCGCACATCCTGCTATAAAAAAGCCCTTCTGACCAGAACCGGACCGGTTATCTGTGCTCCGGATAGTAATTGTATCACCTGCCCGCTATATTCCGGACATCTGGAATTTCATACCCTTACCATGCGACTTGAGCATGATGGGAACCTATTTGGTATCGTATCGGTAACCATAGAACCAGAACTCGCCGGTGACATTGATGAACAGGCAATGTTTTCTGACGTTGGCCATGAGATTGCGTATACTCTTCATCATTTTTTACTCAAAGAAGAACATCTCGCAATGGAATCTCTTATCGGGACAAATAAAAAACTTGATATATTAAACACTATCACCAGGCATGATATCAGAAACGAACTTACAGTTGAGTTTTTTCATTATGAAAACCTCCTGGAACTCGCCAAAAAATATCCAGAAATTTATTCGGATGTGAAAGAACTTGGGATCTCTCTCAATAATATCCAGGACCATCTCATGTTCTCCGACGTATATCAGAAAATTGGCATTCAAAAACCCCAATGGCTTTCAATTCACAAAATTATTGAAAATATTACCTATACCCATGGATTTGGAAATATATCCATTATTCACTCCACCGGAACACTTGAAGTTTATACCGATCCGATGTTTGGTAAGATTATCATTAACCTTGTCCAGAATGCCCTTATGCATGGGTGCCGTGTCACTACAATACAGGTCAGGTTTACTGAACAGATAGATTCAGGACTATTAATTATTGAAGATGATGGAATGGGAATTCCGGAGAATAAAAAAGATGTAATATTTGAGCGTGGTGTTGGAAGGAATTCCGGCCTTGGTCTTTTTTATACGAGGGAGATTCTGGGAATTACCCGGATGAGTATCAGCGAGACTGGCACATATGGAAATGGAGCCAGGTTTGAGATAAGGATACCGAAAAATTGTTACCGGTTTTACAAAGGAGAAGAGTTAATGGCAAAGTGTTATTCAACAATTGCCAAACAGGTGAGATCAGATGAGTAAACCGGGAACAGGTTGTTGCCAAGGTCAGGATGCAGAAGTTATGATCCAGAATATTTCTTCCGGTTCGTACATATTCCATTCCTGGGATCCTTATCTGGAATCATTCCCCGTCCCGGTCATCCTTTGCGACCACACTCTTGCTATCACCCATACGAACGGGGAATTCAGTAAAATTTCCGGTTTTAAACCTGAAGCACTGAAAGGAATCCATATTAAAAATATCCCGATGTCACTTATCTCTGGTGAATCAGTCTGGGACGCTGCACTGACCGGAAAGATAACCAAGGGCATTAATGAAATATCATTTCCTTCAGGTCAGGGTTTTTATGAATTAAATGCTATCCCAACGATTCCTGAAGATAAAAATCATCCAGTTCTTCTCATTTTTTTTATCCAGCCGGATAATAATCAGATGTTTCCCTCATATGATGAAATCAGGAATTCATTATCACAGGCCTGTGAGATAATTACAGAAAAAAACGGTAACATCCTATCACTATCTAAAGGAGCACTCGGAGTTATTCCGGATGAGATTGTAAAATCCGGAAACATTGTCAATTGGGAACCCTTTACCGGATTAGAACAGGATTTTTTTACATTACAACTTCATGGATCTGAATATCATACCATTGAGTATACAACTGATTGTAAGCAATTGCTGATAAGCATCCGATTATCTGATGTTGTCCTTTTAAAAAGGGCGATTATTCATATCTCTATAATCGAAATCCCATTACAACCACATAATGCAGTTACAGAGACAAAACCGCCATTATCTCCTCACCTGGAAACTTTATCATCCGAGATCCTGAAAGGGAATTTTTCCTTTAGGATCGAAAGAGAGTCAGTGGATGAGTCTGAAAGAGCAGGAGTGGATGCTCTGAATGTCATGATGGAGCAGGTGGGAGAGCAGTTCAATGCCCTTTCGGAGGCTATTGCGCAGATGAAGTCCGGATGGATTCCTTCTTCCATTCAGACAAATAATGAAGGACCGTTTCAGAATATGATACAGGATCTGAATCATGCTCTGGATAGCCTGCAACTGATGATTGCAACTGTTGAATCATTCACCATGTCTGTAATGGAAGGTAACCTCACCATGAAAGGGGATACCTCGGGATTATCAGGTTATTACCAGGCGCTTATTGCAGGGATGAACCAGATGCTTGTCCGTCTGAATACCCCTCTTCTCGAGATGAAACGGGTTGCGACAGAATATGCAGCCTGCCGGTTTTCTTCACGGATGGATGAGTCCATTGCATATCCGGGCGATTTTACCAGTATGAAAGAGTCGATGGATGCTATTGGGATATGGTGTTCTGCAGTAGTAGGGGAGATTGACCGGGTGAGCAGCAGGTATGCTTCTGGTGACTTTACTGCGCAGATGAGTACACGGCTTGAAGTTACCGGTGATTTTTCCACTATCCGGACCTCTTTGGATAATATCGGGATAGAAATATCAGAGAGTATTACCGTTCTCAGGAATGCCGCAGATATCCTAAGCACCGAAACAGAAGGAATAAAACAGGAAATTGCGGCAGTTTCAGGCCAGTCAGAGACGTTAGCAACATACACAGGATCAGTTTCTGATCGTGCAAAGGCTGTTCAGGATGAGATTGTTGAGATGGAAAAAAGTGCAGATGTGGCTATGCAGGCGTTATCCGGTATGAATAAAAAAGTCAGAGAGGTTGCGGATACTTCTGCCAGGACCCATGAAATGTCATCACAGGGTGTGACGCTTGCCACCCAAAGCAGGGAAGGTATTGATGCGATTTCCGAAGCCGCCGGATCCGTTGATTCAGGGATAACCAGGATACATGATGAACTGAATAGCATCGAGAAAATTATCAAGGTTGTTACAGATATTGCCAACCAGACAAATCTGCTTGCAATAAATGCAGCAATCGAAGCTGCCCATGCCGGAACCTATGGAAAAGGTTTTGCAGTTGTTGCATCAGAAGTAAAATCTCTGGCAGTCCAGTCAAAAGCATCGACAATGAGCATTTCACAAACAATCGAAGCATTACAGGATGCTTTTTTTGAAGTCAGACAGAAAGTTTCAGAAGTCCAGAAAGAGATAGAATCACGCAGTTATGCAATTTGTGAGATGGTCAGCCTCTTTGAAAAGACAGCTCGTGAAATCGAAGGAATTGCAACAATCAGTAAAGAAACCGGAATGGTTACCGAAGAACAGGAAAAAATTATTGCTGATCTTCATACCCGTTCCAGGACAATTGAAACCCTGATGACAGAAACAGCCAGGGATGCAGATGCATCAGCACAGGCTTGTTCTTCCTCATGCCGCTCAATTGAACAGATATCGGGTCATATCGAGAGGGTTGCAGAATATGCCGGAAAAATACACCTGGGAATCAGTGGGTTTACCGTATAAATGAAAAAAATAATCGCATATTTTAAATTTTCAGAAAAAAAATTTCAGAAAATTATTCGGACTGATAAATCCGAATTGTATTAAAAAACCAATGTCAAAACCCAGACAGGTGATCCAAAAAAATGACAGGTGACACACCGTGGTTTTTCTACCTCATTACCTTTTTTTGTATAATCATTGGTTCCCATGTCATTATCGATTTTCTTTCCGCACAAAAACAGAAAATAAAAAAAGGGATTTCTAACTATTCTCTGATACTTGATTCTTCACCATTTCCAGTTGTCATCATCAGTTACCCGGATGCTTTAATCTTTACTATCAATGACAGAGCCTCAGATATCCTGCGAATTCTCTCCAACAAAGCAATTTCAAAAAAATTTCACGAGTTCTTTGAAAACCCGGATGAACTCAATGAGATATTAAAATTGATTATTAAAGAGGGAAAAGTCATAGATTATGAGACAAAATTGATTTCAAGGCAAGGAAGATTTTTTTGGGCATTATTATCTGCAAACCTAATATCTCTGGAAGAGGAAAATGCTGTTTATATTGCATTTGCCGATATTAATCACCAGAAAGAATTGGAAATTACTATACAAAAAAATAAGGAATTATACCGTTCGGTAATCAGGACATCCCCTGATAATATTACCATGGTTGATATGCTTGGAAGAATATTTATGGTCTCCCCGGCTGCAACAAAAATGTTTGGTTATGATTATAATGACCGTTATCCCTATGGGATGCCATTTATTGATAATATCCATCCATCAGATCACGGAAGGTTCAAACATGACCTTCGCCAGTTAAAACAGGGAAAAAATACCGGAACCCATGAATACCGGGCAATTAGAAGAGATGGTTCAACCATATATATTGAAAGTCACTCGGAGATAATACATGACTCAGAAGGTAGAGCAGACTCCATTCTGTATATTATCCGTGATATCACCAGGAGAAAAGAAACAGAGAGTGCAATTCGAGAAAATGAAGAAAGATTTATTACAATATTCCAGGAGGTTCCAGACCCGGTTTTAATATTTACACCAGAAGGGACTATTCTTGATATCAACAGACAATGTGAGGAATGGTTTAAGGTAGAGAAATATAATGTCATTGGACATTCCATCCAGGAAATGGGTTTTTTTCAATCTGAAATAGGAGATTCGCAATTTAAGGCGATATTATCATTAAAACCCGGTGAAAAATATGAAACTACAATATCCCTTCCGGGAAACAATGAACGGTATGCGATTCTTACGACAAGATCATTATCAATTAATGGATCTCCGGCAATTCTCCTTCTTATGAACGACATTGATAGTCTGACCAGGGCATATAAATCGCTCTCCCGGGCAAATTACCAGATAAGTCTTCTTAATAGTATAACCAGACATGACATTATGAATAAAGTGATGGCTATAACCGGATATAGTGAATTATTACTTGAAGAATGTAAAAATAATCCAATATGCGATACAATTTCAATAATTCATAAATCCGGAGAAGATATTACAAACCTTATCGAATTTACAAGAGAATACCAGGATCTTGGTATCCATCAACCCAGATGGCAACGGATTGATAAAATCATAAAAAAAGATATAATTCAATCTTTGATATCAGGGATCAATATTTCACTACCCCAAGAACCAATTGAATTATATGCAGATCCATTACTTGAGAAAGTCCTCTATAATCTTATAGAAAATTCAAAAAGACATGGAGAAATTGTTACCCACATATATTTGAAATATGAATTGTCCCCAGATTTATGTTATCTTATTTATGAAGATGATGGAATCGGAGTTGTGGAAGCAGAAAAAGAACTCATTTTTAAAAAAGGACACGGGAAAAACACAGGTCTGGGATTATTTCTCATCAGGGAAATACTTCAGTTTACCGGAATTATCATATCAGAAACCGGATTACCAGGGAAAGGGGTCAGGTTTGAGATGAAGATCCCCCCAGGTGCCTTCCGCATTTCACCGGAAATAGTTAATTGTTGATAAACGTGATTTTTTTTCCATCTCAAGGTAGATAATTTATTGGGAAAATTTCAGTTCTTCGATATGCATCATGAGAAGATTACTTCCAGGAAATTGGATTCTCTTCATCCATACCTTTGCTGAAAAAAATGTGCCATTTTTTCTCAAATAATCGCATTCAAAGGACGAATTTTCACCTTTACCAGAATTCTCATAGTCAAAAGTCCTTTCAACGTCCGGATTGAAGACGAAATATGGAATCAGAGCATCTAATGTTATTGTCTTTTTTTCATCAGGTAAGTATCCAAAAATATTCAGGAATGCATTATTACATTCGATGATGGTACCGGATTGAAAAATGACAATGCCCTTATTACTTTCATAAAGGAGAGTCTGGAATTTTTGTTCACAAACCCTGAGTTCACGTAATGTGGTAAGGAGGAGTGAATTTTTTTCAAGGATGCGGTCTTCCATCTTTCGAATCCTTTCAATTTTAGTATCATTCTCAATATTTTGGGAATTCAGCCTTTTTTCCATCTCTTTTCTTTGAGTGATATCCCGGTTACTTACCAGTGTTCCCATGAACTGATTGTTCATTCCGGTAATTGAAGAGGTATTTCGTTCAATCCAGCGAATGTTCCCACATTTCATGACAATCCGAAATTCAAATGATGGATGAAAAAAATATGTATTCTCCACTGTCCTGATATGATCAAGATACAATTCCAGATCATCAGGATGAATAATATCCTGAACAAGTGATGGAGATGAAATAAACTGTTCCGGTTTATATCCGGTGAGTTGAAGACTTGCCGGGGAACAATATAAGATATCATGTGAAGGGTTTTCCCAATATTCCCAGTCAGGAGAAAGAAGTGCAATCTGTTTATACATTTCAAGTTGATTGCAACAAGCACATCCCTCTGAAATTTCCTGTATTGTCGCTATTGCACCGATGATGAAATTTTGCGAAGAATATAGAGGAGCAGCACATATTCTTACCTTTTTTTCTCCTGAATTAACAAGGACATATTTTTCAGCAGTGATTACCAAATTTTCTCTGATAAATTTTACACAGGTCTTTTCAACATCTGGAAAATCATGGATTATCAAATCAATAATTCCGGGTTCTGCTGTGTTTGTAAATGGGAGAGAATATAGAAAATCTCCTTTTCCAATCATATCATATTCAGATATCCCAGTAAGACCTTCCATTTTTCGATTCCAGGCAATAACCCGATGATTTGTATCAATTGCAAAAGTGGCATCAGGAATAGCACTAATGATATGAGATAATCTGTGTTCAGATTCCATTTTCGCTGAAAGTGCCTGGTTGCGTTCAATAGATACAGTAATTTTATGAATCAGTTCTGCAAACTGGGAATTATTATCACCACCTTTTTGAATATAAAAATCGGCTCCCTCGTTTAAAGCCTGAATAACTACTTCTTCACGACCCTTTCCGGTAAAAATGATAAACGGAACTGAATGTCCGTATTTACGTATTAATATCAATAATTCAATGCCATTCATGCCAGGCATTTCGTAATCGGAAACAATAGCATCAAAAAAATTAGTATTTATCATATCATACGCAACCATCGGATCATTACAGACAGTGACAAAAAAATTTCCTGAACGTTCAAGATATAATTTTCCTATTTCCAGCAGGGAGTCTTCATCATCTATATAAAGAATTCTTTTTTTTAAGCAATCCTCGCTTCGTATTACTCCATTTTCCCTGGATTTAGAGAAATAAAAAGATGCAGAAGGTACTTCAGGTAATTTATAACGGGATTGCATATTTTTTTCACAACTCATTTTTTCAGGTTTAATGCGGATTCAGATAGACCATCAATCATTCAAAATAAGTTAATTTAATCAGACCATTAATCATAAAACGGAAAAATACGATAGTTCCTGATTAACTCCGTCCCCTATCACTACAACATTATTTACGACCTTGTTAATCTGATCAAGAGCCGTCGATGTCTGCCTGATGGAAACAGATGTACTAATTAATTCCTCGGAAGTTTTATGCGATAACAAAGATACTTCCTGCATACTGGCAGTGACTTCCTCAACTGATGCTGCCTGTTCTTCAGTTGCTGACGCAACATCGAGGATATGTTTATTGATATCATCTATTGTGGCAGCAATATGAGTAAATGCAGCAATCGTTTCAGAAAGAGTTACATTCCCATCCCGAACGACCGAAATGGATCTTGTCATTGCTTCTTCTGCAGATTTGGTTTTCTGTTGTAAAACACTAATCATTTCAGTAATGTTTTCCGCAGATTTACGGGAATCCTGTGCAAGTGATTTAACTTCCGATGCTACAACGGCAAATCCCTTACCGGCTTCTCCGGCTCTTGCAGCCTCAATTGCAGCATTTAAAGAGAGAAGATTGGTCTGGTTTGCAATATCAGAGATAGCCCGGACAATTTTCCCTATTTCATTCATTTCGGCATTTATTCCTTTAATTATCGAATCGACATGCTCTGTGGAGAGGATAATCTCATTCATGGAATGTTCTGTATTTTTCACTTTTTCCATACCCAATTGAGCTGATGCGGTAGCCTGTTGAGACAGTCCGGCAACAGAATCAGCTTTTTGCGAGACTTCCCCAACAGTGTGAATCAAGTCCTCCATCGCATTGATGATCTGGCTTATCGAGACATTACTGGATTTACTGTTTTCACTCACCTGATCCATTATTGTTGAAATTTCCTGTGTTCCTGAAGAGATCTCCTCTACACTGGAATTTGCTTCTTCAATACTGACTGAGAGATCCTGAACTTTTTTATGTAAAATAGAGATAGCATCTGAAACCCGGTCTCCGATCTCATCAAGTGCATCTTTAAAAGGTATCCAGTCTCCTTTTACAGGTAGTGTAGGATTAAACCGGGGTTTAAAATTATATTTTGCATATTCATGTGATACCCGCATTGCTTCATTGATCGGAATAAGTGTGAGATCAAGGATATTATTAAGGCCCTTAATAATAGAGCGAAATTCTCCCTCGTGTGCCTGAGGATCAGAGCGGTAAGATAAATTCCCATCTTGTGCAGCCTGTGTAGATTTTTGTGAATCTTCGATGATTTTTTTAATCGCAAACCGGGTAGTATTGATTGATGCATGAATCTTTTTAAAATTCTCATATGCATCTTTTGTCCATTCATCCGGAGAGATTGCTTTTGATTCGAAATCTGTTACACCTTCAGATAAATATGCAATATCCTGTGAAATTTCCTTAACAGATTGGTCAAGATATTCCAGTAAACGCTGAACTTGTGGACAGTGTCCAAAAATCGGGTGAAAATTGAAAAACTGGATCAAAATTATTCTCATCGTTTCAAAAAATTTTCATCTAAAATTTTTAGCGTTCACATTGGAAAAAAATAGTGTAAAAATCTAGAACATTTCATATTGCTAGATTAAATTTCCAATACATAACGACACCATCCCCCACAAAACCATTTTTTCCTCAATACTACTTTTAAATAGGATTTCCTAAAATTCTCAACGGAATAATCAACTCA
>NZ_QGMZ01000017.1 GCF_003173335.1 Methanospirillum stamsii
TTGGGAGACTGGAGGTTACAGTTTTTCATGAGTTAAGCATGAGGCGGAGCCTCATGGGTGTTTGTTTAGTAAATAGGTAGAATAACAATGATTGAAAATATCTGGACACTGAGTTTTTTTATCTTATTCATGGTCTGGTTTTTGGTCCGTGCATATTATGGTAAAAAAGCAAAAAGCAATCAGGTAAAAGAAAAAGTTCGTCCGGGTTTTGAAACGTTATTGGTCGGATTGAATTTTATCGGGATGATGATACTCCCCCTTGTAGCACTATTTACTCCGTATCTTGATTCGTTTTCGATGCATGTGCCTGATGAGGTCAGATTATTATTTCTTATAATCGGGTTTTTTAATGTCTGGTTATTTGCAAAAATCCACGCAGATTTGGGGAGTAACTGGTCACCCATTTTAGAGATAAAGGACAATCATACTTTGGTTACAAAAGGAATCTACCAAAAAATCCGACATCCGATGTATGCACATCTCTGGCTTTGGGTAATCGGGCAGGGTTTCATTCTTGATAACTGGGTAGTACTGGTATTCGGAGTTGCAGCATGGGGCCTCCTTTATTATCTCCGGGTTCCAAAAGAAGAGGAGATGCTCACAAATCGCTTTGGTGATGCATACAAAGATTATATGCGTAAAACCGGACGGGTTATTCCAAAAATCTGGTGACCCGAATTTTTTTTATGTTTTCTGATTATGGTTTATCTGTGTATGTTTAACTGGCACACCAAATAATTCTCCGTCGGGGACTATCCAAACTCCCATCGGATTGTTCATTATTCTTAAAATAGTCAGGATACTCTCTGCGTACCAGGTCTTCACCTACAGGAGTATTACCAATCTTTTCTGTATCCATGAAAATTATAAATAGTGTCAGATATGTCGCTCTTTTTTTTTCAAGATAACGCTGGCATTGTTTTAATCTGCTATATCCCAACATGATGCCCAGTATGAAATCTTCTTCATCACTATATTCTGCAAGGTTTTCTTTTCCAATTCTTTTTATTATATCAAGACAGATTTCATCACCAAAGAAAAAATTCACATTTGCCTATCCGGCAGGATAGATAAGATATGAGATTTCTCTTTTGGAGAGTATGGAGAAAGCATAGTTTTGAAATCCTTTTTTCATCGTGTAAGAATAATTAATTAGGCATTTTTAGAACTTCCTAAATGAATTCGGTTTTCTCTTTTTTACCAGAAAAACGGTAATATTAACTTAAGGCGTTTCTAATTTTTATGTGGTGACCTAAGAAAATTTCAGTATCTATTTATATCAAAATTCATGGTGGAATACTTTGTAGTACGATATATTTGAAAAAAGTTTGAAAAAAATTCCATCTAAATTTTTTTTCGATGTCTCTTATCAACATGGTAATTTTCATTATATCAAAACATTTTTACGCAGAAAATTTTAATTGTACAAAACAAATTTTGATTACGTTCTGGTTCACTGAATGTAATCAGAATTTCGAGTGGAGCAAGATTATGCGTTTTAAATTACATTTTATCTTTATTTGTGTGCTTATACTGGTTTCTGTTGCTTATGCAGAGCCAGTTCATGTTGTTGATTCTATGGGCAGAAATATCGATCTGGATGCACCTGCTGAAGAAATTGGGGTGGTGAACCTTAACGTTGCTGAAGCAATTCGGGTAATTGGGGCATGGGACAAAGTCATTGCCACTGATGGAGGTCTGCCAGGTACGGGTCTTGAGAGTTATTACCCGAATCTGGATAAATTACAGTCTCTGAATGCTCCAAACATAAGTTCTCCAGACCAGAAATTTGTTCTGGATTATGAAAAAATCATGGAGATGAAACCTGATCTTATCATCGTTTCCTACCAGAGTAATGTTCCAATGACCATGTATCAGGACATGATCGACAATCTGGAGCCGGAAGTTCCGGTTATGTTTATTGAACTAGGTATTCCGGATACGTATGCCAATTCTCTTATGAAATTAGGTGAGGTGACTGGAAATACTGAGGGAGCTCAGAAATATATCGACTTTTACAATGGGATAATTGACTCAATAAAAGCGAAAACCTCCACATTAACAGATGAAGAAAAACCAGATGTCTTTATAAAATTAGCCGGATATACTCCAGACCAATTGTATACAAACGGGGCAAAATCAGATAGTTGGAACCAGATCTTTTCAATAGTCGGGGCAGATAGTATTACTGCTGATGTTGATGCCGGTTGGGTTGAACTAGATCCGGAATGGATCCTTGGTAAAAAAATTGATGCGATTATCATGCAGTGCTGGAGCAAATTCTATCCGGAAAGTTTTGGGTATACTGCAACAAATCCAACAGAAAAAACAAAGGCAGCAGAACAAATTATATCAGATATTGATGGAATGGAGATCTTCTCAAAGACCAAAGCGGTGAGAGATGGAAACGTGTTCCTCATTGACTCTCAACTGACCGGCACTCCCAGATTTATCATTGGTATTGCGTATTATGCAAAATGGTTACATCCGGAACTCTTTGAGGACTTGGATCCAGAGCAGCTCCATTATGAATACCTGAAAAATTTCATCGGTGCTGATATTGATTTGGATAAGGTAGGGTTATTTGCCTATCCGGAAGTTTAAAACGGACTGAATATAAGAAATTCCTACTGATTAAAAGGTTTTAATCGTAAGGAGAGAATCTACTTTTTGCGGATTCTTATATCTCCTAACTTTTTTTGGCTGATGTTATTCTTTACAAAAAAAGAAAGAAATTCTTCATGTTATGAAGGACATTTAGTCTGTCTGAATTAGCGTTTCAACACAAAAAAACGAGGTGAATGCCACATGTTAATGCCGGTCGTACACTTAAATTTTAAACCTCTTCAGGATTTACTCCTGAAAAAATCAGAAGCAAACCTGCTCCTTGCCGGATTGGAACTGAAGATCTTTACAAATCTTGCAACCTATCATTCAGCAGAGGAAATTGCTGAAAAACTTCACCTGCATACCGAAAATACTGGTCATTTTCTAAATGCCCTGGTGGCATGTGATTTGACATGTAAATGTGAAGAACTCTTCTGGAATTCACCTATTGCTAATGAATTTCTGGTTGAAGGAAAAGAAACATACCTTGGAGATTACCTCTTATCCTGTGACCCATGGTATACTATCTCACCAGAGTTACTTTGTAGATTTCTCCGTGAAGGTCCTTCTGCTTCGGAATCACAGGTAGAAATGCGTTCCGGTGAATTCTGGGAGATGCAAACCAGGGGCTCTATCAATTATCAGCGTTCCGGGATGGCACAGATTATCGTTGATCTGGTCTCTTCGATTCCTGAGTATGAGAATTTTACAAAGATACTGGATCTGGGATGTGGTCCTGGTCTGTATGGAATTGCTCTTGTTCTTGATAACCCCAACCTTCAGGGAGTTCTTTTTGATCAACCGCCGGTTGCAGCCGTAGCGAAGCGCAATGCTGAAGATTATGGCGTATCTGACCGGATTACCGTAATGTCCGGGGATTATCTGAACGATCCAATCGGAGAGGGATATGATCTGATACTCGCTTCAATGACCTTGAATTTTGCCCTCGGTTCTTTTAATTCGATGATGAATAAGGTATTTGATGCTCTAAATCCGGGTGGAGTGTTTGTTGCAATCTCTGACGGCAGGACACATGACGGGACAAAACCAGCGGATATGATAATTCCGATGCTGCTTCCGGCGTTAATGGGCCAGAATATGGCTATCAATGAGGATTTTATTGCAAATGCCATGCTTGACGCCGGGTTTTACAAAGTCAGAAGTAAACCGGTCCAGACTCCGGTGGGTGAAGTTGAGTGCACTATTGGGAAAAAGAAGTAAGTTGTTATGAAAAAAATGGCGAATGATTGGTGAAATTTCTCTCGCAATTAATTAAAATTAATTTACACTTCACGAAAAATTCCTTGCATGTGTTTACGATTTTTGACATATTTAAGGAAATATTTCGGCGCTATTTTTTTTATAGAAAATATTTCAATCCTGTTATAACAGTTGTTCTAACAATTGTTTATCTACAATCTATCCGGATTATGTAATACCACCGAAAATTCTAAAAATCAAGTTCACATATGTGGATTTATGGCTTTTAATCAATTTCTAAGACCTATTTCGTAATCTTTATCGTTACTTAATTAATCATTCATTTATGAAGGCGATACCTTCGATTTTTTGTATTTTATTCGTCTTAATGGCGACATTACTTGTGTGTGGATGTACTTCTGGCAATCAGTCGGATAATCTTGTACAGGAACCAGAAAAAGAGCAGATTATCGATACGAATTCTTCATCTGCAAAGACTCTTCTGGTCTATTGCGGTGCAGGCATGAAAGAGCCGATGGAAGAGATTGCAAAGATGTATCAAGAGAAAGAGGGAACAAAAATCGAATATACCTACGGAGGTTCAGCTCAGTTGCTCAGCCAGATTGAACTCTATAAGAAGGGTGATGTCTATATGCCTGGTGCACGTTCGTATATTCAATCGGCCATGGATAAAGGATTTGTTGACAAGAGTGAAGATATCGTGTACCATGTCCTTGCAATTGCTGTACCAAAAGGAAACCCCGGCAATATTACCGGAATTCAGGACCTTGTCCGTCCGGGTGTAAGGGTTGCCATTGGTGAACCATCCGGCCCGGCAGTAGGAACCGCTTCTCAAAAGATGCTGGAGAAAAATAAACTCTGGAATGAAACACAAAAGAATATCGTAGTCAAGTCTGGTACGGTCAATGAACTTCTCGTATATGTTGCAATGAACCAGGCCGATGCTGCACTTATCTGGACAGAACTTTTAAACCCGGAAAGTATGGAACTTGTTGAGATACCCAAAGAGATTGGTAAGGTAGATGTTGTTCCTATCGGTACCCTGACATTCTCAGAAAACAAAGAAGATGCTGAGAAATTTATAAATTTTGTTGCCTCTGATGAAGGAAAAGAAATTTATAAGAAACATGGATTTGAGATCTATCCCTTAGCTAAATATGGGGATGCTTAATTTCCTTTTTTTAAATCTGAATTTTTGCCTGTAACTATCATCTCACGGGAGAGGTTTTTATGAAATTATCGCAGGAACATAGGGTAAAGTGGAAAGATACTGATATTGTGTTTCATCCCATTGGGATAATTCATTCTGAACACACTGAACACGAAAATACTCCGGTTCAGGGTATCTTTAATCCGTCTGTAGGATATATAGAAATATTTGATGAATTTAAGGAAGGGTTGGTTGATATTGAATCATTTTCCCATATTTACGCATTTTATTTTTTTCATCGTGCGACTGGGAAGAACCTGGTCCAGAAACCTTTCCTGGATGGTGAAAAAGAACGGGGTATCTTTGCAATACGGCATTTTAACCGGCCAAACCCTATGGGAATGTCAATAATGGAATTGCTTTCTGTGGATGATACTATTCTGAAGGTATCGGGTGTTGATGTGCTTGACGGAACTCCACTTCTTGACATAAAACCGTATGTCCGGCAGTTTGATCACCGGGATGAGGTAAAGTGTGGCTGGGTTGATAACCAGCATATGGATGACATCGCCGAATGGAACAGCACTCCAAAAGAACTCCGGAACAGGGAGCGGGTTAAAAAATGAGTGACATCAGAAATTCATGGCTCCGGAATGCCACTATTGGTATGAGTTTTCTGCTCACCTTTTTCATAATCGTTCTGCTCCTTCTCATCGTGACAAAACCTTCTTTTGAAACACTCTATACATCTATTACAAGTCCGGAGATCCAGTTTGCAATCTTTATGAGTCTTGGAACCTCAATAATTTCAACGATTCTTTGTATTCTGATAGCAGTTCCGGCTGCATATGCTCTTGCCCGGTACTCATTTTTTGGAAAAGGGGCGGTAAATGCCATTCTTGATATGCCGCTAGCTCTCCCTCCGCTTGTAGCAGGTCTCGGATTACTTTTATTCTTTGGAACCACCGGTTTTGGAAATGCGTTAGCAGATATGGGTCTGGTTTTTGTATTTACTCCGCTTGGTATTATTGCAGCCCAGTTTTTTGTGAATTTTCCTTATATGCTGAGGATCATGCGTTCAACTTTTGAATCTATCAGCACCCGCTATGAATTTGTCGCAAAAACATTGGGCTGTACAGATCTCCAGGCAGTATGGCGGGTAACTCTCCCCATGGCTGGTTCTGGGTTTTTTGCAGCATCGGTGATTACCTGGGCAAAAGGAATTGGAGAGTTTGGAGCTGCCCTTTTAATTGCCGGAGCAATCCAGTGGAAAACCGAAACCCTTCCGATTGCCTTATTCCTGAATATGTCCTGTGGCAATCTGAACATGGCAATATCAGCCGCAACGATTCTCATTATTATTTGTATAGTGTCTCTGTACATTTTTGAGCGGTACGGTGGAGCATCGCGATTATAGGGTTTTGATGTATGTTACATACTGAAAATTTATCAAAAGATATGGGCGAGTTTATTCTTCGGAATGTAACGCTTGATATTACTCCCGGAGAATACCTGGTAATCATTGGCCCTACCGGAGCCGGAAAGACCATTCTTCTTGAAACAATTGCCGGGTTTTACCCTCCCGACTCGGGTAAAATAATCATGGACGGTCGGGATATTACAAACATTCCTCCAAAAGACCGGAATATCTGTATGGTATACCAGGACTATATGCTCTTTCCCCATCTCACGGTAGAGGAAAACATCGGATTTGGATTAAAGACCAGGAAAAAGGATCCTGAGTACATCAGAAAGAAGACAGTTGAAATGGCCCGGCTGCTTAGCATTGATCATCTGCTCCACCGAAAACCTGAAACATTGAGTGGAGGAGAACAACAACGGGCAGCAATAGCCCGTTCTCTTGTCATGGAACCTAATCTTCTGCTCCTGGATGAACCATTGAGTGCTCTTGATGGTCAGACAAGAGATAAACTCCGGACTGAACTTCGAAGGATTCATGATATTACGAATGTGACCGTTGTCCATATTACTCATAATTTTGAGGAGGTTTTCTCACTGGCAGACAGGGTGGCAATCATGAATAAGGGAGAAATAGTTCAGATTGGAAATCCTGATGAGGTGTTCAGAAAACCGGAATCAGAGTTTATTGCTTCATTTACTGGTATGGAGAATATTTTTAAGGGAAGTTGTTCTCATCAGGATGGTATATCTGCCATCAAGATTGATGGTCACATAGTCTATTCAGCAACCTGCTTGGGAGAAAGAGAGGTATATGCGACAATACGTCCGGAGGATATTCTTCTATCAAAAGATCCCATTGTTTCTAGTGCACGTAATTCATTCAAAGGCAGGATCACTGACATAAAAAATAACGGGATGGTAATTAAAGTTACCATAGATGTCGGGATACCGGTGGTCTCGATAATGACCCGAAGAGGATGGGATGAACTGCAGATGAATGAGGGAGAAGAGGTTTATCTGACTTTTAAAGCATCAGCGGTTCATGTTTTTTAATAACGATTCTTTTTTTGATTATTCTGATGGTATTGCTTCTGTGTATCATTCCTGATTTTTAATGCCGTATTCTTTTTAGATCTTATTTGTTGAGTCGTTATGATAAAAGAGATTATATGAGTATACTTTCATAACTAACTCTCATCACGATGACAAAAGGAAAATCTCTTCTGGATACTGCTGCGTCTGACCTTGTTAGTATGATGATGGGTGTGGATAAAATAATTAAAAAAACGAATCCGGAATTATCAAACCGTGATAACATGAAATACTGGGTTCTCAGCCTTCTTGAAAGAGATGGCCCACAATCAATGACCTCACTGGGTTCCCAGGCTCACATTTCAAAACCCTATATGACCCGGCTTGTCGATTCGTTAATACAAGATGGATACGTCGAACGAAATAGTGATCCCCATGACCGGCGGGTAATTATTATATCTATTACAAACAAAGGTGAATTGGTTAATAAAAAATTCTTAATTGAATTGAGAGATAGCGTTAAACCCTTTTTGAAAAGTCTTACCAAAGAAGAACTCGATAAAATTACTGCCGCCAGTAATGATATTGCAGAAATATTCTCAAAAATTTTTTTTACAGACTCCCATAAAACCAATGATTAGCATTATTGCAACAATTTTTTTTATCATGGTTTAAACATCTTAAGAAGACAATTCACCGATTCTTATCATATTCGTAATACTTGATATATGGTTCTAACACCCTTTTAACTTTATTTTTTAAAAAAACCTAAAACTGGTTTTCAAAATTGATAGTTTTCTAATTCAAATAATTCATTGAATGATACATCAAAAATTTCTATTTCATTAGATAATCATCCAAAAAAATTTAGTTTTTCGATAAAAAACCTAAATTGTATCAAAATACAACAATTTATCAATAGAAATATTAACTAATGCAACTAATATTTTCAGTGAACAAGAATGAACCTCTGATGTGAATTTATCCGGAATATTCTGATTAGAGTTTTTTCCGAAAAATAACATCTTTCTTGGTACATCCTGTACCAAAAAACTGGAGACTTATATTTATGCAATCAGTAAAAAAACCTGAATCTCCATTCAGGCGACTGCTCTCTTTTGCAGGTCATCGCAAGTGGCTCATAACCGGAGCAGTTTTGCTCACGGCTATCGGAACCCTGCTTGGTTTTATCCCATTTCTGGTAATATATCTGATTACCGTTGAATTACTTAGTCCACCAATCGATGGGTCATATATCTGGTATCTTGCCATTGTCGTTCTTCTTGCCGCAGTTGGAAGAGTGGTTTTTTTGTTTATATCTACCATCCTCTCACACATGGCTGCGTTTGATACCCTGTTTGGGATTAAAAGAACGTTAATTCAGAAAATAGGTGATCTACCGCTTGGATACCTGAATAAACGGACAAGTGGTTCGGTTACAAAAATAATCACCGAAGATGTGGACCGGATTGAACTTTTCATTGCACATCATCTTACGGATTCAGTAGGCGGCATTCTCCTTCCGGTTTTTGCTATCGGTTACATGATAACCATTGACTGGAGAATTGCCCTGGTATCTCTGATTCCAATTCCTCTTGCTTTAATCGCAATAAAAATGGCATATCGTGAATCTGAAAATAAATCGATGAAAAAATATTATGATGCACTTGACCGGATGAATGGTATTATTGTAGAATATATCCGGGGTATGCCGGTTGTCAAAGTTTTCAACCAGACTGCACGATCATTTCACCGGCTTTCAGATTCTGTATCCACATATCGCGATTTTGTTATTGAATGGACTAAGGAGTGTGCTCCTTCTTATTCAGCATTTAGTGTATGTGTAAACCTTCCTCTGCTGTTTATTCTTCCAACCTGTGTGTGGTTCTTTGTAAATGGTTCAATAACCATTCCGGAGATGCTTCTTTTCCTGATTCTTGGAACCGGATATACATCCACAATGATGAAGATGGCAAAGTTTGGAGGAATATGGAGACAGATTACCGAAGGGATTTCAAGAATAGATGCTCTTTTAACGATTCCGGATCTTATTGCCCCGGCGGTCACAAAAACCCCCCGGGACTATTCAATTTCGTTCAAGGATGTGACCTTTTCCTATGAAAAAAGTCCGGCAATTCAGAACATCTCCTTTACCGCACCGGAAAAAACGGTTACTGCTCTGGTCGGTCCTTCCGGATCCGGAAAGAGTACCATTGCACAATTAATTCCCCGTTTCTGGGATGCATCAAAGGGAATGATCTCTATTGGTGGAGTGAATGTCACTGATATTGAACCTGAAAAACTGATGGATATGGTTGGTTTTGTCTTCCAGGACTCATTTCTCTTTCATGAAAGCATTGAAGAAAATATCCGGATGGGAAAACCTGAAAAACCATTTGATGAGGTTGTCGCAGCAGCAAAGGCGGCACAGGCTCATGAATTTATCATGGCTCTTCCGGATGGGTATAATACCATAATCGGTAGTGAAGGAACATACCTCTCCGGCGGGGAACAACAGCGGATAATTCTTGCCAGGACTATCTTCAAGGATGCACCTATAGTAATTCTTGATGAAGCCACCGCATTCGCCGATCCTGAAAATGAGTATAAAATTCAGCAGGCAATCGATTCACTGCTCAAGCACAAGACCGTTATCATGATTGCCCACCGGCTGTCAACGATAGCACATGCAGACCAGATCATTGTTCTGAGTGAAGGAAGAATCATTGAAAATGGAAAGCATCAGGCGCTCATCGAACAAAATGGGCAATATTCACGCATGTGGGAGTCTCATTCGGCAGCCAGGAGCTGGAGGTTTAATACCGGAGGTGTAGCATGAGAAATGCCGTTGACATCATCACCGATGGAAAAAGAAAGGCCCTATACAAACCAATTCTCCTGTACATAATTTATGATCTATTCAGAGGAGCTCCATATGGTTTTCTCATTATGGTTCTCTGGGATCTGTTTGCCCCGGTTATCGACCTGGGTCACATTATGTTTTTAATGGGGGCAATGGTTCTCACCTACCTTATCCAGTATATTGTGGGGAAGTATGCGTTAGTTTCGGTTCATGAAACCGGATATTCCCTCTGTTCTGAAGCAAGGCTGAATTTAGGAGAACACTTAAGAAAACTGCCGATGGGTTTTTTTAAAGGCCGTGACCCCGGGGATATTACCCAACTGATGCTTCAGGACATGACCTTTGTTGAGAATATCTTCACTCACCTGATGGCGGATATCGTAGCTGCCTTTACATTACCGATAATTCTCATCCTGTTTATGGTAGTGCTCGACATAAAACTTGCCCTGGTCGCAGTAATTACGATACTTATCTCATTTCCATTTCTTCTTGCCTCACAGGTTCTTGTTCGAAAATACGGTGGCAGGCTGAGTGAAATCCGGGTGTCATCAGGTGCTAGGCTTCTTGAGTACCTGCATGGAATCCGCTATATCAAGGCATATAATCTCACCGGAAAACGATTCCGGGTACTTGATGAATCACTTGATAACATGCATAAAGCAATTCTCCGGCTGGAAATTGTTCCGGGAATTGCAGCAACCGGTTATATGTCCATGCTCGGTCTCGGGTACGTGATTTTGCTTTTAGTAGCAACTTACTATTTCATGGGAGGAACGCTCACAATTCCGGTTTACCTGGTATTTCTTATCCTTGGGTATCAGTTATATCAGCCCCTTATTCAGGCCGGACTTGACATCATGGAAGTCAGGTTCATGAGCCTTGCTGCCAACCGAATGAAAGAAGTTCTTGATGAAAAACCTCTAACCGAACCTGAAAATCCTAAAACTCCGAATAATTTCTCGGTCTCATTTCTGAATGTCACGTTTGGATACCACGAAAATACTGTCCTTTCTGATGTGAGTTTTTCAGTATCGCCCGGAGAAGTGCTCGCTCTTGTCGGGCCATCAGGGTCAGGGAAGACTACCATAACCAATCTGATTGCACGGTTCTGGGATGTAAATTCCGGTAAGATTACTCTTGGCGGGGTGGATATCCGGGACATCGGCACAGAAAAACTTCTCTCATACATGAGCATGGTATTCCAGGATGTCTACCTCTTCAACGATACGATCCGGAATAATATCCTGATTGGAAAACCTGATGCCACAGATGAAGAAATCATAGCTGCTTCCAAAAGTGCCCAGGCACATGATTTCATAGTCAAGCTTCCGAAAGGGTATGATACGATCATCGGTGAAGGTGGATCTACCATATCCGGTGGAGAAAAACAGCGGATATCAATTGCACGGGCATTACTTAAGGATGCACCCATCATTTTACTTGATGAAGCAACCGCTTCCATTGATCCGGAGAATGAACAGGCAATTCAGACCGCAATTTCTGCATTAATCAAGTCAAAAACGGTAATTGTGATAGCACACCGGCTGAATACTATCCAGGATGCAGACCGGATTATTGTTATTGATCATGGGAAAGTCACTGAATCCGGCAGACACCAGGAACTCCTAGCTCAAAAAGGGATGTATTTTAGAATGTGGAGTGAACAGGAAAAAGCATCACACTGGACGGTGTCTTCAGCAGGCATTTCAGAGAAGCTAAGTCCGGGTGGTTCTTTTGTATGATAACCCTGGAATTTTTCTTTTTTTCATTGGAGATTCAGGAAAGTTGTATGATACATATGGAAAGGTTTGAATGAACTGGATATATCTCCTTATTTCAATTATTGCTGAAACGATAGGGACTTTGGCTCTTAAGTCCTCTGATGGTTTTACCAGAATAATTCCAACAATTGTAGTCATCATTGGGTATGTAATCGCTTTTTTCTGCTTTTCCTTAACTTTAAGAGAGATTCCAGTGGGTCTTGCATACGCTATCTGGGCTGGTGCCGGGATTATCATGACAACGATACTTGGATTTTTCATCTTTAAACAAACGCTCGATTATCCGGCAATTATTGGGATTTTCATGATCGTTTTGGGAGTGGTGGTTATTAATCTGTTCTCAAAAAGTGTAGTCAGCAGTTAAGCGATATAAATGAGCCATCTTGAAAAACCATTCCAGATTCCGGGTGTTCAAAACGAGCGAAAAGGGGGTATAAATATTTTTTTATTGAACCAAATTTATGGAGTTTTTTGTCTCCCGAAATAATTTTGGAATGAAGATATCTCACCCAAATAAAAGATTAGCTACGCTATGGTTCGAATGAATGTGAATTGTATTTTGATTCAGTTTATACTGTTTTCTTTGGTATTGTTTCCATTTATCGGAGTTACCGCCGCTGATGATGGTCCGGTAACCATCACTGATGATCTTGGAAGAACAATTACTCTTGATAAACCTGCAGACAGAATTGGATATACCCGGTATAATGTTGCAGAAGCAATAAAACTCATTGATGCCTGGGATAAAGTCGTAGCCAGGGACGGAACTATTTCAGATCCTACACTCTGTCCGATAAATCCTAAGTTTTATCCTAACCTTGAAAAGATCCCTGCAATTAGCGATCCAAACGATTTTTTCACTTTAGATTATGAAAAAATCATGGAGATAAAGCCGGAAGTAATGATAATTCCCTGCACGACAGATGTTTCTGTGGACAGAATACAGGAAGTGATTGATACTCTTGAACCGGAAATACCTGTTGTTGCTCTGAATTTTGATTCTCCTGTGAGCATGGGAGATACGATTGTAAAATTAGGTCAGATAACCGGAAATGAAGAAGAAGCACAGCAGTATCTCGACTTTTATAATGAAATTTACAGCACCATCAAGGAAAAAACTGATAGTCTCCCTGGAGATGAAAAACCCGAAGTTTTTCTTAAAATGGCTGGTTTCACTCCTGATGCACTCTATACATTAGGGAAGGAGAATGATTACTGGAACCAGATGATTGCTGTATGTGGGGGAGATAGTATCTCATCAGATTTATCCGGTGCATACATAGAGGTAGACAAGGAATGGCTTATTAACCAGGATATGGATGCAATTGTCGCATATATCTGGGATCAATATTATCCGGAGACTTTTGGATTCTCCGCAACTGATCCGGCCCATAAGAATGAAAACGGCCCGAAAATTGTCGATGAGATATCAGCAATGGATGTTTTCTCTCAGACCGAAGCAGTTACGAATGATGATGTATTTCTCCTGGATGGAAATCTCTTCACTACACCACGGGTAATCGTAGGCATGGCATACCTTGCTAAATGGTTACATCCTGAACTCTTTAATGACCTGAATCCCCAGGAGATCCATCAGAAATACCTGACTCAGTTTATTGGAGCAGATTATAATCTGAATGATGTAGGATTGTTTGGTTATCCCTAATTATTCTCTATTTTTTATTCGAATGTTCTTTCTTTTTGAAAATTTTGCACTAATCTGACGATAATATATTTCGAAAAGTTGTCACCGTTTTTTTCTCGGAAAAAAAGATTTTGGTATCAGATTATAGATTTGGGGTATTTTTGGAAGATATTATCCCCAAATTATGTGGGGGAGGTTGGTGATTAACAAACCGCCTCTAAACACATCCATCCTTTTTCATTCCGGTGTAAACTCACCCCCTTAAAACCCGCTTGTAAAAGACGGTTTTGTAAATACTCCCCCCGATAGATTTTCATACCATTAATCCGGTCTGTCCATGTGGTATTATCCGGATTATCCATCTCACAGCAGATAAAAAAATTGCTCCCTGGTTTAAGAACCCGTTTTATCTCGGTGAAAGCAGCATCCAAATCTGGCCAAAAATAGATGGTTTCAAAGGCAGTAACAAGATGTATTGACTGGTCGGGATATGGCAAACACGATACGTCACCCTGCCGGATAGTACAGCGTTTTCCAAGCTCAGAAGCATTTGTTTTCTTACTAAAAGCAACACTCTCCTCTGAATGGTCTAAACCGTCCACGATACTTCCTGGTGAATCCTTTAGCATTTTTGCTATATTGGCCCCACCACCACAACCAACATCTAAAATATGTGAATTGGCAGGTAAATTCAGGTATGAAAATCCCCATGTGGCCAGGTTTGCATGCCCTGAGTTCATAAAAGTCAACATTAACTTTCCAAGTTTGCCTTGTGGTTTTTGGGTATTCTGAAAGAATTTGTTAAGCATATTTCCCCTTATTATTATCAATGATTACACTAAATGCCGTTTTCAGGAACTTTTTCTTGCAATATCCATTACCATCTCTCCAATGGGTGTCTTTACTGTTCTGCTTTGTACCGATGCAAAACCAGATTTTATCATGGCATTGGCAATAACTCCTTCACTCATCCCTACATCATTTCCGTAAAGAGCAGTCATGAGAGTTCCCATGATCATCTCTTTTGGTTTTGTTCTTTCATCAGTCATCCCGTCTGATAAACTTACATAGACTCCGCCCGGATTAAGAGCGTTGAATATCTTTTTAATCACAGTATCCAGATGTTCGCCGGCAAAATTGAGTGTCTCCGAGGCCCAGACCAGGTCATAATTCTCACCAATCGGATCACATATGTAATCTCCTCCTGTAACCTGTACTCTATCGCCCATTTCATATTCATCAATTACTTCCTGTGCAACACGGAGAACAGCCGGACGATCAAAGAGAACGGCTTTCATTGAGGGGTGATTCATAGTGATTAATGTCCCGAAGACCCCGGTACCGCATCCGAGATCAAGCATCCTTCGAAAAGTTGGATATTCCGGCAATGATGATACATGGCGAATTGCAAGCTGTGCCATACCTGCACGAAGGAAATTCACTGTTAACCTTGCATGTTCTGTCCAGAGATCTTCTGAATTGATATTGGGCATCTCCCCATCTCCCGGACCGTTTCTCACAAGTTCGCAAATCTGGGTTGAGGACATGTTATAGTAATCATAATAGGACAGAAAGCTATCTCCAAGGTATTTATCATTTTTTTCCGCAAAGAATTCCTCAACTGCAGGCAGATTTTTGAAACTACCATTTTTTTTCTCGATTAAATCTAGTGAAACCAGAGAATTCAAAAAAACTTCTGCATTTTTTTGATTGATGTTTAATTTTTTCACCAGTTCTTCAGTACTTTTCCAGTTCGAGAGTTCCTGAAAGATTCCAAGTTCTATTGCCGCTATAAACAGGTTTTTCTCCTGATTCGTGAGCAGTTTTTCGTATAACTTTCCAAAATCATTCTTTACTTCAGGTATATTTTTCATTGGTTTTACTCCGGGTAAATTTTTCCGGTTAGAGGGCTTAATTGGATTAGCATCTGACATTTTCCGTTTCTGCGATAATCTGATGAAATCTTTCTGTGCTTGTTGTTTTCCTAAATATTTCAGATTCAGCAACGCTCATGTCTTTTATCTGATCTGCTATCTTGCTTGTTTCGATAGAAATCATCCGGATGAGAATTCAATCGCGTTTTTAGATTCGGATTATTATTGCTTTTTTAAATTACTTAAGCAATTGAAGTCCGTTTTTCCCTGGATATAAATTTCTTTTTTCGATTATGATATAGATTGGCCGAAAATTGTTCAT
This sequence comes from Methanospirillum stamsii, assembly GCF_003173335.1. Taxonomy (GTDB): domain Archaea; phylum Halobacteriota; class Methanomicrobia; order Methanomicrobiales; family Methanospirillaceae; genus Methanospirillum; species Methanospirillum stamsii. The sequence continues at coordinate 15,918 of NZ_QGMZ01000017.1, forward strand.
TTTTTGGTTTGAAGGATTTGGCAAATTATCATTATCATGAAAAATTCCCTGAATAAGTTTACAAATTCAATGGATAATTAAAAAAGTATAATTTTCTGAGATTTTTGATCTCATGGGCGAATTTAATCCAATGAACATAATATTCATTTCCTGAATTTTTTATTGACTGCCAATAATTACTCCATTTTTTTTGAATTGCATCAAAATAAAAATATTTTGGCGTATTTTATTGAAAACCTAAATTTAGATAGTAATCGATGGTTAGTCAAACCGAGATGAACGGAAAATATAGTAAAAGGGAGAAAAAAAGTAAAAGTTCTCTCTTAATGCTCATAATTTCTTTAGGTGTCCTTGTTAGTTGCTTTAGTATGATAGTATCGGGTGCTGAAGATAACTCCGGTACAAAAATGGTATTAGATCAACGGGGAGAGATGGTGACAATTCCTGAACATGTGGAACGGGTAATTACCATACCAATACCCGCTGCTTCGATGGTGTATACATTAGATGGTGATGGGAGCAGACTGGTTGGTATGAATCCCTCTTCTATGGCTGCTATTAAAAATGGAATTCTTGGGAAGATGGATCCGGATCTGCTTACCATTGAGACAAATTTCATTCAGGGAGGTATGTTTGAACCAAATGTTGAAGAAATCCTGAAATTGGATCCTGATGTTGTTTTCCAGTGGGCACAGTACGGTGAAGAACTTTACAAACCCTTGGAAGATGCCGGGATTCCAGTTATTTGTCTTAAGTATGGTACTCAGGAGGACTTGGAAACCTGGATTAAATTATTTGGAGAAGTGTTAGACCGGCAGGAACAAGCTGACAATCTGATTACCTATCAGCAGGGTATGAGTGCGAAAATTAAAGAAAAAACCGCAAATATCGCTGAAACTGATAAACCTCGCGTTCTTTCTCTTCCTTATGGTGATCAACTGACCGTGAGTGGTAGCGGAACTTACAATGATTATTATTTCGGACTTACTGGTGCTAAAAACGTCGCTTCAGAAGTCCCTGGTTCAAGTACCCAGGTAAGTATGGAGCAGATCATCAATTGGGATCCGGAGATCATCTATATTGGTAACTTTGATGATTTAACTCCACAGGATATTCTTGAAAACCGTATTGATGGACAGGACTGGGCAGGAATTGATGCGGTGAAGAATGGACGTGTTTACAAAGTTCCCCTTGGCGGGTATCGGTGGGATCCACCAAACCAGGAATCTCCTCTGATGTGGGAATGGTTAATGGAAATTCAACATCCTGAACTCTTTGATTTCAATCTCCGGGAGGATATGAAAAAGTTTTATAAGGTTTATTATGATTATGACCTTAATGATGAAGAAATAGAGGAAATTTTATTCACGAATTTGAATAACGCAATCGTTTGATATGCCTGGAATCAACCTGAGAACTCTGATGAGTTCTCCATATTTTTTTATTCTTCTTCCATTGGCAGTCTTTTTTTTCTCACTTGTTTGTGGGAGATATCCTGTTGATATTAAGAATGTATTCGGGATTCTTATCTCGCAGGTTTATCCGGTAACACCTTTCTGGCCAGAAATTGATGAACGGGTAATTATTAACCTTCGTCTACCTCGTTTGCTAATAGGTATGCTGATTGGAGCAGGATTAGCTGTTTCCGGAGCTGCTTTTCAGGGTATTTTTAAAAATCCTCTGGTGAGCCCCCATATTCTCGGAGTAGCAGCAGGTGCAGGATTTGGTGGCGTATTAGCCATGTTATTGTCTCAAAGTTCGTTGTTAATATTTATTTTCGCATTCATATTTGGAAACCTGGCAGTTCTGGCTGCATATTTCCTTGCAAGAAAGGATAGTGTCACACCCGTTCTGGTTCTCGTTCTTGCCGGTGTAATTATCAGTGCATTTTTTACTGCAATGATATCTCTCCTGAAATTATGTGCAGATCCTCAGGATCAATTGCCCGGAATTGTGTTCTGGCTCATGGGAAGTCTCATCTCTGCTAATTATGAGAAATTCGGGTTAATAGTTATCCCGTTTCTTATTTGCGTTTATATCTTGTGGAGACTTCGTTGGAGAATCAATGTTCTTTCTCAAAGTGATCAGGAAGCAAGAGCCCTTGGTGTAAACGTTGAGTATGATAAATGGATAATAATTCTTTGTGTTTCAGTAATTGTTGCTCTGGCAGTATCTGTTAGTGGAATTATTGGGTGGGTAGGACTTGCAATCCCTCATATTGCACGAATGATAGTAGGATCAAATCATCTCTTTCTGATTCCTGCATGCATCTCTCTGGGGGCCGCTTATCTTGCTTTTGTTGATACCATTGCCCGGACTTTAACTCCTTATGAGATCCCTCTGGGGATATTAACTGCAATTGTTGGTGTGGTTATTTTTGGATATCTCCTGAAAAGAAATCAAAATGGTGGTTGGAATGAATATTGAAATGAAAAATGGAATGTTTAAGTATGGAACAGGAAAAACCATCTTTAAAAATTTAAATTTTAACGTAAATAATGGTGAAATTCTCTCAATTTTAGGTCCGAATGGCACTGGGAAAACAACCCTCTTAAAATGTCTGCTTGGAATTCATCAGATTTCCGGCGGTTCTGTTTATATTAATGGACTAGTGCAGGATAAAGAAAAGAAAAATTGCCATATTGGATATGTGCCTCAAATTCACCAGAGTGTATTTCAATACACTGTCCTTGAAATGGTCCTCATGGGAAGGACCCGGTTTATCAGAAGGTTTTCTTCTCCATCTCATGATGATTGGAATTGTGCTCGTGAATCCCTGGAAAAAGTTGGAATGGCAGGATTTGCAGATAGGATCTTCTCTGATTTAAGCGGAGGAGAAAAACAGATGGTTCTCATTGCCCGTGCATTAGCATCACAGGCTGATTGTATCATTTTTGATGAACCTACCTCGGCACTTGATTACCGGAATCAGTATCATGTTCTTGATCTTATGATCTCTCTGAAACGAGAAGAAAACCTTGCAATAATCATGACAACACATCAGCCTGAACATGCAATGTATCTCTCTGATAAAGCACTTCTTATGGATCGTGATGGGAATAGTTGTTTTGGTGAATCTGACAAGGTATTATCAGAGAATAACCTGAATGCCACCTATGGAATGAATATTGGTATTTTCTCAATTCCTCACAATAACGCCCATCTTAAAGCGATTATTCCGCTTGTTTCGAATCCTCTCCATCGTTCGTTATCCGGAAATAATTCAGGAAATGAGGTTGCGTCATGAAAAAAATTGCAATCTATGGGAAAGGTGGGATTGGTAAATCAACCGTTACAAGTTCATTATCTGCAGCATTGTCAGTTCTTGGGTACCGGGTTATGCAGATTGGGTGTGATCCAAAAGCTGATTCAACTATAAATCTGACAAATGGTCAACGAGTTACTCCGGTTATGAATTATTTACGGGAATTTCATTCATGTTCTTCGCTTGATGAGATTAGTCTTGTAGGATATAATGGAATTGTATGTGTTGAAGCCGGAGGTCCAATTCCGGGTCTTGGATGTGCCGGTAGGGGAATTATTACAACCTTCAACACTCTGGAATCTCTCCAGGCTTATGAAATTTTCAAACCGGATTTCGTTTTGTACGACGTTCTGGGTGATGTTGTCTGCGGAGGCTTTGCCATGCCTCTTCGTGAGGGGTATGCCGATGAGGTCATTATTGTTACATCCGGAGAAAAGATGTCACTTTATGCTGCGAATAATATCAAAAAAGCTCTGGATAACTTTGAAAATCGGAATTATGCAAAATTGAAAGGACTTATTATGAATTGCCGTAACATTGAGAATGAAGAAGAGATAGTAACTCAATTTGCCAAAGAAATTGATAGTCCTATTATCGGGAATATCCCTCGTTCGTCAAGTATCCAGTACTGGGAAGAGCGAAACATGACTCCGATCCAGGGAGATGTTAATTGTATAATTTCATGCTCTTTTCTTGAGATTGCCTCACAAATTGCTGGAACCGGGAAGGAAAACTGATGGAAGCGGAAATTATATCTCTGGATGATATTCTGGTTTCCAAAGAATCAGTTCACCCCCCTGGATTATCACCCGATTGTCTCCATTATTGTCCCCCCACATCAGCCGGATGGGGAATAGTAAGGGTTGCCCTGTTGGTTCCTGAATCAGCGATGCTCTTTGTTTCACCGTCCGGATGTGCCCGTCATGCAGCAATTGCAGGAATTCATCTCGGTTTCTGGGACAGGTTTTTTTGTTATCGGTTATCTGAAACTGATATTGTATCCGGAGCATATATGGATAACATTCCCCGTGTATCCGAGGAGATATTACGTCGTACTGGGATGAAAGCCTTAATCATCTGTAGTACCTGTATAGATGACCTCCTTGGTTCGGATTATGATAACCTGGTAGCAGAAATTGAGAGAAAAACAGGGATTCCAGTTCGATTATGCAGAATGGATCCTATCTGCATGCACACGCCCAATGCACCCCCCCTTAAAGTCCAGGAGACGGTATACAAGTTTTTGCAACCATCTGCCAAACATGACGATTCAATTAATATTCTTGGAAATTTTGCTAGCATAGATGAAACCAGTGAATTTTATGAAGTACTATGCCAAACAAAAGACCGGGAAATTCGGCACATTACAAATTACTCATCTTATGAAGAATTTCAGGTAATGGCTACTTCATCATATAATCTTCTCATAAAACCAGCAGGAATTCTTGCAGCACAGGATTTAAAAAACCGTTTGAATATCCCTTGGATTTCGGCATACCATTCATATGGTATTGAGCGTATTGATGGGATGTACCACATGTTTGAAAAAACATTCAATGAATCATTCGAGTTGGATGATTATCGGGATGAGGCCATTGATACAACAAAGTGGTTTACTGATGTCCATGGGGAATCAGTTTCGGTTGCTGTAGGTTCAACTGCGAATGCTGCTCCATTTGAACTGGCAAGAACATTTGTGGAAATTGGCATTGATGTTCCATATATATTTGCTGATGCTGTTCAGGAATGGGAAAAAACGCATGTACAATGGTTAAAAAAACACAATCCCTCTATGAAAGTTTTTTCATCAAGTCATCCGAAAATGGCTGATGCCCGGGATATGCAATTACATACGGATTACGCCATCGGGTTTGATGCAGGATATTATTGCCCTGGAGCTAAAACAGTGCCCTGGGGTCTGGAAAAACAACCCTTTGGGTATTCTGGTCTGATATCACTACTTCATGAGATGGATGCCGTGACTGATGTCCCACAGGATTTTAAATCTATGGTTTATGCTTCCGGCCTGGTGATTTGAATGGATAATATATCGGTATTTTTACCTCCGTTTTCTCCCGATTATTCCGGATTTTGTTCAGCTCTGTTTTCCCTGGATGGAATCCTTGTTATTCATGATGCCGGAGGATGTACCGGGAATTTTACTGCCTATGATGAACCACGGTGGTTTGGATCTTCATCACATGTTTACAGTTCAGGACTTCGGGAGATTGATGCAGTAATCGGGGATGACCAGTTTTTCATTGAAAAGATAAACAAGATTGTTCGTGAGAGTGATAATCGATTTGTTGCACTTATCGGAAGTCCGGTCCCCACGGTAATCGGAACTGATTTTAAGGCCCTTGCTCATATTATCCGAACTTCAACAAAAGTTCCGGTAATTACTTTTGATGCAAACGGAATTGATTATTATGATGTCGGAGCATCTTCAGCTTTTCTTGCCATTGCAAAGAATTTTATTCTGGAATCCGGAGAGAAAATTAAAAATTCTGTAAATATTATCGGAGCAACTCCGCTCGATTTAGGAAATAATGACCCGGAAAGGAGTCTTTGTTCTTTCATTAATGATGCAGGTTACACGGTTATTTCATGTTGGGGTGGTAACAGCAAAATTGATGCAATAATGCAATCTGGAAAGGCAGAATTGAATCTTGTTGTTTCACGTTCCGGTCTTGCCGCTGCCAGGTATATGGAAGAAAAATATGGAATTCCTTATGTTACGGGTGTTCCAATCGGTGAATCAGCAGCAAAATTTTTTTCAGTCACTATTTCAGAATGTATTAAGGACTCTAAATCTCGAATCCGGTTAAATAATCTTGATTTAGATAAATCCAAAAATAATGGCACGGCCTGCATAGTTGCAGATCAGGTAATCGGGAATTCATTACGAGAATGTCTAATCTCTGATTTTGGATTCAGTGATGTCATTGTTTGTTCATTCTTTGAAATGGATTCAACTCTCTCAATTCCCGGAGATGTACATTTGAATTCAGAAGATGGTTTGGAAAATCTTATTTCTTCTGGATCATTTGATGTGATTGTTGGAGATCCTCTGATTCAACCCCTGATAGGTGATGTAAAATTAATTCCATTTCCACATATTGCCATTTCAAGTCGGATATTCTGGAATGATTCATTACAATATTTCGGGATTGAGGGAAGTAAATATCTGAAAAAATATTTAAATCCTTATCATGTTACCTGATTTTTGAAAATTTTTGGGTAAGTATTCATTTGTTCAAATTATAATATATTTTAGTCTTGGAGGTTCAGATTTTCTGTCCGGTTCCTGAAATTTTTTTGGATTGGTGATATCTGATCCAAAGAAAAAAAATATTATGTTATGGATCGATTGAACTTAAATTGTATCGGAAATCAGTTATTACTGTTTTCATTGTTAGTGTTTTTGTTAATCGGTATTTCTTCTGCGGCAGATAGTGGGGTAACTATCACCGATGCTCTTGGAAGAACGGTTAATCTTGAAAAACCTGCTGAAAGAATTGGGTTTACCGGATATATGATTGGAGAACCACTGGTACTTGCCGGAGCATGGGATAAAGTTGTAGCAAGAGATGGATATATTTCAGATCCGGTCATTTATTCCAATCTTGATTCAATTCCGTCCATTAGTTCTCCTAATGTACCATATGAACTCAATTTTGAGAAAATTATGGAGATTAAACCAGATGTTATGATAATGCCAGTTGATAAGTGGGATACCAGTGAAGATACCATTCAGCAGATGATTGATTCATTGGAGCCTGAAATTCCGGTAGTCTTTTTAAATCTCAATGATCCTGATACTTTTGAAGAAAATTTTGAAAAATTAGGGATAATTACCGGAACAGGGGACAAGGTGAATGAGTATCTTGATTTTTTTGACCGGGTAATTGGATCAATACGTGAAAAGACTTCATCGCTTCCGGACAGTGAGAAACCGAAAATCTTTCTCAAGGCAGCCGGGTACACACCGGATCAACTTGCTACGTGGGGAGGAAAAGAGACAATGACAAACCAACTCTGGGATATTGTCGGAGCTAACAGTATATCAAAAACACTTCCTACTTCATGGACAGAAGTTGATCCGGAATGGCTCATTGGTCAGGACATGGATGATATTATTGTTCAATGTTGGAATGTCTATTATCCGGAAACGTTTGGATACCAGGCTACAGATCCATCCCATAAATTAGAAAATGGGAAGAAGATCATAGATGAAATATCAGCCATGGATGTATTCTCAAGTAGTGAGGCAGTAACCAATGGAAAGGTCTATCTCATTCATGATCCGCTTGTTTCAACCGCCAGATTTGTTGTTGGGGCAGCATACCTTGCAAAATGGCTGCATTCGGATCTCTTTTTTGACCTTGATCCAGTACAGATTCATCAGGAATATCTGACTCGGTACATTGGGGCTGATTATGATCTCAGCACAGGTGGATTGGATGCATATCCCTGAATTAAAAAAATTTCCGTTTTTTGTTTTCGAGTGATTCTCAAAAGAGGAATTAAAAAAAGAATTTATTGTTTTTGGGTAATTATCAGCGTTGCTTTGTCTTCCAAATCCATAATATTCTTCTGTAATAAGATTTGAAATCCTGTCTCCTGCAAGAGATTTTCCATCGTTTGAATCTGGTAGACATGATCTTTTTCATTCATTGATCCGGTCATGAGATCAAAAATGAGTGCTGATCTAGAAGAGTTTCTTAACGGTTTTTCCAGGAATACTGATTTCATAACAAAAAAGCCTCCCGGATTTATCGCGGTATAGATTTTATCAAGGACATTCTTTAAATCCGGATAGGGGAGATAAAGTGAGTCTGAAACATAAATTAAATCATAATTTGTTCCGATATCGTCTTTCGTCATGTCTCCGGGTTTAATCATCACGTTTCCGGAAGAATAATGTGCGATAATTTTCTCTGCACGTTCAACAGTTTCCGGAAAATCAAATAATGTTACCGTTGAATGCGGATTCATCCGGGCATATGCAATAGAGAATAATCCGTGTCCCCCACCAAGGTCAAGTACCCGGTGAATTTCAGGAAATGGCAACACCGTATTCATCTCTGCAAGTACTCGTTGAATAGTTCCGGATATTGCACATTCGGTTAGAGCAGCAAAACTTGTTTCATCAAACACCCACATCTTTTTTGGGTCTGTGGGAGGTCCGTTTTTCAGAAATTCATCGTAAGGAGGAAGATTTGATAGTTTATGTATGAAGTAGTATGCAATATAATTCCCCAGATAATAAGGAGAATCAGTAATCAGATATGTTTCAGCAGTTTTTGAAAGAGAATAAATTCCGTCTTTTTCAAGTAGAAAATCTGATCCCACCAGGTAATTAAGAAATTTTTCCCCGATTCTGGTATTAATTCCGACACTTTCACATAGGGATGATGCATTTTTAGGCTCTTTAAGGTGATCAAACAGATTCAGGCGGGTTGCATGATATAATATGGAAAATGTATCAATTCCCTGAGTTAAATCTGTGATGAGTGTTGGAAGTATTTCAGGTGGGGTAAACAGTTCTAAATTTTTTAATTTATTCTGCGTCATAATTTATTATCCGTTTTTTGGCATATTAATCCATTTAAAGTCGAAAATCGCAAATGTGTCATTTTACATATTCGAATGATTCTTTTTTACGGGAAATAAAAATCTATCCCTGAAATTGTTTGGTTAAAAAATGTGGATGAGTTAGGGATATCCTGCATAACCTACCACATCAAGATCATAATCTGCATCCAGGAAATCTAAGTATTGTTCATGAATTTTTTCCGGATTCAAATCCTGGAAAAGTTCCGGATGGAACCATTTTGCAAGATAGGCTGTACCAATGATAAACCGTGGAGTATTCATGAGGGGATCATGCATCAGGTAAATCCGGTTATTCTTTACAGCATCAGATTGAGATAATTCCTCCAAATTTGCAATATCTGCAATAATTTTGTCAGCACTGGTTTTTTTCTGCGATGGTTCTGTTGCTGTATATCCAAATGTTCCCGGATATAACTGGTCCCAACATTCCGCCACAATTGCATCAATATCTTTATTCACTAGCCATTCCGGATCAACATCAGTCCATCCTTGGTTTAAATCTGATGAAATACTTTTTCCTCCCGAAATATCACATATCTGGTTCCAGATAACCTCTTTATTGCCTTTTGTACAGAGTTGGTCCGGAGTATATCCGGCTGCTTTTACGAAAACGTTTGGTTTCTCAGTATCAGGAATTGAAGAGCTCTTTTCAGTTATTTGATTCATAATTCCATTGTAAAAATCAAGATATCTCTCTGCATTTTCCTCTTTTCCCGTAATCTTACCTAAATTCTTTAAGTTTTCATTAAATGTATCTGGATTGGTAACATCTATGTATACTACCGGGATGTCAGGTTCGAGCGAATTGATAACAAGTTGATCATCATCCTGGTTCGTGTTGTCATTTTTCGCTGGCATGATAAGGACATCGGGCTTTATTTCTACAATTTTTTCAAAATCCATATGGCTATGGCCATCTGAATCACTGATTGCAGGAATAGTATCAAGGTTTGGATATAATTTCGGATCGGAAATGTATCCGTCCCTTCCGGCAACTTTATCCCATGCTCCAATGAGTTTTATTGCTTCTGCAATCATGTAACTGCTAAACGCGATCCTCTCTGGGTTTTTTTCAAGGGTTATTTCTCTTCCGTTTGCATCAGTGAAATGTATTTGTGTTCCTGAATTATCAGCAAGAACAGAGGTCATAAAGATAAAACAAATCAGGATAGCACACATCGACAATTTTTCTTTCATTAACTCACCATAATTTGTTTAATTGTTCGATTTATTTCTATTTATTTTTACTTAAAAAAGCCTATATGGTTATTTTTTAACCATTATCTGTATAAAATGAAAAGATTCATTTTTTACACGTATGTTCTAGCTAAAAGAAGCATGAATATCATGGGCGAAATATTTTTCTCCCTTGTATTGCGTGTAGTTGGCTCATTAGCCGGCCCCAATTCGGGCAATATATAATTAAGGAAAAAGGTCAAAAATTATTTTTCCCTGCATTATGGGCCTTTATTAATGTTATGTGATGATACGAACGCATGACTTAGTATCTTGTATTGCTAATTATGGGTTTTAAAATAAAGTCGTTTGTTGGGACCTATTTTTAATTAGGGTGCAATTTTTCATTTTTCAATATTGCAGCATTGGGTTATGAAATGGAATTTTTTCATAATACAAGAAGGCTGACTGCCATTACAAACATACCTAAGATAAATCCCAGAATGACAACATGACTTTTTCCGTAACTGTGGGCTGTCGGAATTATCTCGTCAATAGAGATATATACCATTATGCCAGCGACAAAAGCCAATAACATGGATAACAGGAAATCACTCATGAAAGGCATCAGAACAAGGAGAGCAATCAGGGCACCAACCGGCTCTGCCACACCCGACAGAAAAGAATATTTAAATGCAGTCCTTTTTGAGCCTGTGGCATAATAAATTGGAACAGAAACCGATAGTCCTTCAGGTATATTATGTAGGGCGATAGCAATCGCTATTACTATACCTAGGTTTATATCAGAGAGTGCTGTTGCGAATGTAGCAATTCCTTCAGGGAAATTATGAATACCAATGGCTAATGCAGTGAACAAGCCGGTCCTCATCAATGAGGAATTTCCAATTGTCTCCGATCCCATTTCTTTTTTAGAATTATTCACCCGAAAAAAATTATGAGGATTATAATCTTTGGGTATCATGAAATCAATGAGAGCGAAGATCATTACCCCCATAAAAAAAGCCACTATTGCCATTCCTTCGCCGACTTTCTCTATAGTATCCGGAAGCATCTCAACAAAGGAGATATATATCATAACCCCTGCAGAGAATCCAAGAGCAGGAGAAAGGAAGTGCTTTTTGGGCTCTTTCATTACAAAGACCATCATGGCTCCTATCGCAGTGGAAAGCCCGGCCAATGTCGTTAAAAACAATGCAATGATCATATCCGGCATAATATTTCCTGGTTTCAGATGTACCTTCTAATTCTCTGGCAATATTGAATATAAGAATCTTTGAATCTTTCTACGAAGAATTTTTCCTAAACTTTTACAATACTATGGTGAACATACATTGCGATGATACCAGTTATCCAGATTACCGGATTGAGGGTATAAAGTATCTTAATAATGGGTAGAAGTCCCGTAATGCTGGTTCCTTTATTTTTACACATTATTCGCAGTCTGGCTAAAATAATGAAAAAAACAGTAGAATATAAAATTTTGTACCATCTCACATTGTCATTGACAATCATGGATCTGCCTCATTTTTCAGGGAAGGGTCTATTTCGCTTTTGGTTCTTCTAATAATGCTTTCAGGTTACCATTGTCTTCTTTCATATCCTTTAATATCAGTTCGAAATTGGCCTTTTTCCTGGCCAACACCTTAAAGAGCATGAAATTTATCAACCCACCAACCAGAGGTCTCCTTGAACCAAAGCGTTCAATATGAGTAAATATACAGCCGGCATCGGATTTTTGCCCAATGAATGTTATCGTTCCGATGCCCGACATGGTGCTAAACTCTATCGTGAAAAAATCGTCTTTTTTTTCAATTACCGTTATTTTTCCTCTTATTTTATACCAGATCCCCTCCACACACTCCTCAAAATAGATGATATCTCCAACAGCGTTACCACCTGTGACCTTCAGGAATTTCCCATGGTTTGCATTCCATTTGGGAAAATTCCTATCCAGGTTCATCAACCAGTCGTAAAGATGGTCAACGGTCGTGTTTATCTCTATTGAATCCTCCAGGCTTATCATCTTTTCTCCTTAACCCAATTTAAACAACTGTTTTCTTTTTTCACCGCATGTGTCTCCTGTAAAGGATATAGAACTCTGTGTAATCCAAATTGAGGAAAACATTAAATTGGCTCTCCTCTCTCATAAAGATACAATGAGTATTGTAAGGATATTACTCACACAGTTTTAATTAATAATAAACTGATTAGATTCTATTTTAACGTCGGTACATTATACAGGAGTCATACAACCACATCTCCGGGTGCCGTCTTCATCTGTCTTCTATCAATGTCCACAAAGGTTCCATTAGTACTCTTCAACTTCTCCGGTTTGCCCCTCTTCTTTACCATACCATTTTCGAGGATCACATTTTTGTCAGCATTGATGAAGGTTATTAAATAAACTGTTTTTCCAAAATTTGCTTGTATGGGAGACACTCTTTGCATTATATATCTTTTATCCCATTCTTATGTGTACAATTGAACATACACCAAGCATATCAGGAATAAAGAGAATCATTTTTGTACGAAAGGGAAGTCCTTTGTACATGCCTTTATGCATAGGTATCGTATTTATGACCTTGATCCTGTTATCCCAGTTTTCAAGGGTTTTTATCGGTTTCAGTCCCCAACCACAATCCATAGACATACCCATGCCACCTTTTTTTAATACCTGCTTTTTCGCAATTTTCATTCCCATAGGCGACAGTGAATCAAAGAAAAAATCACATCTTTTAAAATGGTCAGATGCTTTAATGAAAAACTCTTTGATCTGTTCTTCATTGAAATAATAAAGCACACCCCCGGCCAGAAATAGTAAACCATCCCTTACAACAATTTTCTCAAACCATTCAGTGTCTAAAAATGAAGAAGCAATGTTTTGGTGTCTGTCGCTGTCTTCATAAAAATTTTTCCTGAGTGCAATTACATCTGGCAGGTCAAGTTCATAACAAATGATTTTGCCGTTGTCAATCCGGCTGAAGGTGGTGTCCAGTCCGCAGCCGATATTGACAATTGTGGCCTCAGGATGTTTATCTATAAACTCAAGGGCTAATCTATCTGTATGCAGGCTACGTGCTACCCAGCCATACTGTGACATTGATTGAGTTTTTTCGATAGTTGAAAAGTCATAATCAATTTTTTCAATAATCTCCACGGCTTTTTTATCAATTAATTTCGGGTTATTCTTCTTTGTTTCATATGCTCTCCCCCATAAAGGCAACAATAGAGTTTCCTGAATACTGCCATTTTTAATTTTGATTTTTTGTTCCATATTTACTTCTTCTCGTTGTCAAGGAAATGTTACAAGTATTTTTAATACTTAGAATTTGACGAATATCTTATTCGGTTGAAGTCTAGAGATTCGACACAACAATTAAAATCTGTGGTTAGGTTGGCTAATACATTGTACTAAAATGTTTTGGCTTCGGAAATAACGGATATAATCCTGGCAGAGAAAAAAATGAGAATGTCCATATTCAGCTACGGATGAGCCCGTTTATGGCAAGATTCTCCAGGGATATCTATCACATTGATCTGATATTCAATGAACTGCCTTCATCACATGTGAGGTTTTTTCTTAGGTAGACTGGTCATCCAGCCACATCTCCGGGTATCGTCTTCATCTGTCTTCTTACCATGTTTGCAAAGGTTCCATTAGCACTCTTAAGCTCCTCCGGTTTGCCGCTCTCCTTTACCATACCATTTTCGAGCACTACAATCTTGTCAGCATTGGCAACGGTACGCATCCGGTGGGCTATTACGAGCACGGTTTTATTCCTGACCAGTTCTGAAATACCTGCCTGAATTCTTGTCTCGTTCTCCACGTCCAAAGAGGCGGTTGCCTCGTCAAGCAGCACGATGGGAGCGTCTTTTAACAGTGCCCGGGCAATGGAAATACGCTGCCTTTCTCCGCCGGAAAGTTTCTCACCATTCTCACCGATGACGGTCTGATATCCGTCAGACAATTTACTCACAAAATCGTCGCATTGTGCTAATGTGGCAACTCTCAAGACTTCTTTATCACTCGCTCCATGTCTTCCGATACGTATGTTCTCCATAACCGAAGTGTTGAAAAGGACAACATCCTGGAATACCACCGAGTAATACTTGAGCAGTGTTTCGGGATCTACCTTCTTGATATCCTGTTTTCCAAGCAGTATCCTGCCGGAATTAACATCCCAGAACCGGGCGGCCAGTTTCGCCGATGTACTCTTTCCACCCCCTGATGGTCCGACCAGGGCGGTAATTTCACCCTGCTTTGCAGTGAAAGACACGTTCTGCAGAACCTGTTTTCCGGTCTCGTAGGAGAAACCGACATCTTCGAACACGATATCGAAATTCTCCGGAGTAAATTCCGTCATGCCGGTATGAATAGGTAAAGCTTCAATCTCTTTCATACGGTTAATCCGGATATCAAGCATGAACAAAGCAGCCAGATTATTGAATACTTCGTTGATGGGCTCGAAGATATGTGCTGCGAGGATCAGGAACACGAGGTATGTGAAGAGATTCACATCACCTGCTACCAGCAGATTTGCTCCGACCAGGATAACGGTTACAAGTCCCAATTTCAGTATGCCTTTAGCACTGTTGACCAGAATACCAAGGAGTAGTTCTCCACGGATGAGATTTTTCTCGTAATCATCAAGCTTCTTGTTCAGGTCGTTGATATATTTTCCTTCGTTGCTGTATGCCTTTATCTCCTGGATTGTGTCCAGCCCCTCCTGGATATGTTCGCTGACGTCCCTGTTCTTATCGTAAATGATCTTGTGATTGTTGTGTTGGATCTTTTTAGAGAGAAGGAGAACCGCTAAGGCAACCGGAGCCGCCCAGAACAGAGCTAGTGTCAGCATCCAGTTGTAGAAAAACAACATGATTCCGATGATTATCAGGAAAATGACAGATGCAAAAAGCTGGGGCACTGCATGAGAGAATGTGTGTTCAAGTAACGTATTGTCCTGCATAATCGTGGATGTCAGATCCGAAAGGTTCTTTTTTCCATAAAAAGACAACGGTAACTTGCGAAGCTTTTCAGCCAATGCCAGCCGGCGATTAGCACTCTCTGCGTAGATAGATATGTATGTGCTCCGGTACTGGATTTTTGCAATTATCCATATTATAAAAATAAACAGGACTGCTATTCCAATGTAGTACCGGATATCATTATGGACAACTCCTGCTTGTCCCGTCAGTGGTCCGAGATATTCATCAAGGAACAGGAAAACGTACACTGCAGGTAGAATCAATCCAAAATTGAGAAGGAATGTCGTAAAAGTTCCCTTAACGAAGTCCTTAGCTCCGTCCCTTGAGAGGGCCAGCCTCCTCATAAAATATTCATACATGGGCAGCCTCCCTTCCTATAGTCCATTGAACCGATCTCTGATATTCATTCCACATCTTCGTGTAAATGCCATTCATTCCTAGCAATTCCTGATGATTGCCCTGCTCGGCTATCTTTCCGTTTTCGATAACCAGGATAGTGTCAACGTCCACTACACTCGTAAGTCTGTGAGCGATCATGAGCACAGTCCTGCCTTCTGTGAGTTTTCCGAGTGCCTCCAGTATCAGGTGCTCGTTCTCTGGATCGGTGAATGCAGTGGCCTCGTCCAGTACCACGATGGGAGCATCCTTTAGCATGGCACGGGCTAATACTATTCTCTGTTGTTCTCCTCCGGAAAGGTATGTTCCCTCTGTTCCTATCTTAGTATCTAGTCCCTGCGGCAATCTGTCGATTATTTCTCTGCATTGTGCTTTTTCCAGTGCAGATTCAACCATTTCGTGGGTTACATCAGGATTGCCGTACCGGATATTATCAAAAAGGCTGACTTTGAAAAGATGGGTATTCTGGAATACGAATGATATGTTCTGCATGAGTTCCTTCGGGTTAATCTCCTTTACATCACTTCCTCCGATGAAGACTTTTCCTTCATCTACATCCCAGAAACGGGGAACAAGACGTGCAATGGTGGTCTTCCCGCTACCTGACGGACCAACCAGAGCAAACGTCTTTCCTTCGGGAACGGTAAAGCTGATGTTATCGATAGCTTTCTCCGTATTGCCGGGATACCTGAACGATACGTTTTCAAACCGGATCTCATTTCCCTGTAGGGGTTTCGGGCTTGATGATACCGGCAGGGGCTGTACATTGGTAAGTTCATCAATTCGGTTGATAGCTTCTTCAGCCTCGTGCATTGCATGCCTGATATACATGCTCCTCATGATGCTTTGAGCAAAGACAGGAGTGAGGAGGATGTAAAAGAGAAGATTTACAATGATGGTACCATAGTTCGCGGAATTACCGATCATGAGGATGGCAACCGGTATGAGTATGAAGGCAAAACTGTGGATGCCCACTATATATGCGGTCATTGGGTTTTCCCATGAGATCGCATGTTTGGAAACCATCTCTTTGTAGTTCATTATACTCTTTTGAAAATTCTTAAAAGAGTAGACGGTCTGCTGAAACACTTTTACAACAGGTATTCCACGAACATACTCGACTGCTTCGGTGTTCATCTCCTCAAGCGAGTCCATGTACATTTTCAGGAAATATCGTCCCCTGACTCCCATTGCAAAGCTCATTAATCCAAAAGCAATGACAAGAGGTACCAGGCAGGCTAAACCGAGTCGCCAGTCAAAGATAAAGATCAAAATCAGTGATATAACCGGTACAACGATGCTGCCTGCTAAATCGGGGAGTTGATGGGCAAGAAACATATGCGTTGTAGAGGCGTTATCATCGATAATCTTCCGGATGCGTCCGCAGGTGTTGTTATCAAAGAATCCCAGGGGAAAAGATACTATCTTTTCCATTGACTGTTTTCGCATCTCGACCTCTACCCGGAATGCAGCAAGATGGGAAATACAAAGGGCCAGGAAATAAATGGCAATGCCCGCTACTGCTGTAAAGGCAGCCCACCATGCATAGGTACTAATGAGGGTCTGCGATGTTTCCGATGTCGGATTGAGGAATTCCCTGATAATAAGCCATATGAATATCAGAGGTATAATGCCAAGCAGGGAACTTATCGCTGATATCACGAGTGATGCAGGAAGTAAATACTTTCTGCCAACCATATATTTTTGAAATCTTGTTAATGTGCTTATAATCTCACCTTCGTATTAGTATCTTCTTTGAAATTCTTTTGTAAATTCATCGTTCTTTTTTCCAAATTTGATATTTTTTTTCTAAACAGTGATACGTATATTTTGATAATTTGGGTCATATTAGGGTGAACCAAAATTTCATTGAATAATTGCGTCTTCCCTAAATTATACAAAAATTCGCTAACCGTTTTAAAAAAAATTCTCCGGTAGGAGAGATTGAGTGTAATATCGTGAAAAAAAGAAAAAAATTTAATTATTTACTGTCCAATCTAACCACTGGGCAGATAATAACGTTTCTGCTCCCTTTTCATCTACGTTATATACATTCTGATAAAAATCAGAAATCCAGTCCCCTAAATTAATATCTGCAAATTTATCCGGATATGCTGCTTTTGCGATAATCATCATTTCGATTGGGTATTCAAGTCTTTTATCACAGTTTGATGGCAACCATGGCAGTGAATAGACCTTTTTATCTTTAACTGCTCTCATCTCCTGAAGCATCTGGTAATATGGGGCCTCATATAATTCCCGTGCGGGGTGGAATCCCCAGTCGGTAGGCAGTAAAATAACATCAGGATCCAGGGCAAGAATCTGTTCGGCATTTAATTTTACAATCTGTCCGGGTTCATTGTAAGCGTTTTTTGCATTTGCAATCTCTTCAACAAAAAATGACTCAACAGAATCTGTTCCCCATGCATCCGCTGCAGCACCACTTTTCCTGGTTTCTGGTGAGAGACCGAGTAATAATACCGTGGTTTTTTGATCTTCCGGAATATCCTTAGTTCTCTCTTTAATGAGGTTCACCTGTGTTTCGAGGTACCCTGATAATTCCTCTGCTTCCGTTTGTTTGTCAAATACCTGCCCAAGGATTTTTATTTCATCCGAAATTGCAGAAACATCTGCATTATTGTTGTCCCGTCCTTTCATGTTCGGTCCATAGGTAACTACAACCGGAATTCCAAGTGATTCAATCCGTTCAACGGTTTTTTTCATCGACTCATCACTCTGGTAAAATGTGCAGTCCCCGGCACGGATAATTACCACATCCGGTTTTAATTCTGCAATTATCTCATAATTTGGGGGAGAGTTGTAAGCTGCAACGACAGGAAGGTTTGCAATATCCGGATATAACGCTCCAATGGTGTTCATTCCACCATCAATAGCAAATTTTTCACCCGATGTTGTCTCAAATGAATAATTGGAAGTTGTAGTAAGGCCATTGGAGCCGACACCAACTAAAGTATCCAGGACACCAAATTTGTACATGACACTTTCCAGTAATCCATCTCCAATGGTAATAACCTGGGATATCTGGTCCGGAAGTGTTACCGAAGTTCCTCTGCTATCTGTGACAACTTTTTCCGCTGATACCGATACGATACCTACTCCGAGAATCAGAGTAAGAATTATGATTGCGTTGAAGAGTTTAGACATATTATCTTTCCCTGTTAATTTTTTCGAAATTTTTAGTGGTTAAAATTGTTCATTTTGTTAATTATTCTCTGCCTTCCATTGAAATTTCATGCCGGGCAATCGTTCATAGTGGGTGAATACCCCGTTTTCTTCCTGAATGAATTTTTCAAAGTATTTCTGGAATCCGGAAACTGATGAGTCTAGTTCCAGATAATGTTGATACCTGAAATAGTCTTCAAGAGCCTGGATAGATGAAAAAGTCTGTTTCTGGATGAATTCATGATATTCAACGGAGGGATATATCCCCATTTCATACAGTACATTAAAAAGAACATCACTTTTTGGACCGGATATATATTCTCTTCCAAATAAATCCGGCCAGACCATGGAATATAACAGTTCAAACTGAGGGATATCTGCATGCCAGAACAGGACTACCTTCTCCTGGCAGATTGAATTCATCTTCTCTATTGCGGCTTTTATATCATGCATTCCCAGAGAATAGGATGCCAGAACAAGATCGAATTTGTTATCAAAATCATCCGGATTAACATCCTCCCATCGCTTTTGAATAAGAGAAATATTTTGGATGTTCTCTGATTCTATCCGTTCATGAAGTACTGTTGCCATCCCCGCTGATGGTTCTACTACGGTGACCTGTCCTGCCATCCGGGCCATTGGGATGGTCAGAACTCCCGGCCCAGGGCCAATCTCAAGAACCTGCGAATCCGGTTTGAGGTGTAACTCCTGGATCAATTTTTCACGGTTTTTGTTAATGTCTGAATCACAGCCATAGTTTTTTAAATAATCTCGTGCTCTTTCCGGAGTGTCCCAGTAACGTGGGCATGATATCGCAGCAGAATCTCCCCTGTTATTCATGCTATCCGACATCATCGTTTTCCATTGTTCATTCCAGTCTATTTTCATAATATCATAATAATTTACGACTTTTTTCAACAAAAAAAGAAATTTAAAAAATTAATTATTTGGAATTTCTTTTATCAACGCCTCAATTGGGGCATACTGGCGGGTGATTGCATCACCAGAAAGACCTGTTGACAAAATATCTGGATCATCAGGAATTTCTGCAATAATATTGCCTGGTTTAGAAAGCTTCTTACGAATTGTTGCACTCATTTCTGAATTAACCCGGTTTAAGATGAAATACAAAGATATACCCATTCCATCTGTTATGGTTGTAATTTTTTCTGCAAGTCCAACTGACTCAAATGAGGGATCGAGAACCATAAGGATCCCATCTGCTTCTTCATCAATACCTCGTCCGAAATGTTCAATCCCTGCTTCCGTATCGGTAATTACGATATCATTTTCAGCAAGTTGTAATGACTGCAGGAATTGTCTGGAAAGCATACCCATTGGGCAGGCACAACCTTCTCCAGAATGCTGAATTTTTCCGATTGATACTAATGCAATGTTATCCTTTCTTGAAACATAATCGGCTGGAATTGAGTCAAATTTCCATGGTTCTTCGATAAGTTTTACTTTTGCATAATCCGGAGCAGCAGCCATGATCTTCTCCTTCATACCTGGTCTCCCCCCGAAATATTCCATCAGGTCGACAGGAGCATCAATTCCAATGAGCCGGTGAAGACCAATATTGGATTCATCTGTATCAACTACTAAAACCCGGAAATTTTTTCGGGCATATTCATGTGCAAGCATTGCTGTTAGGGTACTTTTTCCGCTACCCCCTTTACCACAGATAATTAGTTTCATAGATATCTCTCTTAAAATTGGGAAGGTTTTTCCCGAATCAGTTCACAATCTCCAGGTATTCAAGCATCAGTGCATCCATGATTTTTTGCGTCATCGTTTCATCGGTGTTATACAATTTTACGATGTAGTCATGTATCCAGGTCTTCAAATCAACATCGGCGAATCTATCTGGATAAGTAGCCTTTGCTGCAATCATTACGTTTATCGGGAATTCAAGACGTTCTGATTTACAGGGAGTTGCGGTGAGTGAATACACTTGTCCATCTTTCAGTGCCCGCATTTCCTGGATATTTGTATAATTTGATTCGTATAACTGACGTGGCGGATGATACCCACTCCAGGTCGGAAGAATGATTACATCAGGATCAAGTGCCAGCATCTGTTCTGAAGAGATGAGGTTATTCCCTTTATCCTGGTAGACATTTCTTACATTGACCAGATCTTCCATCTGTGCAACTTCAACCGTTCCAAGACCAAATGCCTGGCCAACACCACCTTTCGTGAGTGCACTGGTTGGTGCTCCAAAATACAGGACGGATTTTATTTCATCTTCAGGGATGTCATGTGTTTTACTGGTTACATCATCAACGGCATCCTGCATTGTCTTTACAATTTCTTCCGCTTTATCTTCTTTTTTAAAGATTTGACCTAAAAGTTCTATCTCATCATAAATTGTATCAACTTTAGGATTTTCGTAACAATCCGGGTACTGCAAAACCACAACTGGAATACCCATTGATTCGATTTGCGTTAGAAATTTATCCGTTTCTTCTTTAGCTGAACCCATGTCGCGTAAAATTAAAAGATCCGGGTTCAGATTTGCAATGGTCTCGACATTTGCTTTACCATATGGTCCGGAGCCTAATGCCCCAACATTTACTGTTAACGCCCATCCCTTCTTGACCAGAGGCATATAAAGCCGCGCCCATTCGTTTTTGACCACCCTATTTTAAGGAGACAGATCAATTCCCTCCGTATGTAAAAGGAGGGGATAGGCAGGTGAAAACGATGGCAGATGTACAACGAATGGCTACCTTAT